>JBKPNY010000030.1:0-52537 GCA_046732835.1 Gemmatimonadota bacterium | reverse complement strand
GCCGCAACCGGGCCTTCTGGTCCAAGATCGTCAGCAACGTCGTCGGGATCGAGTAGTGCGGGCTCGGGGTTGACGCCCGGAAACGAAATCACTCCTCGTGCGCCAGACGATAGGCGACGTTGCGCGAAGCGCCGTGCTCATTCATGAGCCGGTCCTGAATCTCACGCGCAGAAACACCACTGGTTTGCATTTCTCGCGCGACGTCGCGAAGCGTATTCTCGTCAATCTGCTGCTCAGGAGCGGCGCCAATCAGAATCACAATCTCTCCTCGCGCCGGCTCGCCGCCAAAGCGCGCAGCGAGATCAGCAACAGAACCGCGCGCGAATTCCTCGAACTTTTTCGTCAGCTCGCGCGCAACAACGGCGGGACGAGCTCCCGCTCCCGCCGATGCAAGCTCTTCGAGTGTATCCGCGACCCGCAATGGTGACTCGTAGATCACGGCGGTGTGCTTGAGACGCATGATGTCCGTCAGCACCCGCAACCTCTCCTTGCCTTTGCGCGGAAGAAACCCAAAGAATGTGAATTGATCGCCTGCCATTCCGGATGCGACCAGTGCAGCAAGAAGTGCGGATGCACCGGGCACTGGAACGACATCGATTCCTGCATCGATTGCGGCTGCAACGAGACGCCCGCCAGGATCAGACAAAAGCGGAGTTCCTGCATCGGTGATGAGCGCAATCGAATCACCACCCTGAAGTCGCTTCACCAGTCGCGGAGCTTCGCGCGCTTCGTTGTGCTCGTGATACGCAGCGCATCGCGTGTCGATCTCGTAATGATCGAGCAGCCTTCGCGAGTGGCGGGTGTCCTCTGCAACGACAAGCGCGGCCGAGGATAGAATCTCGACCGCGCGGTAGGACATGTCGCCCATGTTTCCTATCGGAGTGCTGACGATGTAGAGCGCTCCAGACGACTGGGCCATTTTTGTTTCTCTGCTAGCTCTGCGTGGGCGTCAGCCCCTCTGCGAACTCTTGAGCGCGCAGCCGTCAGGCCGCGTGCTGTTTGAACTTCGTCTCGAGATGCGCCTTGGGCACAGCGCCAATCACCTGATCCACGAGCTTTCCATCCTTGAAGAAAAGAATTGCGGGGATCGAGCGCACCTGAAAGCGCGCGGGGGTGCGGATGTTGGTGTCGACATCGAGCTTGGCAACCTTCGCCTTGCCGGCGTACTCGACAGCCAGCTGATCCAGAACCGGTGCGATCATTCGGCACGGGCCGCACCATGTCGCCCAGAAATCGACGACCGCGAGTCCTTCGTGCTTCTCGATCTCCGTCTCGAAATCATTGTCCGTCACTTCGTAAGCATTCGACATTTAACACCTCGCAAGGCCGGGCCATGCCCGCCTTCTGCTGATTAGTTTTGAAGTCCGAGGATTGAAATCTAATGCAAGAATCAACCCCCCATGGCGTCCGTATCGCTCACGTTGGAATTGCTCTGGAAGCGCTTAACTCCGCGGTTCCATTTTTTCGTGACATTCTCGGACTCGAGCCTGTCGAGTTGAGCGATTCCGACGGAGCCAGAATCGAGGCTTTTCAGGCGGGCGAATCGCTCGTCGAGCTTCTCGAGCCGGAAAGCGAGAATACTCCGATTGGAAAATTCATCGCAAAGCGAGGCCCGGGAATTCATCACATCTGCTTTGCGGTGGATGATCTCGATGCTGCACTATCCCGCTGTCGTGATGCGGGAATACGATTGATCGATGAGGTACCTCGAGTGGGAGCTGAAGGAAAGCGGATTGCGTTCCTTCATCCCTCTTCTACCGCAGGAATATTGATAGAGCTTTCGGAATGAAGATCGCTGCCAGTCGTCAGCTTTCGGCGATCAGCTGGAGCTGCCAGCCGCCTGCTTCCAGCCCACGACGTATACCGCATTGCTGTTTGCTGGTCGCCGGCAGGCCTCGATGATTGCTGAAAGCTGACGACTGATTGCTGTAGTTAGGTACCCGCTTTGCGACAAAAGTCTCTTACTGCTGCAATCTCCATGTTGTCGACATACCAGCGGCTCTGGGGTCCCTGGATCGCGTAGAAATTCGGCGTGCGGGAAATTCCCTGCTTGGTCAGCTCAGCCTCGACAACACGGTGTCCGCTCTCTCCCGGTGATTCGCCGATGATGCGAAATTTGTCGTGATTGAAGTAGCACTGGAGAATCACAAGCCGCTTCTCGAGCTCTTCGCGATTCATGTTGTCGCGCGATGGCCCGGACTTCGTTCCGAAGATCACCGACATCGCCTGAATGTCCTGTGAATGCACCGCGTTCAGAAACTGCTCCACAGCAGTGCGCGCAGACGGCGCTCCGGTGACGTTGGAAGCTGGCGCGGGTGCGGTCACAGGCGCCGGCGGAGCACCGACGGGCGCGGTTGTTGTTGTAGTGCTTACTTTGGGCCCGCAGGCAGCGAGCACGAATAGCAGTACGAGACTCTTCTTCACGAAGTACTCCACAATTGTTGGTGCGAACCTAACCGGCGATACGAATGGCAGCAAGAAATTTACGCCTCTACGTGAACATCGATCATGTCGCGACGCTGAGGCAGGCGCGTCGCGGGGTCGAGCCGTCTCCCGTCGAAGCCGCCGCGATGTGCGAGCTCGCGGGAGCAGATGGAATCACCGCGCACCTGCGCGAAGACCGAAGACACATTCAGGACGCAGATGTCGAAGCTCTCGCAACTGCTGTCACGACTTACTTCAATCTCGAAGCGGCATGCGCTGAGCCGATGATTGCAACCGCTCTCAGGATTCGACCCCAGCAGGTCACACTCGTTCCAGAGAAGCGCGAAGAAGTTACTACCGAAGGCGGTCTCGATCTGTTCCGCAAGAGCGCTCGCGTCGAATACGCGATCTCTGCTCTCAAGGGAGCAGGAATTCGCACGAGTCTGTTCATCGATCCCACACCGCAGGCTGTGGAGCGATCGATCAAGCTTGGAGCAGATGCGATCGAGCTGCACACAGGCGAGTATGCTAATGACACGGATAATCCATGGAAATTGAAAGCGCTGCGGGAGTCAGCGCGAAACGGAGCGAGCGGTGGAATCGCGGTCCACGCAGGACATGGATTGACTGTGCGGAACGTCGGAGCAGTCGCCGCGATCCCGGAGATCGAAGAGCTCAACATCGGACATTCGATTGTGAGCCGGGCAATTTTTGTCGGTCTGGTTGAAGCCGTGCGCGAAGTGCGAAGGGCGATGGACGAAGCGCGATCAAAAGCCGAGATTTGATGCAATGAGCGAAGAGCTTGTTCCGATCTCCAGCCTTTTCTTCGATGGACCAGGTCCGCACGTGGTGCGAGCCGGGTTTCCATCCGCTCCGGTGCGCGGTCAGGAGCTTCGAAAGCTGCTAGACACGAGCATCATTCAGCTCGGCGCAGTTTCAGGAGCGGTGCGGCGAAAGACACCGGCGCGACCAACGCCGGCGGTTGGTATTGACTCGCTTCTCTATCGCGGACATGCCGCGCTAGTGCGCGCGCTCGAGGTTCGCGAGGAAATTGTCGCAACGGGTACTGCACAGGCACCTGACCAAATCGAGGAGCTGCTCGATCTCGTTGCACTCGCTGCCACTGAGTAGGAATTGAAGCCAAGCTGGCGCAGCGCCATCGGCATCGCACTCAGTGCGGTGCTTCTCTGGTGGACATTGCGCGACGTTTCGATTGCGCGCGTGTGGCAGGAGCTTTCCAACGCGAGCATTCCGCTGTTTCTCGGCGCCGCTCTTTGCGCGACTCTGATTTTTCCGCTGCGCGCGCGAAGATGGAAAACGATTCTCCAGCCTGTCGCACCCAATCAGCCTTTCGGTGCTCTCTGGCGATCGACTGCGATTGGAATGATGGCGAACAACATCTTTCCCGCACGCGCTGGAGAGATCGTTCGCGCTTACGCGCTCACTCGGCAGACTGCAGTTCCGTTCGCGACGTCGATTGCGTCACTCGCTGTCGATCGGCTTTTCGACATGCTGGTGCTTCTTCTTCTGGCGGTTGCCGCTTTTCTCGATCCCGCATTCCCGCGAGAGGCACAAGTAGCGGGACAATCGCTTGGCCACATCGCGCAGGGATCGATAGTACTTGTCGTTCTGCTTTTGATTGCGCTGTACGCTCTGGCGTTTTTTCCAAAGCAGCTCGTGAGAGCGTTCGAGATTTTCGCGCGGAGAATTTCTCCGGTTCTCGAGGAGCGCGGAAAGAGTGTGCTCTTCAAGTTCAGTGAAGGACTGAGTGTGCTCCGAAGTCCGGCGCGATTCGCAGCGGTACTCGGCTGGACCGTTGCTCACTGGCTGCTCAACGCGCTCGGATTCTGGCTTGGCTTCAAGGCAGTTGGTTTAGCGCTTCCCTTTTCCGCCGCGCTCTTTCTCCAGACCCTCATCGCGGTGGGCGTAGCGCTTCCATCAGCGCCGGGATTTTTTGGAGTGTTCGAGAAGTTCGCGACTGTCGGACTCGCCATTTATGGAGTTGGCGCAACGCAGGCGACGAGCTGGGCGATTGGATTCCACATTCTCAGCTTCATTCCAATCACGGTGATCGGACTCTGGTATTTCGTGAAGCTCGGTCTTCACCTGAGTGAGATCAACACAGCGCGCGAGGCAACGTCGTGAACGGACCGCAGGTGCGGATCGCCGCGCAGGCGAAGCTCAATCTGCATCTGCGTGTTCTGGCGAAAGAAGACTCGGGCTATCACTCGATCGAGACAATCTTTCATCGCATCGACTTGAGCGATGACATCGCGATCGAGATCACTCCACGGGAACGAACGCTGGACGTAGACGGAAACGACACGGGACCAGCGGAATCGAATCTCGCGTGGCGCGCAGCTCAAGCGTACGCCGAGCACGCGCGATGGCCGAGCGGTTTCCGCATTGAGCTGACAAAAAAGATTCCTGTTGGGGCTGGTCTCGGTGGCGGAAGCGCTGATGCCGCTGCTGTTCTCCGCGCGTTGAATTCGCTTTCACCAGATCCGGTTAAACTCCCGGGGTTGCTGCATCTCGCGCACAAGATTGGATCTGACGTTCCCTTTTTGACGAGCAGCGCGGTGATGGCGCTCGCATGGGGGCGCGGAGAGCGAATGGTCTCTCTGCCGCCATTGCAGCGATGTGACATCCTGCTGATGAGTCCCGAGTTCAGCGTCAGCACTGCCGATGCATATCGCTGGCTGGATGAGGATCGCGCGCGAAAAAAAGAAGCGCAAGGTCTCATGGATGAATCCAGTGACCTGTCAGACCCGCTGATGATCGATGAGCTGGATCTGAGCACGTGGGCGTCGATTGCGAGTTTTGCGCGCAACGATTTTGAGGCGCCGGTAATTGCGCGGTATCCGCAGATGCGGGAGTATCTCGATCGTCTCAGGAGCTCGCGCGCGATCTTCTCGCAGATGACGGGCTCAGGGTCGACGGTCTTCGGTGTTCTCGATTCTCCGCCGAATTATTCGAGGGTTCCAGAGGAGCATCGTGCTCGAGTAGCTACAACGAGCACATCTATCGACGTTGTTCAGCCTGTTAGGGTCGGCTAGCTTTAGCGCGTCTGCTTGCCCCCTCGTCCAATGGCAGGACACCGGTCTTTGGATCCGGTAATGGTGGTTCGAATCCACCGGGGGCAATTGAACTAACCCCCTTGTTCCCTTAACTTTAAAGGCTATTGCGGCATGGACGGACTATCCGTACCGAGTCATGGAGTAAAGCTTCTCGTCGGGTCGGGTAACCATGCCCTTTCCGAGGAGATAGCCAGATCCCTCGGAGTGGAGCCGGCCAGACTGACGATCAACCGGTTTGCTGACGGTGAGATCTTCGTCCGCATAGACGAAAACGTCCGCGGCAATGACGTTTTCATTCTGCAGCCGACAAATCCGCCGGCCGAGAACATCATGGAGCTTCTGCTCCTGATCGATGCGGCAAAACGGGCGTCGGCTGCGCGCATTACCTGTGTGATGCCGTACTACGGCTACTCGAGGCAGGACCGCAAGGACCAGCCGCGCGTAGCAATCGGTGCAAAGCTTGTGGCGAACATGATCGTCACAGCCGGAGCGAACCGCGTGGTGGGTCTCGATTTCCACCAGCACCAGCTCCAGGGATTTTTCGACATTCCAGTCGATCATCTCTACGCCGCGCCGGTGTTCGTGTCGCACTACAGAAAGAAGAATCTGCACGACGTCGTCATCGTCGCGCCCGATGTTGGCTCGGCGAAAATGGCGAGAGGATTCGCGAAGAGATTGAATGGCTCGCTCGCCATCATCGACAAGCGGCGTCCTCGCCCGAATCAGAGTGAAGTTGTGAACGTTGTTGGTGAAGTCGAAGGGAGAGATTGCATTCTCACCGACGACATGATCGATACAGCGGGGACGGTCGCAGAAGCCTCGCGCGCGCTGAAGCAGCTTGGCGCGAATGATGTGTACGTCTGCGCGACGCATGCGCTGCTCTCGGGCCCCGCAGTCGAAAGACTGAGCAATGCGCCGATCAAGGAAGTCACGGTGACCGACACCGTGAACATTTCCGAGGAGAAGCGGTTTCCGCAGCTCCAGGTGCTGTCAGTCGGTGAGTTGTTGGCGAAGGCAATCAGGTACATACACAGCGAGCAGTCGGTGAGCTCGCTTTTCGAGGGATAGAGGTAACAGGAAATGGCGTCAGCAAATCTTTCCGCGAGCGCGCGGGACAATGGCGGCAAGGGAACCGCTCGCAAGCTGCGAAGCGAAGGCCGCGTGCCGGCGATCGTATACGGTCACGGCCGCGATCCCTTGTCACTTTCAATCAACACGCGTGAGCTCGAGAAGCTTCTCGACCACATCTCGGCGGAAAGCACCGTCATAGATCTCGATATCGATGGGAAACCGTCGCGCACATTGATTCGCGAGATCCAGCGGCATCCGTTCAAGCGACAGATCCTGCATGTCGATTTTCAGGAGCTGGTCGCTGGTGAAAAGATCAGCGTCAGCATTCCGATTGTTCTCATGGGAGTTCCTGACGGAGTTCGCATGGATGGCGGAATGCTGGACCAGACAATGCGCGAGCTCGAGATCGAAGTCGATCCGGCGAACATTCCTAACCACGTGGAAGTCGACGTGACAAAGCTCACGATCGGCTCCTCGGTTCACGTTCGCGACCTGCAGCTGCCGGAAGGCGTTGAAGTCCTCGACGACGGCGACGCATCGGTTTGCGTTGTCTCCGCTCCGCGTGCAGTCATCGAGGAGACGCCGGTTGAAGGCACCGAGACCGAAGCGGCTGCTGAGCCGGAAGTCATCCGCGCCAAGAAGCCGGACGAGGACGAAGGCGCAGAGAAGTAATCCGCGAATAACCGGTGAAGGTTATTCTCGGGCTCGGAAACCCCGGGCGACAATACGAGGCAACACGTCACAACGTCGGCTGGTGGGTCCTCGACCACCTGGCCGACGTTTGGCATTTCGACGGATGGAAGCGCGACGGCGAAGCAATGGTGTCGAACGCGGCTGTCGCGGGATCACGCGTGCGACTGATCAAGCCGCACACTTACATGAATCTCAGCGGCAACGTTCTCAGGAACTATCTGCGACGTCCTTTCTGGGCAGCGCCGAAAGATCTTCTTGTCGTTGTCGATGATGTCGCACTTCCTGTGGGAAGATTTCGCATTCGCTCGCGCGGAAGTGCCGGCGGCCACAATGGACTGCGCAGCATCGAAACCGCGATTGGAAATCAGGAGTACGCACGGCTCCGCATCGGCGTGGGGCCGAGCGAAGAGCGCAGGAATATTTACGAAGGCCTGTCCGATTTCGTGCTCGCGCCATTTGCGCGCGATGAGCGCGACGACATACTGGAGCTGATTCCAAAAATTGGATCGGCAATTGAAACCTGGCTGCGCGAGGGACCCGAGCGCGCCATGAACGCATTTAACCGCGCTGAAGAATAGATGCTCAAGCTGGGAATCGTCGGGCTACCGAATGTAGGGAAGTCCACACTGTTCAATGCGCTGACCGCTGCGAAAGCAGAGGCAGCCAACTATCCGTTCTGCACCGTCGAGCCGAATGTCGGCATGGTTGAAGTGCCGGACGATCGACTTGCGAAGCTTGCTGACATCGTTCAGCCCAAGCGAGTTGTTCCTGCCGTAGTTCAATTCGTCGACATCGCCGGACTTGTCAAAGGTGCGGCAGAAGGCGAAGGACTCGGCAACAAGTTTCTCGCGAACATTCGTGAGACCGATGCAATTGTGCACGTGGTGAGATGCTTCGAGGACGAAGACGTAACGCACGTGATGGGCGCGGTCGATCCCGTACGCGATCGCGAAGTGATAGAGTTCGAGCTCGCACTTGCCGACCTCTCCGCCTTGGAAAAGCGGCTGGATAAAACACGCCGAACTGCACGCACTGGCGACAAGGACGCAGCAGCAGAACTTCCAGTCCTCGAAAAAGCGTACGAGTTTCTCAAGGAAGGTCGCGGATTGTGGGAAGCAAAACTTTCTCAGGAAGAAGCTGCAGTACTCGCACCACTGTCACTGCTCACCGCGAAGCCTGTTCTCTACGCAGCGAATGTCACTGACAGCGAGCTGCATGGAGACGAAGGTCCGCACCTGCGTGCTCTGCGCGATGCAGTGAAGGCAAGCGGCGAACATGCCGAAGTGGTTCCCTTCTCTGCCAAGATCGAAGCTGAGCTCGCGGAGCTTCCGCCGGACGATCGCAAGGAGTTCCTGTCGTCACTGGGTCTCGAGTCGGCAGGGCTCGATCGCGTGATTCACGCCGGCTATCATCTGCTCGGGCTGCACACGTACTTCACTGCCGGCGAGCAGGAAGTGCGCGCGTGGACAATTCATCGCGGCGACACTGCACCCAAGGCTGCTGCTGTAATTCACACTGATTTCGAACGCGGATTCATCCGCGCCGAGACAGTTGCCTACGACGATTTCGTTGCGAGCGATGGCTGGAAAGGCGCTCGCGAAAAAGGCTCAGTGAGATCGGAAGGAAAAGAGTACATCGTCGCGGACGGCGATGTACTCCTTTTCCGATTCAACGTCTAACTCGTAACGCGTCACTGCACCTGGCCGCGGATCTCCCCAGCTGGGTTTGCAGTCGTGTGCACGTTCACGTATGCGTTGCCGCTCAGCAACAGCGTCTTGAGTGAAGCGAGAGTGACATTCGCCGGAAGATTTGCGGATGTGAGCGATCCCTTCGCGAACACTCCGTTGATTGCTCCACTTGCAGCCTGATTGTAAAGCGTCACCACAATTGGTCCCGCAACTCCGGGAACCCCATTGTGTATGTGCGCCATCGTCACGCCAATGATCGAGGTGCCCGTCAGCTCGTAATCGATCCTTTCAGGATAGATGATGAGCTGCGCAATACCCGAGGCAGTAGTGGGTTTGGGTGCAGGTACTTCAGCGCTTTGCGTGAGTGCAAACCGGAACGTTGCCTCGGCATCGAGGCCGCCGATCGAGCTTCCGCCTCCGCACGCCGAAAGAGCGGCGACTAACAAAGCCGGCAGTAAGTATTTACACTTCATAAACACCTGTCTTATCGATTTAAATCCAAATTATCGTAGCGCACAGTAACGCAAAACCGTAGCAGCCGCGTAAATGCTGGAGAAACTTTTTGGACACCATCTAATGAGTGAGAAATCATTACCGGAGGTTTCACCAGGCTTGCTGACGCATCGCCTCGACGGCCAGCTGCTGGTGTATGACCCTCGAGATCACCAGGTTCATCTTCTCGATGCAGTGACCGCCCGGGTGTTCGAGATGATGGTGGAGGGTGGCTGGTCCTGGAGTCGCGCAAGGGATGAAATCGGCAGCTTGAGCGATGTGAGCGAGAGCGGCGTACTCCTGGAGCTCTCGGTGGAGGAGCTGAGAAACGCAGATCTGGTGAGTGATACCGTAGATAGCATGCCCGGTCAGAGAGTGAATCGGCGTGACGTGTTGAAAAAGCTCGCCGCGACAGGAGCGATCGCTGCCGCGATTCCGGGAATCGTGTCGATTAACGCATCTGCACAAGCAGGAAGCTGCTTCCAGGCGTGTCACGGCTGCGCGACTGATGATCAGTGCTGCGGTGCTCTGATATGCGCGTCGGCGCGCGTAGGGGGCCATCTTGTGGCCAACGTTTGCGTGTCGGGTCTCACTCCGCCGATCGACATTTGCGCAGAGGTTATTCTGTAATCCCGTTTACTTGGATTCCCCACCTCGATAGGTTTCAGGACTCACGAAAACGGCCGATTGACGGCCTTCACACCTTCCTCCCGCTCCGGCAACCAGCGGGGGGCGGAAACAGGACCACAAGGAGGATTGCCTACCGATGTCTCGGAATTACGAGGCGGTGTACATCTTCGATTCCACTCTCGAAGACGCCGCAATCAACGACAAGCTCACCCGCTTTCATGGCCTGCTCGGCGGCGCCGAGCAGCCTGAAACAAGCCATTGGGGCAGGCGCCAGCTCGCCTACTCGATCGGCTCCAAGGAAAACGGCTACTACGTAGTCTCGCGCTTTTCGGCGGAACCCAACGTTCTGCCCGAATACGAGCGCGCGCTCAAGCTCGACGAAGGCGTCATTCGCTATCTCATCACGCTTCATGAGCACGAAGTGGGTGCACCGGCATTGAGTGACGAAGAGATCGCGCTGCAGGCAGCGCGACGTGGCGACGATGATGACGACGACGAGGATTAAATGACAATGAGAAGACCGCAAAAGAGCTGTCCCTTCTGCGAGGGACGAGTGCGCTGGATCGACTACAAGGACGACCGCACTCTTGGCCGCTTCATCACCGACCAGGGAAAAATTCTTCCCAGCCGGCTGAGCGGCACCTGCGCGCGTCATCAGCGCCAGCTCTCGACTGCAATCAAGCGTGCTCGATATCTCGCGATCATCCCGTATCTCAAGGGACACACCGCGTAGGATGACCGCTATCGCCGCCGCACCGGCTCCGACGCGGGGATCGTGGCGGCGGCTCGCAATCGGTCTTGTGGCGTTTGTGTTTGCGCCTCTGGTGCCCGCATTGCGCGTCCTCATGCCGATCGAGCAGACAGCAATGCTGCTCGTGGTGATGGTCGCCGCGTGCTCCATTGTGGCCTGGAGAAACGGAGGGCGGGCTGTACTCGCGATTCTGTGGATTGGAATCGCGGCATTCGTTCTTATTTCGCCAGCAGGACCGCCGGACAGTCCGTACAACTGGCTCGCACGCGGATGGACACTGTTGCTTGCGGCAAGCTTTGGACTGGTGAGCATCATTGCAGTGACGGAGCATTTTTTTCCGCGCGCATTGTCTGCGCTCGCAGTGTCGACAGCATTAGGGTTTGCCCTGGTTCTCGTCTCGCCGGGCGGACCGACTCGCATTTCGAACGCGATGACGAGTGAGTTCAACCGCAGGAATGACCAGTCGCTCGCGAAGCTTCGCGAAGTGAGCGGTCAGCCGGGATGGAAGGCACTCGTCGACAGCTCGCCGACGTTCAAGCGGGTCAACGAAGAAAACGAAGCGTACCTTGCTGCAATGCCGAAATGGTCGTCGATGATGGTTCCCGCGCTGCTCGCACTCGAGTCACTGGCGGCCATGGGACTTGGATGGGCTTTGTTTCACCGCATGAGCAACGTTGCAATCGGGCCGCAGCTGGGAAAGCTGCGGGATTTTCGATTCAACGATCAGCTGGTGTGGGGAGTCGCAGTTGGCGCATCGATATTTCTTCTTCCCGCGTTTCAGGAAGGAAGAAATGCCGGTCTCAACCTTCTCTTGTTTTTTGGAATACTCTATACGCTTCGCGGGATGGGAATTCTCGCATGGATGTCACGTACTCGCGTGATGACGTTCATGCTGATTGCACTCGCTCTTCTCGCGTGGCCACTGGTAGCGGCGCTCGCATTCGGGCTCGGGCTTGGAGATACGTGGCTCGATCTCAGAACCAGAGCGCAGGCAAAATCGCAGTAATTCACCTTTCAACTGGACAGCAACAATGGAAGTCATTCTTCGACAGGCGGTGGAGAAGCTCGGTCATCCCGGCGACATCGTGAAAGTGTCACCCGGTTATGCCCGCAACTTTCTTCTTCCCCGCGGCTACGCATACGAGGCAACGCCTGGCAACAAGAAGAGAATCGAGCAGGAGCGTCAGCGTCTCGAGGCCGCCGAGGAAGCTCGCCGCGGATCGGCGCAGGAATTCGCCACGAAGCTCGAGCAGGTATCGCTCACTTTCTCCGCACGCGTAGGCGAGGAAGGAAAGCTCTTCGGGTCAGTGACCTCTGCCGACATCGCGCAGCAGCTGGCCGAGCAGGGATACGACGTCGAGAGGCGTCAGATCGATCTCAAGGAGCCGATCAAGGCACTGGGAGTGTATCGCGTCCCGATTCGCCTGCACGCCGACGTCCACCCCGAAATCAAAGTCTGGGTCATCAAGCAGTAGTCGCCCCGGACTGGCGTATGAAATGCAAATGACGCCAGTAACGGAACCTTTAGCGCGCCGCTATGATATTGTAGTGGCGCGCGACAAGCGCTCAAGGTAAACAAAGTCAACGGAGCCGAATGGCCACCTCGTTATCCCCTGCTACACCCGCTCGCGAGCCTGCCTCCGCCGCGATGCGCGCCGCCAGCATGTGCCTCGACATGAAAGCAAACGACGTCGTCCTGCTGAACCTGACTGGCGTGACTGACATGACCGACTATTTCGTGATTGCCAGTGGCACGTCCGATACTCACGTGAGGGCGATTGGTGAGCACCTCATCACCGAGCTCAAGAAGGAAGGCGTAAGGGTACACCATGTCGAGGGTGTTCAGCAGGGCAGATGGGTGCTGCTCGACTTTGTCGATTTTGTAGTGCACATCTTTCATCCGACGCTTCGGTCATTCTACCAGATCGAGCGGCTGTGGAGCGATGCTGAAGTAGTGCCAATCGTCTAACGATCAGGAGCGGGAAAATGAAAGCGGTGCGTTTGCTGACCCTCAGCGTATTGCTTCTCGGTGCACCACGACTCGAAGCACAACAGTACTTCGGGCAGAACCAGGTACAGTACAAGCACTTCAAGTGGCGCGTGCTCGAGACTGAGCACTTTCTGGTTCACTACTATCCCGAAGAGAAAGCAGCAGTCACCGCCGCTGCCCGCATGGCTGAGCGCTCATACGCCCGCCTGTCGAAAGTTCTTGGACATCAATTCCGCGAAAAAAAACCAATCATTCTGTTCTCGTCGCGCGCTGACTTCGGGCAGAACAACGTCACCGGCGATCTTGGCGAAGGAACCGGCGGTGTGACTGAAGCAGGACGTCATCGCCTCATTCTTCCCTTCACCGGCGATCTGGGAAGCTTCGAGCACGTTCTCGCGCACGAAATGACGCACGAGTTTCAGTACGATATTTTCGCGCGCGGCAGAGCCGGCGCAGGACAGCAGACGCTCGAGCGTGTGAATCCGCCGCTGTGGTTCATGGAAGGAATGGCGGAGTATCTGTCGATCGGTCCAAGTCATCCGCTCACTGCAGGATGGCTGAGAGACGCTGCGGTTGCGGGAAATATCCCCACGATCAAGCAGATGACGGAAAGGCCTGACAAATATTTCCCGTATCGCTTTGGTGAATCGTTCTGGCAGTATGTAGGCGAGCGCTGGGGCGATGCTGCGATCGGAGAGATTCTTCGCAACACGCCCGCGGTTGGAGTCGAGAGGGCGTTCATGCGCGAGCTCGGACTGCCGCTGACAGACGTGGGCGCTGCCTGGAGAGAAGCAGTTCAATCGCAGTATCTGCCTGTCGCCTCGCAGTACCAGCGGCCGCAGACATTCGCGCAGCCTCTTCTCACTCACAAGAAATCAGGCGGCGAGATCTTCCTTGCTCCTGTTCTCTCTAATGACGGCAAGTATGTGGCGTTTCTCTCCAACGGAAACCAGAAGCGCGGCGAGCTGTTCATCGACTTGTGGCTCGGCGACGCTCACACTGGCGAGCGAATCAAGCGCCTGATCAAGAGCACGCTCAATCCTGATTTCGAAGAGCTGCGCCTGCTTTACTCCCAGAGCGCGTTCTCCAACGATGAGAAGACGCTTGCGTTCACCGCTCAGCGCCAGGGTAAGGACGTACTCTATCTGCTCGACATTCCGTCGAGGAGCGTTAGAAAGCGTCTCGATCTTCCGCTCGACGCAGTGACCGGTCCGTCCTATTCACCTGATGACAAGCAGATTGTCTTCAGCGGAACGCAGGGTGGAGTGACTGATCTCTACATCATCGACTCCGACGGAAAGAATCTTCGCAAGCTGACGAACGATCTCTACGGAGATCTGCAGCCGAGCTGGTCACCCGATGGAAAGCGCATCGCGTTTGCAACTGATCGCGCACCGCCAACAGACATCACTCGACTGCAATTCGCGAAGTGGCAGGTGGCACTCATCGATCCACAGACCGGAGCGATCGAAGTCGTACCCGGACAGGCCGGACACAATCTCAATCCCGTGTGGGCGCCGGATGGACAGTCGATTGCCTACATCTCCGACAGGACAGGCGTGCAGAACGTCTTCCTGTACGACATGAATGACAAGCTGCAGTATCAGCTGACGAACGTGATTGGCGGAATTTCCGCGATCACCGAGTACAGTCCTGCACTGACATGGTCGCGAGGCGCCGACAGAATAGCGTTCACGTACTATGAGAATGGCGACTACACTGTCTGGGCAACTGACAATCCGCGTGCGTTGAAGCGGGCTGCATTCACAGGCCAGGGTGCGACGTCGACAGCGCTCGTGATGAACGTCCCTGCGCTGACCACTCCTGCTCCCGTTGTTGTAATGACACCGCAGGATTCAGTGAGACGAATCGCAGAATCCGTGAATCAGTCTTCGACGTACCGCGCTCCTTCGGGATCGCGTCCTTCAGCTGCGCTGTCCAAAGGTGAAGCAGCGGCGAACCAGTTCGAGGCAACCACAGTTGCTGCTCTGAATTCAAATCCCGATTTTGCTCTGCCCGACACGACAAGATTCCGCGATTACAAATATTCAGTCGGGTTCAAGCCTGATTACATCGCGCAGCCTGAAGTCGGGTACGGAACGGGAAATCAGTACGGCTTGAGTGGATTCTCCGGCGGAACGACAATCGTTCTCAGTGATCTTCTGAGCAATCACCAGATTGCTCTGTCTGCCGCTGTTTATGGGCAGCTGAGAGATGCGAGCGCATTCGCGGCGTATGCGAACCTGAGTCACCGCTGGCAATACACGACTGGCGCTTATCAGCAGCCGGTCTTCCTGCCGCAGAATGGCGAACAGCCGTCGCAGAATCCTGATGGCAGCATCCACTACAGTGTGTTCTACACACGCTATGTGCTGCGCAACGCGTTCTTCACAGCGCAGTATCCTCTCAATCGCTTCACTCGATTCGAAACCGGTGCACAGTTCAACAGCATCGGCCGCTCGATTATCGCGCTGAGCCAGGACTGCTACTTCAACGGCTGCACCGCACCTGAGATCAACGACGTCGCAAACGCGCCGGCGTACAACTTCTTCTCGCCATCGGTCGCGTACGTCTCGGACAACACATTGTTCGGATACACTGCGCCGGTGATTGGACGCCGCTATCGCTTCCAGGTCTCGCCGTCAGTCGGAAATCTTCGCTGGGTCGAATATCTCGCGGATTATCGCCGATACGATCCGATCATCTTCAACACGATCACAATTGCAACACGGTTCCTTGGGAGCGCTTCGGTTGGACGCAACGAGGATGCATTCCCGAAATACATCGGGCGTCCCGAGTACGTTCGCGGGTACGACAAGGCAAACTTCTACGGATACGAGTGCACCGGGTATATCGGCGGCGGCTCGACTTGCGAGACGCAGCAGCTCGTTGGAAGCCGCGTCATGGTGGCCAACGCCGAGATTCGCTTCCCGCTTGTTCGGAGATTCGACCTCGGCTCGCTGCCGGTGGGTCTGCCTCCGATCGAAGGTCTTCTGTTTTTTGACGCGGGACTTGCCTGGAGCAAGGGCCAGACGGTTTCGCTCTCCAAGCCGGACGATTATGATTTCACGCTCCAACGCTACCCAATCCGCAGTTATGGTGCGGGTATTCGCGTGAATCTTTTCAACCTCGCGATCCTCAAATGGGATTACGCGATACCGCTCGATAAACCTGACGGAAGCCGTAAGCCGAACTGGACTTTCTCGCTGGGCCCGAGTTTCTAAAGTAAGCCTGCTGGGGCTGACGCTTGCCGCGCTCGCCTGCAAGGGCGAGCGGCAGGCCTCTCCCAGTGCTCCAGCTGCCTCAGCACCGCGCGGTCCCGATCAGGTAGTCCTCCGCATTCCTCGCGCAGGCGGCACGGCCCGGGCCTACATCTATCCGCGACTCGACTCGGTTGTAACTGAAGTCGAAGGCGCGCCTCCCGTCACACGCATCCTCGGGTTCGATGCTGATTACGGCGTTCTATCTTTCGTAGATGACAAAGGTCAGCCGCGGCGACTCGACTTGCGGGCTGGCGAGGTGCGGACCGCATCGAAGGAAAAGCTCGCTTCACTGTCGAGCGCAAATGGCTCCGATATCTATGGAATAACGGCGAAAGGTGGCCTCGTTCGCATCACTCCCGCGGGCGACTGGGCCTTCGAGCCCCCTTCCCCTGCGTCGACGTTATTCCCGCAGCAGAATGGATCAGTCGTAATCGCGGGAACTGAAAATGGAAAAACCAGTCTCTGGCTGATCCAGCCTACCGACGACGAAGTGGTCCAGGTCGCTTCACTTCCCCTGGTTTCAAAAGTTCACGCGCAGGTAGGTGATCGCCTTTATTTCGCAGTCGACTCCGGTCTCATCGGCGTTCGCACGCGTGATCTCACTCCGGTAAAAAGCGTCCGCCTCGCAAAGCCTGTTCAATCAATAGTTCCGACTCCCAGCGGTGATCGTCTTTATGTAGCGCTCGAAGGCGACAACAAGCTCTCGGTGGTCGATCGATATTCCGAGGCGATTGCTGAATCAGTCGATCTACCCGGTCCCGTGGCAGAGCTGAGAATGGATCCGCTCGGTCAATACATCCTGGCTCGTCCCGAGGCGAACATCGATTCAGTGTGGGTGATTGGAATTGGAAGCGACAAGGTGAACGGATCCATCGCAACGGAGTGGAGAGCGGATCTCCCTGGTTTTGCTCCTGGACGGTCGATTGCCACGGCGCTCGGGGAGGACGTCGCGCTCATCGACGAATCGACGCTCGCAGTGAAAGCGACAATCGCCGGCGGCGCGAAGGATTTCTGGTATTTCGTGGCCTGGAATGGCTTTCGTCCGCGCGCATCCGAGCTCGACCGCCCGGTCACTTTCGAAACGCGCGACAGCATCATCAGAGCCGATTCAACCGCTGCCCATAACGACAGCATTCCGTCGCCCCCGCTCAGGGATGCGACCCCGACAATGTTGCCGCTTCCTCCGGAAGTGGCCGCACAGCGCGGGTATATGGTATCCTTCGCGGCAGTGCTGTCAGAGCAGAAGGCAACCGAAACTGCCCAGAGTATCGTCGTGAACGGAATGAAGCCCAGAGTCGTGCCGTCAAAATCGGGATCGACCACCCTTTATCGTGTGGTGCTCGGACCCTATACATCGCGCGAAGAAGCAGACCGGATAGGACGGGACTCGAAGAGACAGTACTGGATTTACGAGGAATCGCGTTGACGGCGCCTGCGTTGCGGCCGCCTGGCGGAGCCTACGAAGGAGCCGGCAGACAGGCAGCTGTTGCCCTGCGCGGATTCTCCTCGGTGATCGTCACCTCGGACGACATCATCGCCGCAGCGCACGCTGCGATTGGGATTGCGTTGAGCGAGAGCGCGCACCGCCTGGTGATGGTTGCCGACCTCGGTGGCGACACGCCGCCGCTTCAGTCTCTCACCAGGGACGACGATCCGCATGGCGTGTACGACAGCTTCGAGTTTGGCACGTCCTTCGTAAGAATCGCACGTGAAGTCGAAGGCGCGAAGAACTTTTATGTAATGCCGAGCGGAACGGAGTCACCCGCGGCAGAACGAATTCTCAGCAGCCCTCGCTGGACAAGATTCGCTTCTGAGTTCGCCACTGCAGATGAGCTCCTTCTTCTAGTGGTGCCGTCGAACGCGCCGGGTCTCTCGAACCTCGCTGCGCAAGTCGACGGCATTGTGCTCGTCGGAATCCAGCGTCTCGACAGCGCACCTGCTGCGAACATTCTCGCGAAGATTCCGCATCCGGCGATTGTCGCTCCACCGAAGATCGATCTCGCACCGAAAAAAGAAGAGCTGCCCCTTCGTCGCATTGGATTGATCGCGGCAGCGCTGCTTGCAGTTGGAATTGCAGCCGGCGCGCTGATTGGTCGCTCGTCGAAGGAAGAGCCGACCGAGCAGGCAATCGCACCTGCCGACTCGGCAGCCGTCGATTCGGCTCAGCCCCGCCGGCCTGTCGTGACCGCCTCGAACCCGGGAGATTCCGCGAGCGCTCCACAATTTTCTGTATTCATTTCTGCATCGAATACGCTCGAAGGTGCTAACTTAGAGATGAAGTCGTACGGCTCAGCACTGCCTGCGGCGACAATCTCACTCGTGCCTATCGGAGACACAGAAGCTATCTGGTACAAGATCTACGCAGGGGTATATGACGACAGCACGGAAGCTGACAGGCTTCTGGCGACCCTGCGTCGACGCCGAGCACTTCCCGATTCCGGCGAAGCAGTTCTCCGCGCGCCGCTCGCGCTCCTCATCGACAGCATCCCTGCGCAAGCCGGAATGACATCGCGTATTCGAGAGAAAATTCAGGCCTTGTCAGAAAAGGACATTAAGGCGTACGCGCTGAGACAAACCGATGGCAGCGCCCGAATCTATGCGGGCGCGTTCGTAACCCCTGATGAATCGACTCTTGCAGCGACAGCGCTGCGAGTTGCGGGTCTTACGCCAGTTCTCGTGTACAAGACCGGGAGAATGCGTTAGTGCGTCTCACAAAGCTCGAGCTTCAGGGATTCAAATCATTCGCTGATGACACCGAGCTCGTGTTCGAGCCCGGAGTGACAGCGATCGTCGGTCCTAACGGCTGCGGAAAATCGAACGTCTCCGATGCCGTTCGATGGGTGCTCGGCGAGCAAAGAGCGCGCGCGCTGCGAGGCGCGAAAATGGAAGAGGTGATCTTCCAGGGATCCTCGGCGCGCCGTCCGGTGAACATCGCCGAAGTTTCGCTTTTCTTCGAGAACGACGACGGCGCACTCGGAGTTCCTTTCCGCGAAGTCGTAATCACGCGTCGTCTCAGTCGTTCCGGCGAGAGTGAATATCTGCTGAATAATTCTCCGTGCCGTCTGCGCGACATTCACGACATGGTGCGCGGTACAGGTCTCGGTGCTGATTCGGGAGTTGTGATCGAGAGCAAGATGATCGATGCTCTTCTCTCCGATCGCCCGGATGAAAGACGCGAGCTGTTCGAAGAAGCCGCTGGCGTAGGACTCTATCGCGACAGGAAACGCAGTACAGAGCGACGTCTCGAGGAGACTGCAGTCGACCTTGGGCGTCTGGACGATCTCATCGCTGAAGTTCAGACTCAGGTTCGGTCCCTCGCGCGCCAACGCAAGAGAGCCGAGCGTCACGTCGAGCTCATGAAACGTCGCTTCACAGTGGATATCGCGCTCGCATCCCGCGAGATGGATGCATGGCGTGATGAGCTGGCGGTGCTCGAGACGAGAGTTGCTTCGCTTCGCAATGAAGCTCCCGCTGCTGAAGAAAATGTCGCTGCTGCTGAAGCAGCTCGTGACGCAGCACATGGAAGTCGCGCCGCGGCTGAAGCGCGGCGAGGCGAGCTTGCGCGACTTGTCGCAGAGCAGCGCGAGAGCACTCAGGAGCTGCGCGCTGAGATAGCAGTTGCGGAGGAGCGCCAGCGAAATGCAGTGGCTCGCCGTGAGCGTGCGGAGCAGGAGCAGCGGGAAGGTGGATCAACCGTGGAGCGTGTGAGCGAAGAGCTCGAGGCAGCCGTTGCACACCGCACTCAGCTCGAAAGCGAGCTGAATGTCGCGAACCAGGCGTACGCGACAACTTCTGCCGAAGAGGAAGAAGTACGAGCATCTCTGGCTGCAGCGCGAGCAGCGGTTGAAACCGCTGAGCGTTCTGCGCGAGAGATGCGCGAAGTTGCGCACCGTCATGCGCTCGACAAGCAGACGACAGAGCGCGAGCTGCATGAGCTCACGCAGAAGCGATCAGTTCTCGTCGAGGAGCAGTCGCAGCTTGCAGATGCAGAAGCTGCAATTCGCCGCGAGCTCGAGTCAGCGGAGCAATCGCTTGCTGAAGCACGGGGAACAAGCGGGCTGCGAAGCACCGAGCATGCGACTGCGCTCGCCGCACTTCGCGCTGCGCGCGATGCAGATTCTTCCGCGCGCTCAGCATTGCTGCGTGCGGAAGAAGCGTTCACCGCGCTGGAAAGCAAGCTGAGCGCACTGGAGGAGCTCGAGCGCGAACGCGTGGGACTTGCTCCCGCAGCCGCAAGGCTTTTGCGGGAGCGCGAGAAATTCGGCGAAGGAAGTGTCATTGGTCCGCTCAGCGATTTCATCAGCACTGAATCAGAAGCAGCATCGCTCGTAGAGCGATTTCTTGGACCGACAGTTCACGCTGTTCTCGTTCGTGATCGCGGAGCTGCAGAATCGATCCGAGCCTGGCACGCTGCGACCAATCCTGGTCCGCTGCTTCTTCTTCCTGCCGATTCGCTTCATGCGAATCACGATGACGAGGGAGAGGATCTTTCGCGTCTCGTCCGATCGGAATCGCCTGCAGCTCACTGGGTGCGCACACTGCTTGGTCGCGTTCGTCCGATTGAGAACGGAACAGGTTTTGTTGATTCGCGTGGCGCCATCTGGCTTCCTGCGAACATTGCCGGACCCGGACCTCTTCGCCGGCGTGCAGAAATTGGCGAGCTGAAGCGAGCTCTCGTTGATGCTGAAGAAACCCGGCGTCACACTGCTGCCGCAGCAGAATCACATCGTGCTGATCTCCTGTCTGCCGAACGCGCTTCAAGCCAGGCTCAGGAAGCTGCACAAGCTGCTGCACGCCACGCATCGGAGCAGGAAGATCTATTCGCAGCGGTAACTCGCCGACATCATCGTGCGCTCAAGGAAGTGGGCGATGCATCTGCGCTGCTCGAGCGTCTCTCGGCACGTGAGCTCTCACTCAACGAGAACGTCGCACGAATTGACGAAGCAATTGCGGAGAAAGAAGCGGGGGTTTCGCGCCTCGATGCTTCAGTCGGTGACGCACGCCGTATTCTTGCCGAGACTGAAGCACGACAGGAAGAAGCGCGTGAGCGCCGCACGCAAAGTCAGATTGCGAGTGCCCAGGCGAATGCGCGTCTTCAGGTCGCGAGCGATCGCGAGCGTCACCTCAAGGAAGAATTCGCCAACGCGAATGCCCGGCTCGAATCATTGCAATCCGAGCTCAGCACTCTTTCTTCTGCCGACAGCGAGCTCGCAAAACAGCTTGCGACGTGGCAGCTGGACCTCGAGGCAAAGCAGGCGACCCTCGAAGATGCCGAAGGCCGACTCGCCAGCGCTGAGCTCGCAGTCAAAACATCGGATGAAAGATTGGAGCAGGCGGAGCACGAGCTTACAGACATTCGGCACCGCGCATCGGCTTTGAGCGAAGAGCTTCATTCATCCGAGCTGAGACTCACGGAGCTCTCAGGACGGCGCGCGATGATCCGCGAGCGGCTCGAGACCGAATGGAGAAAGCCGCTGGAAGACCTCATGCAGTCGATGGAACAGGTCGAGCTCGACGATGAAGCATTGAGAGCAGAATCGACGCAGCTCCGGGATCAGCTCGACGCCCTCGGCCCGGTGAATCCGCTGGCAATCGAAGAACACGATGAAGAAACAAAGCGACTCGACATGCTCACCAGCCAGCGCGCCGATCTCGCTGCCGCAAAGCTTTCGCTTCAACAGGCGATCAAGGAAATCGATACGACGGCTCGAGAGCTGTTCCTTACGACGTTCGTACAGGTTCGCGAGAATTTCAAAAATATCTTCATGACGCTGTTCGGCGGAGGCGAGTGCGACTTGAGACTCGAGAATGCCGAAACTCCGCTCGAAGGCGATATCGAGATTCACGCAGCACCGCGCGGAAAGAAAACGCAGCGCATTCACCTGCTGTCGAGTGGAGAGCGGGCGCTTGTCGCGCTGTCGCTCCTGTTTGGAATATTCCTCACCAAGCCAAGTCCCTTCTGTCTCATGGACGAGGTCGATGCGCCACTCGATGATGCGAACATCGGACGCTTCGTAAGAATGCTGAACGAGTTCAAGCGCAACACGCAGTTCATCGTCATCACTCACAATCCGCGCACTACGACCGAAGCAGCTGACTCGGTTTACGGCGTCACGATGCAGGAACCTGGCGTTTCATCGCTCGTGAGCGTGCACATGCGCGGAGCGGCAGTCGAAGAGGCAATCGCCGGCAGACTGACACCCGCCGAGGCGGCGGAAGCACTTACAGTCTGATGCTCGTCGTGATGGGTCACGGCGCCACGGCCGAGGAGGTCGCGCGCGTCGTCAAGGTAATCGGCGAGCTCGGTTATGAGGCGCGTCCAATGCCGGGTGCACAGCGCACCGCGATCGGGGTTGTCGGTAACGATGGGCGAGTAGACTCATCACGTCTCGCAGCGCTCCCAGGCGTTGTCGAGATCATTCACGTCACGCAGCCATACAAGCAGGTCTCGAGAGAGTGGAGACCGGAGAGCACAATAGTCACAATCGCACCAGGCGTGTCGTTCGGTGGAGATGAAGTTCCAATCATTGCCGGGCCATGCTCAGTTGAATCAGAAGAACAGATTGTCGAAGCAGCGAAAGCAGCGCGCGCTGCCGGGGCCGCCGCGCTGAGAGGCGGCGCATTCAAGCCCCGCAGCTCACCGTACGCTTTTCAGGGACTCGGCCAGAAAGGACTCGAGCTTCTCGATATCGCAAGAAAGGAAACCGGTCTTCCAGTCGTCACTGAGGCAATGGACGACGAAGGCGCGCATCTCGTGGCCGAATATGCAGACTGCATTCAGATCGGCGCGCGCAACATGCAGAACTATTCGCTGCTCAAGACCGTCGGCCGCATCGGAAAGCCGGTTCTTCTGAAACGAGGAATGGCGGCAACCATTACCGATCTGCTACTGAGTGCCGAATACATTCTTTCCGAAGGCAACGAGCAGGTGATTCTTTGCGAGCGAGGTGTGCGCACATTCGATCCGGCAACTCGCAACATGTTCGATCTCACGGCAATTCCAACAGTGCATCGCATGTCGCACCTGCCGATCATTGCAGATCCAAGTCATGGAACAGGAATTCGTGATCGAGTGACACCAATGGCGCGGGCAGCCCTGGCGGCAGGTGCGGATGGAATTATCGTCGAAATGCATCCGCATCCGGACAACGCTTTGTCCGACGGAGCTCAATCACTCTATCCCGATGAGCTTACATCGCTGATCAGGGAGCTTCGCGCTGTCGCCAATGCAATTGGAAGAAGCGTTACGGAAACCGGAACGACAGCCGCGCGATCGGGTAATCAGTAGCATGATCAAAATTCTTGCAGCATCCGCCGCGCTCGCGATTGCGCCAGCTGCTTCCGCGCAATCGCCAGAAGCAATCATGGAGAGCGCGGTTAAAGCTTACGCGGATCTCCGCAGCGTGCGCGCTGAGTTTCGGCAGACCATTACGAATCCGATTACGGGCAGTGATCTGGTTTCGCGGGGCGTGCTGCTCCGCAAGGATCCGAGCTTTCTGTCAATCAACTTCACGCAACCCAGTGGCGACAGGATAGTATCGGATGGCCAGTCGCTGTGGATTTATCTGCCGAGCAGTGCTCCGGGCCAGGTGATCAAGACCGCGGCGAAAGCGAACAACGCGCTCGCAATGGTTGATCCGGGTGGAGTGTTTCTCTCATCGCCCGCGGCGCGTTACACCATGAGCAGCGGTGGCAGTGCCACGATTGGCGGGCGCAAGATGAATGTGGTCGGGCTGGTTCCGAAAAAGTCGAATGGAATTTTTACGCAGGCGAAAGTCTGGGTTGACGCTTCGACGAGCCTCATCAGACAATTCGAAGTTGTCGATGCCAACGGATTGAAGCGGGTCGTCACGATCACATCGATCCAGCCGAACGCAGCTGTGGGTGCTGCCGACTTCCGTTTCAGTGCGCCCAAGAACGTTCGCATCCTCGATTCGGCGTCATACTGAATCTCAGCGCAGGAGAAGTACGCGCTGCATCTCCGCAATAATTTCTGGTGCCACCCCTCGCTGCGCAGCGATTGTAAGCGCAGCGAGTGACAAGCGCTTGTAGACCGCTCGCGCTTCGGCATGAGGCCGAAGAGCAGCAAGGTGATGCAGCAGAGTGTCTGCTTCCCCGCGCACGACAGGCCCGGTGAGAACTTCCGCCGGCGAATGATCCGCGAGATTCGAAACGGCTGCATCCATCAATCCGTTCACGGCCTGCTGCGCACTTCGCTCCGGTACCCCGAGTGACATGAACAGCTCGCTCGCGATTTCTGCCAGCACCACAGGAAAATTCGAGCTCATCACGGCAGCGGCGTGATAAAGCGACTTGCCTCCCGCAGGAATCTCGAGCGTTCTCGCGCCAATGTGCCCCGCAAGTCTTCGCGATGTCGCGCGAGCGAGATCATCCCCGTCAATCCCGATCCAGGCTTTCTTCAACAGCTCCGGAACTCTGTCGGGATTGGCAAAGGGGATAAGTGGATGAAACGTTCCTCCACCCAATCCCCTGTCGAACAAAGTCGCCAGCAGTTGCGGCTCGGCCGACCCCGATGTGTGGAGGACTACTGTTCCAGTTGAAAGACGTGGCTTGTTATTGTGCGCGCGCTGACCGACCAGTTCATTGATCGCATCGTCGATTTGATGATCGCGAACTGCGAGAACAATCGTGTTCGCATCTGATACAGCTGCAGGAATCGCTCCGGTCGACGTCGTCCATGCAGTGTGACGTCGTCCGTGCAGTCCGAGCACTTCAATGCCGGAACCGCGAAACGCTCGATAGAGTCCTCTTCCTACCTGTCCAGCGCCAACAATGAATACCCGTTCGCTCACTCGGTGCCCGCCGCGCGCTGTCGCGCGAGAGCCCTCTTGAGAAGCGCATCCTGGCTCGCTGCACCAGTCGAAAGCTCGAGCGCAGTCTTGATGATGTTGTCGTTCGCGACGCGGCGCTTGAACTCGGCCTCCGGACCGAAGACGTAGCGGGCGATATCGTAGCTCAGCAGAGTGCGAACGACGTTCGATGATTCGTCATAGATGCCGCGATCCATTACAACACCGCGTGCAACCATGCGCTTCCAGACTTCGTCGAGCATTTCCTGCGTGACGACAAACTGCTCAGTCTTGACGGTTCCCTGAGCTTTGAGGCTCAATGCGTAGTCAGTCAATGCATCGCGGAACTGGCTCACTTTCCTTCCCAGTACCGACTGCAAATCACGAACATCCGCGGTAAACGCACTGTCGCTCTCAATCACGTCCGGCGTGATTCCACCACCATCGTAGACGGTTCTTCCTGACGCTGTGCGATAACCTTTTCTTTCGGTCTTCTCTGTTCCCTGATCGAAATCGCCATCACCTCGATCCAGCTTCTTGCTGATCGACCGGCCCGAAGGAGTAAACCACCTGGCGGTTGTGATCTTGAGCCCGCCTGCATCACCGAGCGGGATGATCGACTGTGCGCTTCCCTTCCCGTAGGTTGGCTCGCCAATAATCACTGCGCGATCATGATCCTGCAGTGCTCCCGCGACAATCTCCGCTGCGCTCGCGCTCTTGTCGTCGACGAGAACGGTTAGCGGAAGTGACGGCCACTTCTGTCCAGTGCTGTCGGTGTAATCGCGATTCGATCCTTGGCTGCGACCTCTCAGGCTCACGATCTTCTGACCTTTTCCAAGAAAAAGATCGGCGACGGCGGTTCCCTGCTCGAGCAGTCCTCCCGGATTCGAGCGCAGATCTATGATCAGCGACCGTGCGCCTTTGCTTAGCAATGCCTGAACGCTTCGCGCGAGCTCGCGCTCGGAAGAATCACTGAACGCCTTTAGATCGACGTACCCAACCCCGTTGGGCATCATCGCAACTCGACGCACGGCGCTCTGATGCAGCGCCTTACGCTCAAGCGTAAGAGGAATCGAAGAGACCAGTCCCGGCCGCTCGATTTTCATTGCGACTGTGGTTCCGGGTTTTCCACGGAACGACTTGCCTGCATCTTCGAGAGTCCAGCCCTGGGTGGAGTGACCATCGACCTCGACGATTCTGTCTCCAGGCTGAATACCGGCACGCTCGGCGGGGCTGCCTGGTGTCGGAGCAATCACGACAATCCATCCGTCCCGGGCATCGACCTGAATTCCAACACCTGCGTAATTCCCGGTCGTCGTTTCGTTCAGTCGACCGAGCTTGTCGGGAGCGAGCAAGGATGTATAAGGATCCTCGAGCTCGTAAAGCATTCCGTCGACTGCCATCTTGTACATCAAGGGCGCGCCGATTGAATCGACGTAATTGCGATAGACGCGCGTGAACACCTCGTCGAAAAGGCGTGCAGCTTCGGCCTTTGTCGTGACCGGCCCCGAACGTGTTCCGCGCTCGACCAGCCATCCGCCGGCCACGAGCGAGAACATGAGAAGTGTGGCAACCGTTATCGTGCGCGAGCGGAGTCCGGGATTGATATCCAGCATCAGTGTTCTTTCCTGTCCATCAGCGTTGGAATTTTCTCCCGGATCGCAGCGACAACCCGCTCGTGAACCACTGCGGCATCGCCGCGCCCGTTGACAGCAACGATCAAGCCGCATTCGGAATGCTCCCGTTGCCAGTCGCTACTGGCAAAACGAGCAAATCCCTGCTCGACGCGAGCATGGAACTCGTCACCAAGCTGTTCGATGCGGTCCTGTTCTCCCCGCGCTGTTGCTCTATTCATTCCTTCGGCTGCAGTGATGCTGAGCACAATCGTAAGATCGGGAATGAGCCCGCCGGTAGCGAGAGCATTCGACTTCCGAACTTCCGCTTCGGGCAGCCCGCGGCCGTCGATCTGATAAGCGTAGGTCGAGAGAAAAAAACGGTCCATGAGTACAACTACACCACTGGCCAGCGCCGGGTCAATCTCGTCGTGCACGAGCTGCGCCCGCGAAGCCATGAAAAGGAGCGCCTCGGCGCGCGGTGTGATGTGTTGAGCCGGGTCCAGGAGCAGCGCACGGATCGCGTCTCCCAGAGCTGTGCCACCAGGCTCACGAAGCGTCAGGACCTTGTTTCCATGAGCTCGGAGCTTGTCGGCGAGAAGCTTGAGCTGCGTGGTTTTGCCCGCGCCCTCTGACCCCTCGAGTACGATCAGGCGGCCCGCGCTCATCTGGCTGTCAGGAAAGCGTAATGATCGAGCTGGTGGCGCCTTTCTTCATTCCTTCCATGATCCAGTTGTTAACCTGGTACATGATCTTGTCGAAGTTTTCCTGCGCCGAGATTGCACGCTGGTAGGTGGAGTTCGACTGCACCTTGGTGAGGAGCTCGTCAAGCTCAGTTTCCATTTCCTGCGTGGGCTGCTCTCCGCGCTGAATCATCTGCTGCGCATCCGTGCGGATTTTTTCCATCTGCTGCAGCAGCGCTACGGCTTCGCGATCGCTGTTGAGCGCTTCGCTCGACCGCTTCACTGCCTGGTATTCCGAGCTCTGTCCAATTACGCGTCCAAGCTCGCGCGCTTTGTCTTCAAGCATCAAATCTCCGTGTTCGAATCAAATGCGCGTGGCGAATACGAATCGCTCGCGCCCTGCAAGGTCGAGACGGACTCCGATATTCTCGTAATATCCGTTCTGCATCATCAGCTCTGCGACGAGAGATGCCCTCCGCTCATCGACCTCGAGCGCGAGCATTCCACCCGGCTCGAGAACGTGCGCGCTATCACGCACAATTCCGGCCGAAGCTTTCATTCCGTCGTGACCGCTGAACAAGGCAAGCGGCGGTTCCCAATCGCGAACGCTCGCGGGCAAAGCCGCCGCCTCGGCGAAAGCTACATAGGGCGGGTTCGAGACGACCACCTGCACCTTTTCGTCTGCCACCGGGGTGAGAAGCGAGCCATGACGGAATTCAACCTCCGCACGCAGCGCTGCGCGCGATCGGTCAGCGTTGGAGCGCGCGACTTCCAGTGCGTCAAGCGACGCGTCGGTAGCAATGACCTTCGAGAATTTTCCCTCGGAAGCGAGCGAAAGAGCGATGGCACCTGACCCTGTTCCAATGTCCATCGCTGTGCCCCATGAACTGCGCGGTTCCATTCTGTCGAGAATTTCCCCAACGAGGACTTCGGTCTCGGGGCGAGGGATAAGAACTCTTTCATCGACCAGAAGATTGAGATGCCGGAAGCAGGCGGTGCCGACAGCATAAGCGAAGGGCGCACCTCGGCTAAGCCTGTTCGCGGCGATTCGCGCTGCAGCAATTGTATCGGGGTCGAGCGCAGCGTCGCGATTCATCGAGGGCCATGAGCGCGGGACTTCGAGCAATGCAGCGATGATATCGGTGGCTGAAGGTCCAAGCTCCTCGATGAGTTTGCTCACCGTGGTCGCTGCGGAAGTGATCACAGAATCACTCACCCAGCTGCTCCGCTACATCTGCAAGCTTGAGGGCTTCGACCACGGGCTCGATATCGCCGTCCATCACTTTCCCAAGCTCGTGCATTGTGAACCCGATACGATGATCGGTGACTCTGTTCTGCGGAAAGTTGTACGTGCGGATTTTCGCTGAGCGGTCACCCGTTCCCACTTGAGTCTTTCGCATTCGCGCACGTTCGGCTTCCTGCTCCGCGAGACGCGCATCGAGCAGACGCGCACGCAATACTTCCATCGCCTTGAGCTTGTTCTGCAGCTGTGACTTCTGATCCTGCTGGCTCACAACGATTCCTGTCGGGATGTGCGTGATCCTGACTGCGCTGTCGGTGGTATTCACGCTTTGCCCACCGGGACCGGAAGAGCGAAAGACATCGATTCTCAAATCCTTGTCTTCGATCTTGAGATCGATCTCTTCGGCTTCCGGGAGCACTGCCACTGTTGCAGCCGAAGTGTGAATGCGGCCCTGATTTTCGGTAACCGGAACGCGCTGCACACGATGCACGCCGGATTCCCAGCGCATCGTACCGAACACTCCGTCTCCCTTGACCTTGAAGATGGCTTCCTTCACTCCGCCCAGTGTGCCTTCGGAGTAGGAGATCATTTCGGTGCGCCAGCCGCGGCGTTCAGCGAACCGTGTGTACATGCGAAACAGATCGGCGGCAAAAATTGCTGCCTCGTCGCCGCCTGTACCCGCTCTGATCTCCACGATTGCAGGACGATCATCGAGTGGATCGTGGGGAAGGAGTGCAGGCTTGATCCGCTCTTCGAGGTCAGAGATTGCTGTCTTTAGGCGCGACTCTTCTGCGCGTGCTTCGGCAGCCATTTCGGCGTCGTCAATCGAAACGAGCTCGCGGGTGTCCGCGAGCTCGTTCTCGTATTTGTTGAGGAGCCCTGCCATTTCCACCACGGGCGCCAGGTGTCGGTGTTCTCTTCCCAGCGCGGCCATCCGCTGGGCGTCCTTCACTGTGGCGGGATCGGAGAGCTGGCGCTCAACCTCGCCGGCGCGATCCAGCGCGTCGGCGAGGCGATCCCGGAGACTCAGGTCTCAGGCGTCGCCGAGGCGGCGCCTTGAGTCTTGGTGGCGTACTTCTGACGGAATCTCTCAACGCGGCCCGCCGTATCGACCAGCTTCTGCTTGCCGGTGAAGAACGGGTGGCACTGAGCACAGATATCGGTGTGAATCTCCGCCTGTGTCGAGCGGGTCTGGTAAGTGTTGCCGCAGGCGCACTTTACCGTGGCCGTGGCGTACACCGGATGGATGTCGGATTTCATTGTTGCACCTCAAAATGGCAATGTCGAACAGCCTTGAAATATGACAGAAAGCGGCGGTGGAAACAACTCCGGGGCTCGGAACGAATGCTGAATACTGAATGCTGACCGGTGCGGTCGATTTGACAAAATGGTCGTCATTTTGACCGGCAAAAGGTGTCAAAAATGCGGAAAAAAATGGCCTGTGGGTTGCCATTCTGCAGCCCGGTTTTAACAAACCGAACAATCAACCAACGGAGGAGAAAAAATGCTGTACAGAACAAGCCTTTCTGCCCCGGTGTTCGGTCTTCGCAGGGAGATCGACCGGCTCTTTGAGGACACCTTCGGACGAGGCGACGCCATGAGCGCCTGGACCCCCGCGGTCGACGTCCGTGAGACTGAAAAAGAGCTCCGTCTCGAGATCGAGCTTCCGGGAATCAATCCGAATGACGTCGAGCTTACCGCCGAGAATGGCGTGCTGACAGTTCGTGGTGAGAAGCGCAGCGAGCGGAAGGAAGGAGATGAGGAAAGTCGCTATCACATGGTCGAGCGCTCGTATGGCACCTTCATGCGGTCGTTTCAGCTGCCGCAGGGACTCGATCAAACCAAGATCGAAGCGAACTACACCAACGGAATTCTCTCCATTCAGCTTCCCAAGACGGCGCTGCCGCAGCCACATCGAATTCAGATTGGCGGACACCAGGACAATCAGATTTCGAACGGCAGCAACGGAAGCAACAGCGGGAACAAGACCGAATCGATTTCCGCCGGAACGAAATCCAGGAAGTAGCTCCTGCCTCTCGGCGACTCGCGAAAAGACCCACTGCAAGGTGGGTCTTCTTCGTTTAATGACTTTCGTACACGGTCTTCCCGCCGACGATTGTCATCAGGATCTTCGCATTGCGGATAGTCTCTGGAGCAATGCGCGTGAGGTCGCGATCGATCACGACGATGTCAGCGAGTTTTCCACGTTCCAGCGAGCCTTTGATTCCTTCATCGAATGACGCGTATGCGCCGCCGGTGGTGTAAGCGCGAAGCGCGTCTTCGACAGTGATCTTCTGCTCGGGAATCCATCCTTCCGGATTTTTATCGTCCAGTGTTCTGCGAGTGACCGCCGCGTAAATCCCTTCGAGAGGAGTGGGCGGAGCTACAAACCAGTCGCTGCCAAATGCGAGTTTTGCGTTCGTGTCGCGAAGAGAGCGAAACGCATAGGTAGTCTTTGCTCTCTCATGCCCAATCACTTTCTCTGCCCACCTTCCATCATCGATTGCGTGATAGGGCTGCATGCTTGGGATGACACCGAGCTGTCCGAACCGTGGAACGTCTGCAGGTGCGATGTGCTGCGCGTGCTCAATACGGAACCTGCGATCGCGAGAACCGTTTTCCTTTGCGACGCGCTCGAAAATGTCGAGCTGTGTGCGGATCGCCCGATCACCAATGGCGTGCACGATCATCTGCAGACCAGCTTTGTCGCCCTCCGATGTCCACCGATAGAGATCCTTTTCCGAATTGACGAGGAAACCGGAATCTTTCGGCGTATCGTCAAATGGAGCAAACATCGCGGCGGTATGCGAGCCCAGAGATCCGTCAGCAAATCCCTTCAACCCTCCAATGCGCACCCATTCGTCGCCTTTGCCGCGTTTGGCAACTGTGTCACGCAAGCGCTCCCACTCAGCGATTGGAGTTACAGCGTAGACGCGAGTGATCAGCTTGCCGGCATGGTGTGCCCGCTCGACCGTCGCAAGATCATCCCATGTTCCCATGTTCGTGACCGATGTGACGCCTCTCTCTGCTACATAGTTCATCGCAGCGCTCAGAGCTCGATCATTCATCTCTGCACTCGGCGGCGGCATCACTCTGTCGACGTACGACTGAGCGTTGTCCTTGAGAATTCCTGTTGGATTTCCTGATGCGTCGCGGACGATTGTACCTCCATCTACGTCAGATGTCTTTGCTGTTACGCCCGCTGCTTTGAGTGCGAGGCCGTTCGCCAGCGCCATGTGTCCGTCAAGCCGCGAGATCCACAAAGGATTGTCGGCAGTAACCGAGTCGACCCAGTCTCTCGCTGGAAGCTCACCGCCCCACAGCGTGTGATCCCAGTCGCCACCGGTGATCCAGGTGCCTTTCGGAACTGTCGCAGCGAAAGCCTTTACGCGAGCGATGAATTCCTGTGGTGTCTTTGCATCGCGGAGCTGAACGGAAGAAAGATTGAATCCACTTGAAACGAAGTGCACATGCGAATCGATGAAGCCCGGAGTGACCATGCCACCCTTTGCATCGATGACGCGTGCATTTGGATTCGCCTTCGCGAGCTTCGCGACTTCAGCGCTGGAACCGACGAGGAGGATCTTATCTCCACTCACCGCAATGCCTGTGGCCCATGGCTGCTTTGGATTTGCCGTCCAAACGTGTGCGTTGACGACTGCCAGCGTCACGTCATTGGTGGATGTCATCTGAGAAGTGCAGGCTGTGAGTATTAGCGCGGAGGCTATGGCCGCGCGCGCGATCAAACGGCTTCCTGCTGATTGTTGCGGGCTTCTATCGAAGCTAGCAAAGCGAGAACGCCAAGATGCAGCGGAAGCGCGAGAGCAATCACGTCGCCGTTCACCTGATCGAGAGATGGAAAAACCTGCGCAACAAAACCGAGCACTGCGAGCCCGGCAACAATCCTTGCCCACCTCATCAAACCGCGAGATGGGATTGCGCCCGGCTTGCGCCGCATCCGAATGGCAAACGCGATCAGCAGAACTGCGAGAATAAGCGATAACGGGTTGAGCTGAAAAAGATTTTCGTTGCGGTAGCTGTAGATGTGATCGGTGACGCCCCACAGTCCAGCGAGGAAAACTCCCGCGATGCCGGCAATGAGGCTCCACAACGCTGCAAGCGACAGAACGAATCCCGTTCGCGCTCCCCTTCCTCCGTACGCCCAGAGGAAATATCCAAGCGAAAGAATCAGCAGCGAGATAAGGAGATAATTGAGAATTCCGCGATGAATAGTTGACTCTTCAGCAGGCCTGGTGGCCTGGAACAGAACTTTCTCATCGAGAACGAGAGGCTGCACACCAGCCGGAGTTGCGACAGTCACGTTTTTCAGTCGATCCTTCATTCTGACCGGGAGGAACATCTCCTCATAGACGCTGATGTCCCTGTCGGTCGGCTCGCCGAGGCCCATCATTGTTCCGGTGAAGACAGGCCAGTCATCCTGTGTCAGTCGCGATGTATGAAAGCGATACGTCGAATGTGACGATGGCTTTTCTGTTTGCGACTTGATGACGCCGCCAAGTGCCCGATCGATGGCATCTCGAACGCGCGTGGAGCAGTTGTCGCGGAAATAATCGTATCGATAGAAACGATTTTCCGGTTGAACATTCCACAGAACGAACTGCTGCAGCTCCTGCTTCTGCGCCGGAGTCATGTTGAGCCTCTGGGCCCAGACAGTGCGATTCGTAAGGCGGTATTGATTGATGGTGTCGTCGAAATCGAATGCGCCCATCGAGTAGCGCATGCGTCCTTTCACGAAATTGGGGAGGAAATTCTCGTCAGCGAAATCGAACAGACCCCAGTGATAGGCAATGTCTGTGTGATTCGATTCGTCGTGAATCCAGATTGCGTTGTGACCGAACTTCTCCCAGACCTGGTCGCCGGGGCCCATCGTGAGGAGATAGACGGTGAGCTGTGACCCCGGTTGTTCAGTCACGGTCTGCTGCGCCGCGACAGAAGTGGATATCGCCGCGGACGTCAATGCTGCGACGATAAATCGAATCACAGTCGGATCTCGCGGCCCTCTTCTGCAGATCGGTAAATGGCGTCCATCACATCCATTACCTGAAGCTGGTCGACAGGGAGATCGTACCTGGCATCTCCCTTGAGGATGGCGAGGAAATGCGTGAGCTCCGCACGATACGACTGAAGGAACGCGCTCTCACGCGCCGCAGCACCAGAAGGCGATACGTTCACTGGGCGACCGTTCAGCTCTTTCACAACACGAAGCGGTGAAAGTCGTGCACTTCCTTTTGAGGAGATTACCTCGAACCACCATCGCTCCTCCTGTCCGACATACGCCCACGAAACGTCGATGCTGAAACTGAGGCCAGTCTCACACTCGAGGTGAACTAGCATCACATCCTCGACCGAACCCGGACGAGGAACTTCCATGCTTGCGGTTACACGCTTTGCTTTGGGAAAATCCGCGAGCCACAGACACAGGTCGAGCAAAGGGTAGCCATACTCCAGGAACGCACCGCCGCCAGCCTCCGCTTTTCTCGAACGCCAGCCCTGCTGGCCAGAACGAAACTGATATTGACCCGCGCGCATACCGATCACTTTTCCAAGCTCACCACCCTCGAGGAATCGCGCGAGCTGCTGCACATCGCTGCGAAAACGGTGGTTGTTGCCAACGACAACTTTGCAGTCAGCGGATTTCGCCGTCTCGAGAATGCGGTTGACGCCACCTTTCGTAAGTGAAAGAGGGCGCTCGCACAGCACGTGAACTTTCTGCTTGAGAGCGCGAAGCACGTGCGGCTCATGCAGGTGATTCGGCGTAGCGATGATAACTGCGTCGAGTCCTTCGGAGTCGAGCAGCTCGTCGATATCGGTGAAGATGTCCGGGACTTTCAGTCGCTGAGCGAGCGCACCGGCTTTGGGGCCATCATTGTCGCAGATCGCGACAAGCTGGACCCCGCGCATCTTCGAGAGCAGCGGTAAATGCGCAAGCTGCGCAATTGCTCCTGCCCCAACCAGTCCAAGCCGAAGGTCCGTGCTCATCAATTCACGCGGCTTACAGTCGTTCCCGGATAGTACGTTGTGAGAATTGTTCGATAGTCCTGCCCCGCTCGGGCGCGCCCGATTGCACCGAACTGGCACATACCGATACCGTGTCCGTAACCTCCTCCCTTGATGACGAGACTGCTGATTCCGCCAGTGCCGTCAGAGGTTGTTTCGGCCGTGAAATATGTGCTGTTGAGCAAGCTGCCGCTCGGCGTTCTGAGAATGAAGCGGACGTCGTTTCCGCGCACGACGTAGTTGCCTCTTTCCGTTTGAATCGACACCGATCGCACCCGGTCAGATGCGGTTCTTCCTTCGATGCGAAATCCGGTAATTCTTCCGAGTGACATTCGAGGCGTGCTCGCCGGCGGTGTTACAGGAGGCTCTGAAGCAGGTGTTACTGTGCCGAGGTATTTCTCGAGTGTCGCTCGGAGCTGTTCCTGATCGAGCGTGGTCGTCCAGCGGAAGCGTCCTGAGGCATCGCAATAGAACTTGTCCGTTCCGGGAATCTGATCGCTTACCGGCTGCAGATACGGTTGGTCGGGTTGACGCCACCATACTTCGCTTACGGAAGCGGTGCGCCCTCCGCACGTCGAGTGATATGGCGTATTGATGATTCGACCTGCGTACTTGATCACCATGTCACGTGTCGAGCTCACGGCCTGATCAGTCATCGCCTTCTCGGCATCAACTCCACCGTATGCCTGATCCTGAATCGATCCGTACATATCGAACGCGCGATCGCCTGCTTCGCTCATGTGGATGTAGGTATAGCTGCGAGCCGCAACTGCCTGAGCTTCTACTGCGGCTTCCTCGCCCGGCTTTCTGTCACCGATTTCAAGAGGAACTACACCGCGAAGGTACGACTCCACTCCAAGCCGATTGACCACGAGCAGCGCGCCTTCGTTCGGGGTGATCACGAGCTCGCCGCGATAGCGTTTCCCCTCGTACATCACGAATGAGCCTGGAGTGGTGGCGCGCACCAGGAAGGGTCCTGATTTGCGCGAAGTGACCGATCCGTCGCTGCGCACTACAACGAGCTCTCCGCTGCGCGGCTCGATCTTCATCGACTCGTCGGACGATCCTTTCACAACCAGGTTCGAGCTGTTGCGACTGTAGATTCGCCATGCACCGGAGCCGCTCACGCGCGCACTCTCGTCAGAAGTGGACAGCGCAATCCGGACCGGCTGATCGTTGTCGTCGACGACGGCATCGCCTGACCCGCGAGGCATTGCAGAAGCGCACGCTGCGGCGCCCATGATTCCAATAATGAGACTTTTACGCAATGGCAGCCCTCATCGCGTCGTCAAGACGCTGTAATGTTTCATCTACTTCCCTGTCGCCATGGGCAGCCGAGAGGAACGAGGCTTCGAATGCCGATGGTGCGAGGTAGATGCCGCGCGCGAGCGCAGCATGAAAAAACTTCTTGAACAATTCAACGTCGGATTTCTTTGCATCCTCAAAATTTCTTACCGGACCTGTGTGGAAGAAGAATCCCCACATGGATCCTGCCGAACCCGCAGTTAACGGAACACCCTTATCGTCGGCGATTCTGGTAAGGCCGTTCACGAGCTTCGCAGTTCTTGCTGCGATCCGATCATGAAGATCGCGAGTGAGTGCGGTGAGCGTCGCATACCCTGCTGCCATAGCAAGCGGATTGCCAGAGAGAGTTCCCGCCTGATAGACCGGCCCAGCGGGCGCGATTTTCTCCATGATGTCGCGCCGTCCTCCATACGCGGCGGCGGGAAGTCCGCCGCCAATGACTTTACCGAGCGTGGTCAGATCCGCTGTAACCTCGAACAACTCTCGCGCACCTGATGGCGCGATGCGGAAGCCCGTCATTACTTCATCAAAGACGAGCAACGCGCCTGTTTCGTCAGCAATTTTTCTCAATCCCTGGAGAAAATTGTCGGCGGGCAGGATGAATCCGGAATTGCCAACGACCGGCTCGACGATGATTGCGGCAACACCACCTTTTGCGTTCGCTGCGAGTCTCCACGTTTCATCGAGATCGTTGAACGGCGCAGTGAGCGTCAGGGATGCAAGTGATTCGGGAACGCCAGGCGAATTCGGCAAACCCAGCGTTGCAACGCCGGAGCCCGCACGCACGAGAAACGAGTCGGCGTGACCATGATAGCATCCGTCGAATTTGATAATCGCGTCGCGACCGGTGAAAGCTCGCGCGAGGCGTACCGCGCTCATCGTTGCTTCGGTTCCGCTCGACACGAAGCGCATCATCTCTACATGCGGCATTCGCTCGCGAATGAGCTCGCCGAGTTTTACTTCCAGCTCCGTCGGCATTCCGAACGAAGTTCCGTTGTGCATCGCGGCGTCGAGAGCGTCGAGCACCATCGGGTGCGCGTGTCCCAATACAAGCGGTCCCCACGACAGTACGTAGTCGATGTATTCCTTTCCGTCGGCATCCCAGATCCGTGCACCTTCGCCTTTTGCTGCAATGACTGGATCTCCGCCAACTCCGCGAAACGCGCGAACGGGCGAGTTGACTCCTCCGGGAAACAATGAGCTCGATCGGCGGAGGATATCCGCGGATCGCTCAGCGGCCATAGCTGCCCATTGTCGCAAGTGGCAGTGAGCGCTTCGCCGCGACTGGAGTTTTTGGCGGCACCGTGGCAATTCGGTTTACAACTGTTGCCCTGAAGTCGTAGTCATCCACCACTTCCTGCGCAGCTACATCGGCGAATTCTCCAGGCTCCAGCCGCTCATCGATAAACGTCACTCCGTCGATATCATCGGCCTGCCATGGCAGTCGTCCGACAGCATTTCCGTTTTCGTCGATGCGATCGACAATGAGACGATGGATTTTCCCCAGGCGCGATTCGTAACGGTCAGAGGTAATCGAACGCTGAAGCTCAGTGAGACGCTCTAGTCGCTCACGCTTCAACGCATCGGGAACATCATCGTGCATCGCAGCAGCACGGGTTCCTTCCTGCGGTGAATAAGTGAACGCACCTACGCGATCGAACTGAATCTCCTCGAGGAATTCCGTGAGCTCCTCGAAATCGTCTTCGGTTTCTCCGGGAAATCCGACGATGCAAGTGGTGCGAATCGCGACGTCAGGCACTGCTTCGCGGAACCGCGCGACTCTGTCGCGAATGGTTCGCTTTCGCTCCGGCCGTCGCATTCTCGCGAGTACTGCATCCGACGCGTGCTGCATTGGCATATCGAGATACGGAAGTATGCGGCGCTCCCTTGCAAGCACCTCCAGCAATCGCGGAGTGATTCCGGTCGAATACAGGTAGAGCATTCGTATCCACGGAATCGATGTGTCCTCGATGAGAGATTCGAGCAGCTCGGGCAGTCGCACGCCATCGCGGATGTCGCGACCATAATGCGCGAGATCCTGTGCGACGAGATTGATCTCCTTTGCGCCCTGCATCTCCAGGAGCTGTGCCTCGCGAATTACATCCGCGCGGCTGAAAGAACGATGCTTTCCGCGCATGAGGGGAATAGCGCAGAAGGCGCAGCCGTGATCGCAGCCTTCACTGATCTTGAGATAGCGAACGTGTGGCAGATCGCCCGTGTAGATGCGTACACCAGGATGAACGGCGATGGGATCGCTGCCTACGATGCCGCGTTCATGCAGCTCCTGCGCGAGCCTTCCACTTTCGGACGCCCCAAGAAAGAGATCGACTTCCGGAAGAGCTTCGATGAGCTCTTCCTTGTGGCGCTCGATCATGCATCCAACACCGACAACGGCGCGACACGAGCCGTCGGACTTGTATCGCGCGGCTTCGATCATTGCATCGATCGATTCCTTCTTTGCTGCATCGATGAATCCGCAGGTGTTGACGATGATTACATCAGCCTGGTCCAGCTCAGCTGTGTATTCGCCGCCGTAACCTGAGAGCTCAGCGAGGTATCGCTCGGTGTCGACGGTGTTCTTGTCGCAGCCAAGGGTGATGAATCCGACTTTCACCCTGATGGCTTACCGGTAGTTGCCGAACTTGAGCTCGACGCCGAAGTCCTTCGAGCGAAGGAGGGCCATCGCCTCCTGGAGATCATCCTTCGACGGAGATGAAACACGAACCTGTTCGCCCTGAATCGCGGCCTGCACCTTTTTCAGCTTCGCATCCTTGATCGCGGCGGAGACTTTCTTCGCGGTGTCTCCATCGAGGGCCATCTTGAGCTTGATCTGCCGGGTGACTTTGTCGCCGCCGGCAGGCTTCATGTCGCCGATGTCGAGATTCTTCACCGGGACGCCGCGCTTGATGAGCTTCGACTGAAGCACGTCGAAAAGAGCATCCATTCGATATTCGCTCTCAGCGGTGAGGTCGATGGTTCCCTGAGCGCGGCTGAAATCGATGGTCGCTACCGTTCCCTTGAAGTCGTAACGCTGCGCAATCTCTTTCTGCGCCTGATTGACTGCGTTGTCTACTTCCTGAAGGTCGACGCCGGTTGTGACGTCGAAGCTTGATTGGCTTGCCATCCCATCAATTTAAGCAGGGAATCCCCGAAACGACGGAAGGGCGGGTCAGCACGGAGTATGTGGCACTCAGCAAGCGGGATTTGTACTTGAGCGGGATTGACCGCTGTTGCTCAACAGATAGCCCTGGTCGATCATCTCCCAGCAAATCGACTCGGCATACGCCGACTCCAGCAGACCTGGTCCGAAGTGTTTGTGGACCTCGATGGCGGCCCCAATAATTCGACTTGTCAGCTCAGTGCATTCTGGATGGCTCAGTGTCACACCACAAAATGAAGCCGGAGGCACTGCATCCCAACGCAATTCCGTTCCCCGAAAAAGCAAAAACCTCCCGCAAGCGAGAGGTCAAGAAAAAGAAAAACTCCGTGAATGCTTCGTGTTCTTCGTGACTCCGTGCTGATCCGCTCTTACGAACTATCCGAGGAACGATTCGAGAGCCCTTCGACGAGAGTTATGCCTCAATTTGAGAAGAGCCTTTTCCTTGATCTGCCGAACTCTTTCTCTAGTAATACCGAGCAGCGTACCGATATCCTCGAGCGTCATCGGATCTTCGCCGTCGAGTCCAAAATAAAGACGAAGAATTTTCGATTCTCTCTCCTTCAGTCCCGACAGGGATTCCTCGATTGCCTCGGTTAGCGCTTTCTCGAATGTCTGCTCGTCAGGAGTGCGATTAGTCGTATCAGGTAGATAGTCGAGAAGACGGTTATCCTCGCCCGGAGTCATAGGAGCATCCAGCGAGAGATGCACCTGCGAGATCAGCATTGTCTTGGCGACTTCCTCTTCTGTGATATCGAGGCCTTCCGCGATCTCGCCATGAGTCGGCTGGCGGCCGAGCTCCTGAAGAAGAGTGCTGGCTCGTTTTCCGATGCGATGCAGAGCGCCGGCGCGATTCAGAGGAACGCGAACGATGCGCGACTGTTCCGCGAGAGCCTGAAGAATGCTCTGACGAATCCACCACACAGCGTACGAGATGAACTTGATTCCCTTCGTCTCGTCGAACTTGTGTGCTGCGCGGATCAATCCGAGGTTGCCCTCGTTTATCAGATCCGAAAGTGATACGCCCTGATTCTGATATTTTTTCGCGACAGACACGACAAAGCGCAGGTTCGACCGGACGAGTTTGTCCAGTGCTTCCTGGTCATTCGTGCGTATCCGCTGAGCGAGAGTTACTTCCTCTTCGCGAGTGATGAGCGGATAGACACTGATGTCACGAAGGTATTGATCCAGCGATCCTTCGTCGTACTGCGATTTTCGATTGACCGAGACCGCCATTATCCGATGCTGCTCCTTACTGGATCATCTCGCCAAAGCGCTTCCATCTGACACGCGTAATCCAATCGAGTTTTACGGCGCCGTCCGGATTGTAACTATAATAGACAACGAGAGGTTGTCCGCGCACAAGTGAGTCAGCGACCCAACCCCAATATCTCGAGTCGAGAGAATTGTCTCTGTTGTCGCCGAGAACGAAGTAATTCCCTTTCGGGACGACCAGCGGACCCCAGTTGTTTCGAGTTGGATGATAACCAGGACTCGCCTGCAGCGTTCCCACCGACATGGGGGACCTGGGCGGGGTCCTGACCGGTTGATTTGCGCCAAGCAGATATCCAAGCTGCCACTTGAATTCATCGTCCCTAACATCCGATCCCGGCGCAGTGTGCACGACATACGGCTCGCGCTGAAGAACTCCGTTCAGGATGAAGTTGCCGTTGCGCATCTCGACTGTATCGCCGGGCATTCCAACGATGCGCTTAACGAAATTCTTCGTACGATCCAGTGGCCACTGGAAAACAATGATATCGCCCCGCTGAGGTGAGCGAATCGCGGGCAGCTTCACTTTCGTGAACGGAACTTCCGCTCCGTACACCATTTTGTTGACGAGCAGGAAGTCTCCAACCAGCAGCGTGCCTTCCATGCTGCCAGTGGGAATCTTGAAAGCCTCTACGAAAAACGAGCGGACGACAAAGAAAAGAGCGAGCGCAATCGCAACCGAGCGGAACCACTCCCAGAGATAGCCGAGCACGCCACCGCGCCTGTCATTGGCGCGGTCCAGTGCCCTCTCTCTTCTTCGCTCGGTGAATCTCATCTTCCTCGCTTAGTCCGGAGTTCCAAGATAATTGTCAATCTGCGCGCGCTGCAGAGTTCCGGAGAAATCAGCGTATCCGACTTTAGTCTCGGAGTAGAACTCGTATACCTGCCAGCCGCCCTCTCGATGACCATTACCCGTTTGCTTTACACCGCCAAAAGGAAGGTGTGCCTCTGCCCCGATCGTTGGTGCATTGACGTAGGTGATTCCGTTATCGAGCTCGTTCATCGCACGGAAAGCAACGTTCACATTCGACGTATAAATGGAAGACGACAGACCGTATTTCACGTCATTGTTCACCTTGAACGCTTCGTCTGCATCAGACACCCGGATAACGGACAGCACTGGTCCGAAGATCTCTTCCTGCTCGAGTCGCTGCCCCGCTTCGACCCGCGCGAAGATTGTCGGCTCATAGAAAATGCCGTCAGCAAGTCCATCTCCGGTGGCTCTTCTTCCGCCGCACACCAGATCATTCCCTTCGGCGACTCCTATGTCCACGTATTTCTCCACCTTGGCTAACGAAGCGTCATGAATCAGCGGGCCGACATCGGTCCCGGATTTTCTTCCATCACCGAGCTTGAGCGCTTTTGCCTTGTCTACGAGCATGCCCAGGAAGTTGTCGTGAATCCCCTTCTGTAATATGAGTCTGCTCGTAGCGGTGCAGCGTTGCCCCGTGGTACCAAATGCGCCCCACAGTGCGCCTTCGAGCGCCAGATCGAGATCTGCATCGTCCATTACGATCTGAGCGTTCTTTCCACCCATCTCGAGTGAAAGACGCTTGTGCATCCTTCCACACGTTGCGCCGACGATGCTGCCGGTCTCTGTCGACCCCGTGAAGGAAATGAGAGGGATTTCCGGATGCTCGACGATTGCCTTGCCAACGTCCTCGCCGTTGCCGTGCACGAGCTGGATGACTTCGGGCGGAAGCCCGGCCTCGAGAAGAACCTCGACGAGAATCGTCGCGGTGTGCGGAACATCTTCCGCCGGCTTGAAGATCACCGAGTTTCCGCACACGAGTGCCGGAAACATTTTCCAGGTTGGAATGGCCAGCGGGAAATTGAACGGGCAGATCAAGCCGGCAACCCCAATGGGCCGGCGATAGCTCATCGCCCACTTGTTGCGCAGCTCACTCGGCACCGTATGTCCAAAGAGTCGCCGTCCTTCGCTGGCTGCGTAGTAAGCCGTGTCGATCCCTTCCTGAACGTCGCCGCGAGTTTCTGTGAGCGGCTTGCCCATCTCACGCGTCATCGCGTCGGCAATTTCTTCCTTTCGCTTTGAGAGGAGATCGCCAACAATGCGCAAAACGTCGCCGCGTGCCGGAGCGGGCGTTCGCTTCCACTGCGCAAAGCCGCGCTTGGCACTTTCCACGGCGCGCTGCACATCGGACGAACCCGAGAGCGGAAATGTACCAATGAGATCGTTACGATCAGCCGGATTTCTGTTTTCGAAATACTCGCCGGAATCAGGAGGAACCCAGGCGCCGGCAATGAAGTTATTGAACTGTTTCATCTCGTATCAAGTGTGCTCGCGCGTCAATGCATAACGCTCGATTTTCTTGTAAAGGTTGGAGCGCGGCATTTCCACCGCGCGCGCAGTTTCGGAAACGTTCCAGTCGAACTCGCGAAGCTTGCTGAGAAGGTAGGCACGCTCGGCCGCTTCCTTGAATTCCTCGAAAGTCTTGATGGCGGTGAGACCGCCTAACCCAGTGTCGTCGGCAACGCGTGCGCCCGCGAGGCGATCGACGTCCTTCGCAGTGAGATCCGGACCCGTCGCCAGAATGAGCATTCGCTCGACGGTGTTTCGAAGCTCGCGAACATTCCCCGGCCAATCGAGCTCCCGCAGTCTTGCCATTGCGGATTCGCTCACACGCCGCGGAGTAAAACCTTCCTTCTCTGACAGCAGCGAGACGAAATATTCTACGAGCTCTGGAATGTCTTCCCTGTGCTCCCGCAATGGCGGCACGTGAATCGGCACGACGTTCAGCCTGTAGTAGAGATCCTCTCTGAACCGTCCCGCAGCGATCTCCTGCTCGAGATTCTTATTGGTGGCAGCGAGAACTCGAACGTCGACTGTTATCGGCTTCGATCCACCGATGCGAGTGATGACGTTGTCCTGAAGAACGCGCAGAACTTTCGCCTGCGCCGCCACGCTCATGTCGCCGATTTCGTCGAGGAAAAGCGTGCCCTTGTTGGCCTGCTCGAATTTTCCCGCGCGATCAGCGATTGCTCCTGTGAACGAACCTTTCATATGACCGAAGAGCTCGCTCTCGATCAGCTCGCCGGGAATTGCGGCGCAGTTCACTTCGACAAACGGTTTTTCCGAGCGCATCGAATGACGATGAATCGCGCGCGCGACCAGCTCTTTTCCCGTTCCGTTTTCTCCCGTGATCAGGACGCGTGCAGGCGTTGCACCGACCTTTTCGATGCGGTCCACGAGCGCGCGCATCACGGGCGAATCACCGACAATCTCGTATGGAGATCCGCTGAAGCTTCTCAGACGTGAATTCTCTTCACGAAGATTGATGTGATCGAAAACGTTGCGCAGCATCACGAGAATTCGATCGGTGTCGAGCGGTTTCTCGAGGATCTCGTATGCGCCAAGCTGCGTTGCCTCGACAGCGGTGCGAATGGTGGCATGACCGCTGATCATCACAACGGTGGCCGCCGGATCGAGCTCGCGAATTTTCTTGAGCGCTTCCATACCATCCATTCCCGCCATCTTCACATCCATGAAGACGAGATTGGGTTTCCACTTCTGGTACTCGGCGATTCCGTCAGCGGCGTTCGATGCTGTGCGAACGTCGTAACCCTCGTACTCGAGAAGCTGGCCCAGCGCTGCCCTGATGCCCTGTTCGTCGTCGACTACGAGAATGCGACGGTTCATTCCGTTGCCTTGAAGACAGTGATGCGGCCGTTCGCAATCCGAACCTCACCGATGTAACTCGGCAGCTTCATCGGCAGCGCGTTATCGGCAATCCCCGCTGGCATCGCACCCTTTCGGATGCGCTTCACAAGACGCGGAATGATTGCGTCGGGGAGCGGGAAGGATCCGATCTTCACATCCTTTACCTGAAATTCTCCGTCACCCGGCCGAAGAACATTGATGGTACCACCGAGCTGAACTGTGTCGCGCTCGCCGAGCAGCCCGCCAAGCGGCCCGAGAATTTTCGATCCGCCGAAATCTTTCAGGGCGACATTTGCACGGACATACAACCGGTCGTTCTTGATGGTTGAGGTAATGTCTTCGGATGAAGCGGGGAGCTGCTTTGCCACGGCGAGGAAGATGTACGAGGAAGCCTCGCCTGCGCTCAGATTGACGAAGGCAGGTCCGTTCGGTCTGGAGAGTGACTGAACCGCGGTCTGCCCGCGCGTTGCCTTATCACCGGTCAGCGGTTCCCAGCCACCGGTCGCCCGAGCGACCGCGGTAGTATCTGCCGCGGGCGGAGCGTCGCCGGCATATCGCCGATAAAGAGCTTCGAGGCGGTCTCGATTGAACCAGGCGAGGACCGCAATGATCAGCAGAAAAACCAGACAACCGAGACGTCGAAAGCATCCGAACATTCAGGACCCTGTTGGCAAGCGAATGGGGAATATAAGTCCTGCCAAGGGTCGCAAACCTCGCGCCTCGATTGCCGTGTTACCCGCCTGGTGGGCCTCTTCGGCCTTGCGCACCCTCCGGGCGCTGAAATGGCTCTTTCACATCCTTCGGTACTTTCGCCCACTGCTCGGGAGTCAGAACTGTTTCAGCATCCTTGATTGCTTTCTGCGCGAGCGCGCGGCCTTCCTGAATTCTTCCGCGCATTTTCATCCCGAGCTGAAGCGGATCAGATGTGCGCGCATCATTGCTGCCAAGTGTCTGGGCCAGAGCGCCAACGAGCGTATCCGCTTTGAGCTGCATCGAATCTCCCATCATCTGCAGCTTTGTTTTCTGATCTGCCGTGAGCTCGAGCTTGAGTGAATCATTCAGGTCGAGAATTCTGCGGAATGGATTGGGAACTGCGCGCGCGAGTCTTTCGCGGAAATCGGCTGCCGTCGGACGATTTCCCCCTCGTCCGCCGAAAACATTGTTGAACTGTTGCCGTGCGGGATCCTGACCGAGAGTGAGCCGGGCTTGCACCGCAAGCTGGAATGGAACGCGGAAAGCGTTGCGCGATCCATTCGCTGCGCCGAAGTGCTCATTGACCTGATACTTGAATCGCTGCGTTGCCGGATCGAATCCACGCACGTACAGAAGAGTGCGATCAGGAAATACCGGCTGACCCCACCCATGCAGGTTGTCACTGCCATGCAGCAGCTGGTCTATGCCGCCCAGCGTGTTCAGTCCAAGAACCGAGATTGTGAGCTTGCGATTCAAACCGAATTGAGTCGGCTTGAGATTCAGCTGCAGATCAAATGAGGTGGACCATGGAACCGAGCAGCTGTTGCGCGATGCGATTGTTCCCATCTGCGCATTGAGACATTCGCGCGCGCGATCAGGCGCAGACGAAAGAAGACGCGACATTCCGTTTGCAGTCGCAGTGTCTGATGCCAATGAAGGATCGAAGATGAAAGGACGGTCGTTTCTCAAACCGTCGCCATTCACATCTCCGCCAACGAGAGGCGTGAAGAATCCCCCGGACGCAATGCGCGTAATCGCGGTGAGCTCGATCGCAGGCTTGATCGGCCAGGTGACTGTCCCGATGATCGAATGCCGACGCTCCTGATCGCTGGTTGCCCACTCCGCAATTTTCGGATTGCCTGCGGTTGACGCACCAGAGCCTCCACCAAATCCGCCGAAGCTTCCCATTCCCTGCGATTGGTCGCGCGAGCGCGTGTACGTATACGACATGTTGAACACGAGCGCTTTAGTGGTGATTCCGTTGAAGCTCGCCGTCAGCTGTCGAGTGCTCGACTCGAGACCAGAGTTGATCTGGCTCACGACTCCAAAGCGAGGTTCGAGTCGCGAGCCGGTCAGGGAAATAGCGCCAGTTGCCGGGACGATAGACGCGATGGGAGAAAACACGGGCCGACCGGCTTCGTTATCCAGCGCAAACTTCGGAGAAGTATCGAGATTGAGATCGCTCGAGCTTGTCTGCGCAACACCGCGCGCGAACGAGGCGTCGAGTGACACGTTGAATCGCTCTCGGAATCTCCGGCTTATGCCAAGTGATCCGCGCCATGCACGCGGTGCTTCGAAATCGGGACTGAAAACCGTGATGTTGCGCCGCTCATTGCCGAAGACCTGACTCGATCCGTTGCACGACGAAGGAACTGCACTCGGATCACCGATGAAAGTTTCCCAGTCAGGCTGTGGCACTGTTGGTCCGACGCACACAATCTGGGTCTGTCCATTGCTCAAGCCGGTGGCGTCGGCCGCGGAAGCGAAAAGGGAAGACGATGCGCGTCCGCGGAATTCTCCAAATCCACCGCGAATGCTTCCTGGTGAGGGACCATTGTTATTCCGTCCATACGTGTACGTAAAACCAGCGCGCGGACTCAAGTGAACTTCTGATGGAAAGCGATCCGTGCGCACTCCGCCAAAAACAGAATCGAGTGCTGCATTGAATCCCGGGGCGTCAGGATAGGCAGATCCCTCCAGTCGCGCACCGTATGTAAGCTGCAGTTTCGGTGATTTGCGCCATGAGTCGCCGAGGTAGAGCGCAGTGTTGATGCTGCGCGCATTCCTGTCGCGATGGGCAACCGTGCGTGTGAACGATGCAGCATTTCCCGATTCGAAATCCGCCAGGGAATTGAACGTGTACGTCCCAAGCGCGTTGTTGAACGTTCCTGTTTCGCTTTTCTCCTCATTGAGAAGGCCACCGAGCTTGATGCGGTGCGATCCATTCCTGGAGACTCGCGATATCTCGTCGCTAAGCTCGGTGAGCCGGCTCTTCGATTCCTGCGGAAGGGACGGATTCACTCCGAACTGCAGTGTGGACACGCCGAGTGAGCCGTCAGGAAGAATCGATGCAACAGTCACGCGTCCCGATGGAACGCGAAGATAAGGATCAGTGTTACGCGAGTCGCCGGAGCGATAAGCACGCAGCTCATTGATCATCGAGCCCAGGTGAGAGGTGAGAGTGATCATCCCTCCCCCTCCCGATGACTTTGCATTCCCACCGCTATGGGGAACCGCGAAAGCTGAAATTCGGCTTGCATCCTGAACGGAGCCGCGCCAGTCGCCGCGGAGCATCAGGCTGTGCGCTTCGCCGAGGTTGTAATCAAGTCGCACCAGGGCGGACGCATTGTTGTTGAGCCGCTCATCCGGTATCACTGACGACGTCGGCTGAAGTCCGAACTGATTCAGCAGTCCTATGAATCTCGAGACGGAGTCACCGTTTGCACCGAGTCGCTGCAGTGCGAGAGGATCTGCGGCAAGAAGGGATTGCAGCGGATCTGTTCTTCGAGTGAGCGTCAATGCGCCGAATGTGAAGAGCTTGTCCTTGATGATTGGACCGCCGAATCCGCCGGAGATCTGGTTCTGTGTGTACTTCTGGGAAAAAGCGTTCTCGGGATCGTCCACGAACTCGAGCGATGGATCGCGCAGCGAATAATTGAGCGCACCCTGGAACACATTGGTCCCGCCGCGAGTTGTGCTGGCCACCTGTCCGCCAGTGAACTGTCCGCGCGCGACATCGTATGTGCTGGTAATGACACGGGTGTTGCGCACTGCCTCCTGCGGCACGCTGCCCGAGCCGAATGTCAGACCATCGAGGGTGATGTTGTTCTGATTCGCCGGCTGTCCGCCTACTGAGAACGACGCAGGAGTGGAATCAGTCGCTGCGACGCCAATCACTCCTGGAACGAGAGTGGCCAGAGCGTTGAGATCGCCGGCTTCAACCGGGAGCCGGTTTACAAGCCCCGGTGGGAGTCCGCGTTCAGTCGAGCCCGCTTCAGGCCGCTGCTGCTGGCCGCCGCGATTCTGCTGCGCGCGAACCTGAACACTCTGCAAGACCGTCGCATTCCGGCCCATGACGACATCGTGAATCAGCCGGTCTTCATCGGCCTGTCTCACGAGGTTGAAAGTTTGCGGCGCATAGCCGATCGAGTTCACCTGAACCCTGTAACTGCCACCGCCGTCCGGAAACAGGATCGAGTAGCGACCGTCAGCGTCGGTAACCTTGGTTCTCGTAATCTGCGTTTCCGCTGATGTCACCGAGACTCGGGCGCCGGCGAGCGGCGCACCTTCGGGAGAGGTGACCCGCCCCATCACGATATCGGTTGTGGAGCCCACCTGAGCAGAGAGTGCGATTGGCGAAAGGAAGCCGATCAGTATGACTGCAATTCGAGCGCGCATAATCTGAGTACGTCCAGGCACTGCCGTACGTTGGGATTGGGTTAACTTTTTTCGACCGATGAGCGACATCCAACCACCGCGTAAAACAATTTTCAGCGGCATAGCCCTCCCGGTTTTTTCCTGGGGCCTGCCGTTCCACAGCCTGCTGGTAGCCGTACTTTTCGGCGGATTCGGCTTTTCGGCTGCGGCGGTGAGGGGATTTGCCGCGTGGAAGGAAATCGCTGTCATCGGCATGGTCATTATCGTCATGTTGCGTGCCGCCGCGGGACGCGGACCGCGCGTCTCGATATCGTGGATCGACATTGCGGTGTCATCACTGCTGGTGATTGCCTGCGCGTTTTTCATCGGCGGCAGAGTGCTGATGCAGATCGAGCTTCCCCCAGGGGCCGAGCTTTACGGATTGCGTGATATCGCGTTCTTCCTGCTGCTTTACTTCGTTGGAAGAGCGAGCCCTGAGATCGTCGATGATCCTGACACTTTGAGGCGGCTTTACATCGTGCTCGTTCTCACGTGCGCGATAGCCATTGTAGAAAGAATTCTGGTCACACCGGACATGCTGGTGCTGTTAGGCGTCGCGTCATACTTCCAGGATTTTCTCAATGTCTCGGCATTCACTGTCGGAAACGACTACGGCCTGCCGATGAATTACTGGACGCGCATTGGCGGCGTGGAGATGCAGCGTGCGGGATCCGTCTATCTCTCGAGCCAGGGATTCGCAGTTCCGTTTTTGATTCTGCTTCCGGTAGCTACCGCATATGTATTCGGTCAGAAGCGAATCACAACATCGATGAAAATCGAGTATGCGATCATCTGGCTTGGGCTGCTGCTCAGCATCACGCGAATGACAATTCTTGTCTGCGCTCTTCAGCTCGTTCTCGTGATTCTAATGCTGCGAAAACCTGAGTGGGCAGTAGCGGGGCTGATGCTCGGATGCGTCGCGATCCTGGTCTCGATGTTCGTGGTTCCGGGGCTACCCGGATTTGTCTGGGACACGCTCACATGGCAGACTGGAAGCAGCACGTCGCACGTGAAGGACTGGAGCAAAGGCTTTACAGCTTTCTTCGAACATCCGTGGGGCGCCGGACTCGGCACAACTGATCAATCGGCAGTGCGATTTGGTCTCGAACCTCTAACTGCCGACAACGGATACTTCAAATACGCCGTGGAGCTCGGAGGGCAGGGCCTCTTTGCGCTGCTCGCAATTTTTACCGGAGTACTTGGCGCGTCGTTCAAGCTTGCACGGCACGGAAGCACTCACAGCCGGCGACTGATGGGCACGGTCGTGTTGTTCACGACAATCGGGATAATGCTGAATGCGACAACTGGAGTTGTGTTCAACGCGCTGGTGCTCTCGTATCTCTACTTCTGGTTTGCAGGCGCCGTTGTGACTGTCGCGCAAAAAGAATTCGGCGTCGCGCGCGCGCCAGAAGCGCATCTCGAGCTTTCGCCAGCATGACGGACGCTTACAAGGGGCGCGCCTAGGAAGCGATCGCGACTCTCAGATGACGTGTTGCTTCAGTGAGTGCGTCCGTAGCGATTGGGCAGACATGTTTCCCAACTCCTGATCGAATGATCTTGAGCGCTGCTTCGCGTGACAGTCCTGCGCGATATGGACGGTGCGCAGTGAGAGCTTCATAAATGTCGGCGACACAAAGAATTCGCGCGGGAATGTCGAGGTCTTCAGCCTTCACGCCCCAGGGATAGCCGGTTCCATCGAGCTTTTCGTGATGGAGCGCGGCGGTTCTCGCAAATCCGGCAAATGCACCCACCCGCTGCAGAATCTCCCACGTGTAAAGCGGATGCCGCTGCATCTCCTTGCGCTCTTCGTCCGTCATCGGACCCGCTTTGTCGAGGATGCTCGACGAAACGCCAAGCTTGCCAACGTCGTGGAGAAGGGCCGCGCGGTTCAAGATCGATACATCGCGTTTCTCGAAGCCAAGCTCGAAAGCAGTTGCCCTCGCGTATTTCGCGACGTTCGTGGAATGCTGATACGTGTACGATGATTTCGCGTCGATGATCTCGGCGAACGCTCGCGCAACATCATCGAGACCGCGGTCGTCGACAAAGCGTGTGTGCTGCTGGGGCTCGACAGCAACAGCCATTGCTGTCGCGTCGGGAGACTGCAGCGATTCCCACCAATCGAGATCTTCCCGAAAACTCCGTGCGATACGAACAAGTGACGGATCGAACCACTCACCACTCTTCTCGCGCGCCATTTTCATCGCTGCAAGCAGGCCGCGCTGCGAGTAATAAGCGTCGAGCGTCTGGGCGAGAAGAATTATCCGGGAGAAGATCGGAATTTCGTGGCCGATGAGTCTGTCCGGGATTCCAGATCCATCCCAATGCTCATCGATATGGCGAATGGCATCAGCGGTCGCGGTGGAGAACCCGATCCGCAGTGCTATGCTCGAGCCACGCTCGGCGCGAGAAAGGAGCTGCGGAATCGGTCCGGGAGATTTCCTGTTTCTTTTGAGAAACGAGCCGACTTTTCGAAGTGAATCTTCGCCGACTGATTTGACTGCGTTGATTGCCAGATGCGGGAGCTCGACAAATCGATGGCCGTTTGACTGTTGAACCTCGGCGTTGACCAGTTCAGCTATCCGCGACTGACCGGACGATCCTGAATCTTTCAGGAGCAGAGCTCCATACAGCGCGACGCGGTCGAATGCCGAAAGATCGAGCTCCTCGGCGATGCGCATTCCGATGAGCGTAGTACGCACCGTGTGACCGACCGATTTGCCCTCGGTAAGATCGAGCGCGCGCGACATCGCAGCGAGAACTTCGGAGAGGGAAACGCGAACAACCGGCGACGCTCCGAGGTAGGACGGAGGGTTGCCGGACACCGATGATCCGTTCTGAGAAGGTGCGGCTGAAATCAATGGGGTCCCATATAATTCTGAGGGCAATCAGATAGCGGGAATACCGTGGTCTCCCAATCAAAGACGCGCAATATTGGTTTGCGTTACGAACTCCGTAACACTGGTTTTGCCCTAGTGTGAGCGACCAGGCACCGGTCTGTACCGGAGTGCCTCGGCCACGTGGCGCTGCTGCACAGTGTCTTCCTCCTCGATGTCGGAGATTGTGCGGGCAACCTTGAGCACCCGGTGATATGCCCGCGCAGACAGTGAGAGCTTCGATGCGGCGGAGTGAAGAAGAGAGCGCGCCGGTGCGTCGATGTGGCCATGCGAGTCCATCCAGGAGCCCGGCGCATGCGCATTGCACGACACTCCGCGCACGCGAGCGAAGCGAATTGCCTGCAGCTCACGCGCGCGACGAACTCTCGCTCGAATGTCGCAGGTCGATTCGCCCGCCTTTCCGGAGCTGAGATCTGCCAGCGGAACAGCGCCGGCGGTAACGTGCATATCGATGCGATCCGCGAGCGGGCCTGAAATACGACGCGAGTAGCGTTCGATCTCGTTCGGAGGGCATTGGCATTTGCCTGAAGGATCACCCAGACGTCCGCACGGACAGGGGTTTGTGGCACCGATCAAAGTGAAGCGCGCGGGATATCGCACCGACATTGCCGCTCGCGAAATCACGACATGGCCATCCTCCATGGGCTGCCGCATTCCTTCGAGCACCGAACGCGGGAACTCGAGCATTTCATCGAGAAACAGAACTCCGTTGTGAGCGAGCGAGACTTCGCCAGGACGAGGGGTGCTGCCGCCTCCGATCAGTCCTGCGCTCGATATGGAGTGATGAGGTGCGCGAAATGGGCGCTCGCACGTGGCGAGAGCACGGTCAGTCAGAGTACCTGCGACGGAGTGAATCGCAATCACCTCGAGCGACTCTTCCTCGTTGAGCTCAGGGAGAATTCCCGGCAGCCTCCGGGCGAGCATTGTCTTTCCTGCGCCGGGCGGTCCAATCATCAAGAGGTTATGCCCGCCTGCAGCGGCAACTTCGAGAGCGCGCTTCGCGCTCTCCTGCGCGACAACATCGGCAAAGTCGGGAAGATCGCGCTCAGCGTGAGCAACGCTCACCGCAGACGCGAGTGAGAGGCAGTTCTCTCGCATATCGCGGATCAGGAAACCGAGGTCTGACGGCGAAGAGATTCGCACGCGGCTGACGCGCTGCGCTTCCTCGACATTCGCGGGAGGAATGATCAGAGCATCAACATCAGGCTGGTTGGCGGCGTGGCGGGCAATCGGGAGAGCGCCGCGAATGCTTCGCATTGCTCCGTCCAGCCCGAGCTCCCCCGCGAACATCCTTCTTTCAATAGTAGTGGCGTCGAGCTGACCGGTCGCTACGAGAATTCCCAGAGCGATGGGTAGATCGAAAGCAGTTCCATCTTTGCGGCGATCTGCGGG
>JBKPNY010000029.1:0-1514 GCA_046732835.1 Gemmatimonadota bacterium | reverse complement strand
CAGCGAGCGTTCGATATACTCGCGACCGCTTCGCGATATGCGAATTCATCCGTGGTGAAAGTAGATTCATCTGCGAAACCTGCTGTTGGCTTTGGTCTCGCCGCAAGAATCGGTGAATCAGAGACTACAATTGGAGTTCATCCCGAAAGTTTAAGTGACTTGAGTGTCAATTCGTCGTTGTCGACACTCGCCACCAGGGATTGGTTTCGCGCTAATCAAATCGCCAACGATATTCGGGATCCATACCTGAGGCTGCAACTAAACCTGCAGTTTGCGGGAGCAATGCTGAAAGTCAAGACTCCAACTAAAAAAACTGAAACCGCTTTCCAGCCAGTGAAAAATTGACTTTAGATTCCACGCCCGCGCAGAAATGAAAACCTCATCTAAAACCCGTCGCTTTCTGGAAATTACAATCAACATCGCCATCGTGGTAGTGGCAATCATAGTTGTAAAAAATTTCGTCGTAAGCAAATGGCAGCCAAAGCCCGAGTTAGCGCGACCTAAAATCGGCGCCATCGTCAAGCTTCCCGGCGTGAGCTGGGGTAGTGCAACTACGCTCGTTCTGGTGTTACAGAAGGGCTGTAGATATTGCGAAGCAAGCGCTCCTTTCTACCGGAAACTCCGCGAAGTGAAATTGCCCGGTCAGCGAATGCTAGCAGTGATTCCCGGCGAAACTCTCGATACAACGCGTTACCTGGCGGAGTAGGCCTGGTTATGGATCAGGTGGTCAACGCGTCACTCGCTGAGGCGGGCGTAGTGTTCACTCCAACGTTACTTCTTGTCGATGAATCCGGAAGTGTGAAGGAAGCGTGGGCGGGGAAACTCGATGCCGCCAAGGAGGCGGAGGTCGTCAAACGACTTAGCGCTCACCTTTGATCACTGCAAATCCAATTTCCTGCATTTCGAAAAAAGCATTGACAGCCCTCTTAAACTGAGATAAATACTTCGTTCGTTTAGACAACAAACTGTCCCGACAGTTTTCATTAAGTTTTTCGCCTCTTCAACTTCGCCCAACCACAGCATTAGGTTGGGGGCTTTTCTTCAATCAAGTTTTCGAGCGCATCTGCCGGCCGAAAGTCTGGCGGTCTGCGCCCTTACTGTTTCGGCTGCATACGAGGACGAATCATGCCAACGCCACGATTTGCGACGCGAACTTTCCTGGTGCTCGGAATCACACTGCTTAGCGTGATGGCTGCGCTTGGTCAAAGTAACAAAGGCACCATTGTCGGAACGGTGATGGATCCAAACGAGGCCCTGGTTACCAACGCGCAAATTACCGTCAAGAATGTGAAGACGGGTGAAGTCCGCGAGGCGACTACCGGCGGCGACGGCACCTACACCGTCACCAACCTCGAGCCGGGAACGTATAACGTCACTGTCACCGCCTCAGGATTTCAAACGGTGAACTTCGAAAACGTGGCGGTTGAAACAAACTCCCGCTTGCCGCTCGACGTTAAGTTCGCAGTTAGTGGCGGCGCCGGCAGCGTCACCATCACGGCCGACACGGCGCCGGT
>JBKPNY010000028.1:0-24056 GCA_046732835.1 Gemmatimonadota bacterium | reverse complement strand
CGTGGCCCGCACTGTCCCGTTCCGGACTTTCATTTCTTACCGGCAGCAAATGGGATGTCGCGGCTGGCGAGTTCGGCGCAGCGCCGGCAATCTACGGTACAGTCGTCTCATCAGCGCTCGCACTTCTGATCGCGACGCCGCTTGCGCTTGGAGTTTCGATCTTCCTCTCGGAGATCGCACCCAGGTGGCTCAGACAGCCGATAGGATTTCTCGTCGATCTCCTCGCCGCAATTCCCAGCGTTGTTTACGGACTTTGGGGAATCTTCGTTCTCATTCCACTGCTGCGTGATCCAGTTGCGCCATTCCTGAAAGACACGCTGCATCTCGGCAATACCCCTTTCTTCAGCGGACCGAATTACGGTTACAGCATGTTAGCCGCGGGTATCATCCTCGCGATCATGATCCTGCCGTTCATCTCCGCAGTTACCCGTGAAGTTCTGCTCGCAGTTCCGAGGTCTCAGCGCGAAGCAGCTCTTGCACTGGGCGCAACGCGCTGGGAAATGATTCGCGACGCTGTCATTCCCTATGCGCGTTCAGGAATTATCGGCGGAATCATTCTTGGACTCGGCCGTGCGCTCGGCGAAACAATGGCAGTGACGATGTTGATTGGAAACCGGGCTGAGATTTCCGCATCGCTCTTTGCGCCCGGTTACACGATGGCGTCATTGATCGCCAACGAATTCACAGAAGCTACTAACGACGTGCACCTGTCAGCATTGATGGCGGTGGGCGCAGTTCTGTTTGTCGTCACTCTCATTGTAAACGCACTTGCTCGCTGGCTTGTGTGGCGGGTGACTAAAGGTGACAACGGATGACACGTCGCACACGTCACGCAAAGAGCTCAGTGATGCTCGGCCTCACTTATGTCGCGGCTATAGTGGCCACCCTCCCGCTGCTGTTCATCATTCTCCATCTGCTGCGTCAGGGGGCGGCGTCCATTGGGCCCGGCTTCTTCACTGAGATGCCAAAGCCTGTCGGAGAGGCGGGCGGCGGAATGGCGAACGCAATCGTCGGGACGCTGATCCTGATCGGCACCGCATCGGCATTCGGACTGCCGGTTGGAATTGGCGCTGGTCTTTATCTCGCCGATCAACGCGGAAGTCCGCTTGCCACGGTAGTTCGTTTTCTCTCCGACGTTCTCAATGGATTACCGTCGATCGTTCTCGGAATTTTTGCGTGGGAATTTCTCGTGCGACCGTTCGGCGGATTTTCAGCATTGGCCGGCGGCATTGCACTCGGTGCGATGATGATCCCGCTCATGACGCGGACAACCGAAGAAATGATCCGGCTCGTTCCGGTCTCGCTGCGTGAAGCTGCGCTGGCACTCGGTTATACGCGATGGAGAACTTCGGTTTCGATCGTTTTGAGAACCGCACTTCCCGGAATCGTCACCGGCGCGCTGGTCGCAATTGCACGAATCGCTGGTGAAACTGCTCCTCTCCTGTTCACTGCTCTCGGAAATCAGTTCTGGTCGACATCACTCCGTGAGCCAATCGCAGCGCTGCCGCTGCAGATCTTCGCATATGCCATCAGTCCTTATGAAACAGCCCACGCGCAAGCCTGGGCAGGCGCCCTCGTTCTCATTGCCATTGTCCTCGTCATCAGTCTCATCGCCCGCTACGCAACGCGAGGTCGGAATGCCGGTGGCGGAGACTGAGCCGCTTCTGAAAGCTCGACGCCTGAATGCGTGGTTCGGGGGCAACCGTGTCCTGAGGAACGTCACACTCGATTTCGCGAATACTTCGGTAACCGCGGTTATCGGTCCTTCAGGATGTGGCAAGTCGACAATGCTGCGCTGCCTCAACCGGATGCATGAGACTGTTCCGGGCGCGACAGTCGAAGGAGATGTGCTTCTCGCTGGAACGAGCATCTACAAGGGCGGTCTCAATGCGATTGCAGTGCGGCGTCACATCGGCATGGTGTTTCAACGGCCGACACCGTTCCCGACGATGTCGATTCGTGACAATGTCGCAGCAGGTCTTCGCATCAGGATCGGCGCGAGTCCTCCAAGAAAGGAGACCGACGAGATCGTGCAGGTTGCACTCGAGCGCGCAGGATTGTGGAATGAGGTGAAGGATCGGCTTCGCGACAGCGCAACGGGACTTTCAGGCGGCCAGCAGCAGCGGTTGTGTATAGCGCGCGCGCTCGCCACACGGCCTGGTGTCATTCTCCTCGATGAGCCGACAGCGTCGCTCGATCCGCTCAGCACGCAGACAATCGAAGAGCTGGTGCATGAGCTGAAGCAGACAGTCGCCGTAGTGATTGTCACGCACAACATGCAGCAGGCGGCGCGCGTTTCGGACCGCACCGCATTCATGCTCGCGGGTGAAATGATCGAAGATGCGCCCACGTCGACGCTGTTCACGAATCCTCGTGATTCACGAACTGAGGATTATGTGACGGGAAGGTTTGGATGATCGACGCTGCAGTCGAAGCGAAGAAGTTTTCGTTCTGGTATGGCGGGAAGCAGGCGCTGCACGAGATCGATCTGGTGATTCCCGACAAGCAGATCACCGCATTCATCGGTCCGTCGGGCTGCGGGAAGTCAACGTTTCTGCGCTCGATCAACCGAATGAATGAGACAATTCCCGGCGTGAAGCACGACGGTGACATCGTTCTGCACGGAGAGGACATCTACGAGCGCGGAATGGACGTTGAAGACCTGCGGACTCGAGTGGGTATGGTTTTCCAGAGATCGAATCCGTTTCCGAAGTCGGTCTATCAGAATGTCGCGTACGGTCCGCGCATCAATCGCGCTCTTCCGCGACGCAAAATGGACGAGCTCGTGGAAAAATCGCTGAGGCGGGCAGCTCTATGGGACGAAGTGAAAGATCGGCTCGACTCAAATGCGATGGGACTTTCAGGCGGCCAGCAGCAGCGGCTTTGCATTGCGCGCGCTCTTGCAAACGATCCTGAAATCCTGTTGCTCGATGAGCCTGCAAGCGCTCTCGATCCGATCGCTACTCAGAAAATCGAAGATCTGCTCTTCGATCTCAAAGGTCAGCTCACAGTCGTAATCGTCACGCACAATCTGCAGCAGGCGGCACGCATTTCAGATGTGACCGCATTCTTCTATCTGGGGAAGCTCGTCGAGATGGACGTCACCAACAACATGTTCACAAGACCGCGCGAAGAGCGCACTGAAGCGTATGTCACCGGGAGGTTCGGATGAGCGCCACTGAAGTCGGGTCAGGCGTCAGACACTTTCACGAGCAGCTCGCGGACCTCAGGCGAAAACTTCTCGAAATGTCAGAGCATGCTGAGGAGCTCGTAGATCAGTCCATCGCGTCACTGCTCGATCGCGACCGGGCTCTTGCCGAATCAGTGATCGCAGGCGACAAGGTGTTGAATTCCCTGGAGATCGAAATCGAGCAGCGCGCGATTTCACTGCTCGCGCTCCAGCAGCCAATGGCGCGTGACCTTCGATCGATCGTCGGGACCATCAAGGTTTCCGGAGACCTGGAGCGCGTCGGCGATCACGCGGTGAACATCGCGGAATCGGCACTGCGACTTGCTGACGAAGGCGGAGCAATTACGCCGAGTCCGGAGCTCGAGGACATGGCGCGGCGTGCGCGCGGGATGCTTCGTGATGCATTGCAGGCATTCACCAATTCCGACGGATCGCTCGGGCGCGAGGTGTGCAAGGCTGACGACGCCGTCGATGCGTTGCATAATTCAGTGTTTCGCATTCTTCTCACTCACATGATGGAGGATGCGCGCACAATCACTCCATCCCTCGAGCTGCTGCTTGTGAGCCGCAATCTCGAGCGCGTGGCCGATCTAGCGACTAACATCGGAGAAGATGCCGTCTACCTCGCAGAAGGAAAACAGATCAAGCACCATTTCGAGGACTGATCACCGTTGACGGGCGTCGACGGTGACGTCCGTATCTCTGCCATCGACATAGGAAGCAATTCCATTCGGCAGATCATTGCCGATGTCTCGACCGCTGGCGTCATTCGCGTTGTCGACGAAATGAAAGCTGCTCCCAGACTCGGCTCAGGAATTCACGAAACGGGAGAGCTGAGCAAGGAAGCAGGCAACGCTGCAATCCAGGCGCTCGGCAGAATGGAAGCTCTCGGAAAACAGCTCGGCGCCAAGCGGACGCGAGTAGTCGCGACTAGCGCTGTTCGCGAAGCATCCAACTCCAAAGAGTGGCTGGCGCGCGTAAAGCTGGAGACTGGACTCGACGTCGCGGTTCTTCAGGGCCAAGACGAAGCGCGACTGAGCTTCCGGAGCGCTCAGGCGCATTTTGATCTCGCGGCAGGACGCGCCGCGGTGATCGACATCGGTGGCGGATCACTGGAGCTCGCATTGGCCGCAGACGGACTCGTCGAGAGACTCATTTCTCTTCCGTTCGGCGCCATCAGGTTGACTGAGAAGTATCTCTCGAATGGAGCTACGCCAAAGGCTATGCGCAGACTTCGCCGGGCCGTGCGTCGCGGATTGAAGGAAGAGTTCTCTGCTCGCGACTGGCGCGGCGCACAAGTCATAGGCTCGGGCGGAACATTCACCAACCTCGCGGGAATCGTCCTGGCCCGGCAAGGTGTGCGCACTGCGCGTACAGTTCACGGTACGATCGTCCAGCGAGTAGAGCTGGAGCACGTTGTCGATCAGCTTGCAGCGATGTCACCTGCGGAACGCCAGTCGGTGCAGGGTCTTAACGCCGCACGCGCGGATATCATTGTTGCGGGACTTGCAGCAGTTGCCGAAGTAGTCGCGCGCCTTGAAGCAAAGAGTCTTGCGGTGTCGAGTTACGGAATTCGCGAAGGCATTCTGCTCGAGCTCGCGCGCGTGAAGCCGCGCTCACAGGATAGAGGCGAAGCACGCGAAAGATCTGTTCGCGAGCTTGCTGAACGCTCCCACTATGAAGTTCCGCATGCCAGACAGGTGCAAAAGCTTGCGCTCCGATTGTTCGATTCGATCGGCTCAAGGATTGGATGTGAGGCCGAAGACAGGCAGACTCTGGCTGATGCCGCGCTGCTGCATGACATCGGGTATCACATCAACTATGACAAGCATCACAAGCACAGCTATCACCTCATTACTCATGCAGACCTGCTTGGCATGACGCCAACCGAGCAGCTCGTGGTAGCAAATGTCGCGAGATACCACCGCGGTGCGGAACCACAGAAGTCACATCCGAATTATGGTCCGCTTGCAAAATCGCAGCGCGAGCGCATCAAGCGCTTGTCGGCAATTCTCCGCGTTGCCGATGGTCTCGACCGGGGTCATACAGCAGCCGTTGAGGATCTCCGTGTTCGATGGCTCGATCGTGCCCTGCGACTGATTCCTGTTCCTGCGGCAGGGAGAACAATCAGGCTCGAGTTGTGGGGTGCAAGCAAGAAATCAGGTCTCTTGTCAGAAGTTGCCGGAATTCCCGTTGAGGTTGTTGCTCCGGACGGTCAGGCGTTCAGTGTCGACGGAGACGCGAGCAGAGCCGACTAACGCGCTTTCGGTTGCGCGAGTGCGTGATCATCTCGCGCTGGAGGCTTTGATCCATCGTCGCGCGCCATCAATCCCCAGCTCGACTGCAGGAATATCGCCTGTGCCGACCGTTCCTCGCCGCCATTCGGGTGTCGCTGAACGTAGGTGCCGTCAGAGTTGAGATCCCACGCCTGCCTGTTGTCACTGAGACACGTTTCGAGAAGCGAGCGCAGCGCAGGATGCAGCGATGAGTCTTCCACAGGTGTGACTGCTTCGACTCGACGGTCGAAGTTGCGCGGCATCCAGTCGGCAGAACCGAAGTAATACTCCTCGTCACCGCCATTCGCGAAATAGAACGCGCGCGAGTGCTCGAGGAATCTTCCAACGATGCTGATGACTCGAATGCGGTCACTCACCCCGCTTACTCCGGGGCGGAGGCAGCAGATTCCGCGAACGATAAGATCGATTTCGACACCGGCCTGCGACGCCTGATACAACGCCTCGATAAGATCCGGATCGACCAGCGCATTCATCTTCGCAATGATGCGGCCGCCCCTTCCCTCTGATGCGTGCTTCGTCTCGCGCGCAATCAGCTCCAGGAATCGAGAGCGAAGATTACCGGGAGCGACGATCAGCTTTCGATAGAGTCTCTGTCTCGAGAAGCCGGTGAGAGCGTTGAACAAATCGCTCAGGTCGGCGCCAAGTGACGGACTGCACGTGAAGAGTCCCAGGTCGGTGTATATCCGCGCGGTTTTCGAGTTGTAGTTGCCGCTGCCGATGTGCGCGTAACGTCGAATGCCGTCGCCTTCCTTTCTTACGACTAGCGCTGTCTTCGTATGTGTCTTGAGTCCAGCCAGACCATACGCGACATGTACACCGAAGTTCTCCAGCGTGCGCGCGAACGTGATGTTGTTTGCTTCGTCGAAACGCGCCTGCAGCTCGATCAGCACAACAACCTGCTTGCCACGCTCAGCGGCTTCGGTCAGAGCGCGCACAACCTCGGTGTCACCCGACGTGCGGTACAACGTCATCTTGATCGCGAGAACGTTGTCATCGGCCGCAGCGGCAGCAATGAAATGCTCGACGGACGCCGAGAAGGAATCGTATGGATGATGCACCATGATGTCCTTCTGCCGGATCACATCGAATATCGACCTGCCTGGATCCCGCAGCTCTCTCGGAACCTGCGGCATGAACGGCGGATCGCGAAGCTCGGGAATTTCGAGCATCGCGAGCGACATGAGGTCGCCGAGTCCGACGAGCGGACCGGTTTCGACGAGCTCGATGGGAGGAAGCGACGGCAGATCTTCCGGCTGATCTTCCTTGAGCTCATCGAGCAGGAGCTCCTGAAGATCAGCTGACGTTCCTGACTCTATCTCCACGCGTACGACTTCCGCGAAGCGCCGCCTGAATACCTGCTCTTCGATCAAAGCCATCAGGTCTTCCGGCTCTTCGGAATGCGTAAGCTCGAGATCGGAGTACCTCGTCACTCTGAATACGTTCGAGCTCACGATGTCCATTCCCGGGAACAGCGCGGTGAGATTTGCGGCGATCACCCGCTCCAGCGGAACGAAGTGATGCTTCACGCCCGTAGAAACCCATCGCGGCAGGCTTCTGGGAACTTTTACCCGCGCGAATTCAACCGAGCCGCTTTCCGGATCCTTCAGCTGAACAGCGAGCGAGAGCGAAAGGTTCGAGATGTACGGGAACGGGTGACTCGGATCTACCGCGAGCGGCGTGAGAACAGGAAATACCTGAGACTCGAAGAAATCGTCGATTGTCTTCCACTCTTCGCCGGAGAGCGAGTCGACGTCGATGAGCTTCACTTCATTCGCGGCGAGCGCCGGAAGAAGATCGTCGTGCAGAAGAGCGCGCCCCTTCTCCATCAGCTCGGCAACTCGTTTGTGAATTGCCTCGAGCTGGTCCTGAGCCGTCATGCCGTCGGGTGCTGAGACCTGCATTCCCGCAGCAATCTGCCGCCTGAGGCCTGCGACACGAACCATGTAAAACTCATCGAGGTTCGTCGAGAAGATCGAAAGAAACTTTACGCGCTCGAGAAGCGGGTTGCGCGCATCGAATGCTTCATTGAGCACGCGCGCGTTGAACTCGAGCCAGCTCAGCTCACGATTTATGAATAGCGAAGGGTCAGACGCCATCGTGGATACTCAATGCTTGACGAACATGCTTAGAACCATGTAGGCGATTGCGGCCATGGTTCCAGACGCAGGAATCGTGACTACCCAGGCCCACACAATTCGCCGGGCGATTCCCCAGCGCACCGCGGAAAAACGGTGCGTCGCTCCAACCCCGATGATCGAGCCCGTGATGGTGTGCGTGGTGCTGACGGGAATCCCATAATGACTGGCAACCGTGATGGCGAGGGCTCCGCCCGTCTCAGCGCAGAATCCACCCACTGGCCTGAGCCGCGTGATTCTCGATCCCATCGTGTGAACAATGCGCCATCCGCCGAACAATGTGCCCAGCGAGATTGCGGTGTACGCCGTCATCTCGACCCACAGCGGAACTCCGTCTGTCGTGATGTATAGATTCGACGCCCAGCCGGTTTGTCCTGCCATCAGCGGCTTCACTGAAACCAGAAGGCCGACAATGATTCCCATGGTTTTCTGCGCGTCGTTTCCGCCATGGGCCAGCGAAAGCATCGCCGAGCTGATGAGCTGCGCGACACGAAAGAATCGATCGACGCGCGCCGGAGCCATTTTCTGAAAGACCCAGTAGACAATCACCATCAGCATGAAGCCGGCGATCATTCCAACAACCGGCGAGACGACAATAAACGAGAGGGTCTGGATCCACTTCGTCCCCCATTCGATCGCCGCCCATCCACCGCGAGCGATCGCCGCTCCCGCATAACCCCCGATGAGTGCATGCGAAGAGCTCGACGGTATACCATAGAACCAGGTGATCAGGTTCCAGATGATCGCCCCGATCAGGCCGCCGAGAATTACTTCAGGTGTAACGATGCTCTGATCGATCAGGCCCTTCGAGATTGCCTTCGCTACCGCGGTTCCTACAGTGAAGGCTGCCGCAAAATTGAAAATGGCCGCCCAGACAACAGCGGCAAGCGGATTCAGCACACGGGTTCCAACGATTGTCGCGATGGAATTCGCGGAATCGTGAAAGCCGTTGATGAAATCGAAGATGAACGCGACCAGGATTATCGCGGCGACGTAATAGACCACGAGCCTATCCGTTCTTCAGGGCGATGCTCTGGAGCGTATTGCCCACATCCTCACACTGATCAATCGCGTCCTCGAGCTTGTCGTAGAGCTCCTTCCACTTCATTACCTCGATCGCATCGGTAGTGGTGCTGAACAGCTTCTCGACCGCCTCGTGATAGACCGCGTCGCCTTCTTCCTCCAGAACTTTGAGCTGGCGATTCGCAGCCGTCACAGCTTTCGGGTCTTTCATGTTCTTCACCGTCTCTTCGATTGACCGCGTAGCGCGAACAAGCACTTCGGAGAGAATCACGCCGTGCTGCTTGGTTTCCTTTATATGGAAGATCGAAACACGCCTCGCACATCCATCGATCAGGTCGACGACCTCATCGAGATGGCCTGCGAGCGCATGGATGTCTTCACGATCGAAGGGAGTTACGAATGTACGATTGATACGGTCGATCGTGTCATGCGTGAGGTTATCCGCTTCGTGCTCCAGAGTTTTGATCTGGGCGACATTCTGATCGAGCTTTTTGGGGTCCTTGAACAGCTCATGAAGCAGCGACGCCGAGCCCGACAGCCTGCTGGCCACCTGTGCGAACAGGTCATAAAACTGGTTATCCCGGGGAATCAGCTGCACGTGCGGCTCCGAATGAATTCTAGAGTGAATTAGATCGCCGTCAGGCGCATGAATCTACCGTTCACGGTTTACGCGAGCTACCGTAAACGAAGAACCATCGCAACAAGAATGCAACAATTGAGAAGCCAGAAAATGATTGACGGTTTGGTCATCAGCCGTAACACTATGACACATATGCAACCTGTATCTCCCGGTACCGACCGGATTCTCATCGTAGACGACGAGCCGGACATCGTTGAGCTCACCGCATACCACCTTGCGGCTGCTGGTTACCAACCCGTTACAGCCCTTTCCGGTCAGGAAGCGATCGAAAAGGGACGAATGGGAGGGATAGCCCTCGTTCTCCTCGACCTCATGCTTCCCGACATGTCGGGATTCGACGTGATGACCGCACTGCGCGCTGACCCTGGCACTGGGAACTGCGCCTTTCTGATGCTCACAGCCCTGCGCGAAGATTCGGACCGCATCAAGGGTCTCTCGCTTGGCGCAGATGACTATCTGACCAAGCCCTTCAACCCGGACGAGCTGGTTCTGAGAATCGGCGCGATTCTGCGCCGGGCACGCGCTCCGCGAATCCCGAGTGAAGCTGATACGATTGGCCCCATTGTCGTTGACCGCCCAGGACACCGGGTGAGTGTTCGAGGTATGGACGTTGGACTTACGCCAACTGAATACCGACTTCTCCTTCTTATGGTAGACAGCCGCGGACTCGCTCAACGGCGCGAGCATCTCCTCCAGGCGGTGTGGGGCGCTGAGCCTGACATGCAGACCCGGACAGTGGATGTGCACATTCAGCGTCTCAGAACCAAGCTGGGCTCTGCCGGACAGATGATCGAGACAGTCCGCGGCTATGGATATCGTCTTTCCGCTGACAACATCCAGTCCGCGGACAACGTTGCGGAGAGCGCTCCGGCGAAATGAGACTCGTCTATCGTCTCCTCCTTTTCTCGCTGGCGCTTGTCATGATCCTGACGGTTTTCGTCATGCTGATCGTGGACATGCGCCTGCGGGATCGCATTGTTGCCGAGCGCGCAGCTGAGCTCAGTCGCGAAGCAATGCTTGTCGGCGGGCACTGGGGAGGTGGCGAAGTACCTCGGGAAGTTGTCGAGCGCGCAAGCAAAGCGTTGGGTGGGCGAGTCAGTCTGATCGACAAGAACAATGTCATCGTTGCTGACGCGGCAACCGGCAACCTGCCCGTCGGGAAGGTCGGACAGACTGCAGTTCGACCTGAAGTCCAGGTGGCGCAGAACGGCGGAATGGGCATCGCTGTCGATCCGACTGACGGTGACGGAAGCTCGGACCTCTATGTTGCAGTAAAAACTGATGCAGGAGTTGTCCGAGTCGGTGTCGAGATGTCGACCCTCGATCGAATCTTCGACCAGGCGCGACGCGACGTCGCCACTGCGGGATTCGTTGCCTTGTTGTGGGCCGCTTTGTTCGCGGTTGTTTTTGCGCGCTACGTATCGAAGCCGGTGATTCAACTTCGCGACATGGCACGCGCGCTCAGTCGTCGCGAGTTCGAGGGACATCCCTCGATCAAGGCTCCGGGTGAAGTAGGCGATCTCGCAGAATCTCTGGCTCAGCTTTCTACGAGACTTCAGGCGCTCGAAGGGTTGCGTCGCGAGTTCATCGTGAACGTATCGCACGAGCTTTCATCACCGCTCACCATCGCCAGCGGATTCGCGGCCACGCTCGCACGCCACGATCCTCCACCCGAATCGAGAAAGCAGTTCGCGCGCGCGATTCTCTCCAACACGCATCGGATGCAGCGCGTCGTCGAAAACATGCTGGATCTTTCGCGCATCGAATCCGGCTCATGGATTCCGCGACTCGAGCGTGTGGATCTTCGCGAGATGATCGCTGACATCTTCGATGCGATTGGTCCCGCTGCAGAGCAGAAAGGAATCAAGCTGCGAAGTGAAGTCGACGCGAAGCATGCAGTTATCCAGGCCGATCCGACATGGGTGCGTCAGATCATCGGAAACCTTACCGAGAACGCACTTCGCTACACTGTGCGAGGAGAAATTGTCGCGTTCGTGACGGGTGAATCAGGCGGCACGTGGCTGGGTGTGCGCGATACGGGCGAAGGAATCGCTCCCTATCATCTCCCGCGAATTTTCGAGCGGCTTTATCGCGCTGATCCCGGCCGTGCTCGTCCTTCAGGCGGAAGCGGCCTTGGTCTCACCATCGTGAAGCACATGGCCGAAGCACATGGTGGAACTGTGTCTGCCGAAAGTACGGTTGGAGTTGGCACGACAATCAAAGTGTTCTTCCCGTCGAGTGTTCCGCTGCACAAAGTGATGACGCCGAGCAGGACTCCGCGTGTTCAGCTCGATCGGGCTCCCTCGCCCGCTTAAATAGATCGAATCTGAGCGGAGTGCTGGGCCAACAGCCTCGGATTCTCGAAAACTTTCACCAGCAGCACCCCGGCGATGAATCCGCCAACATGCGCCCAGAATGCAATTCCGCTGGAGACTTCCGGACGCATGGTGTTCAGCTCAGGCCACGCACTCAGAAGCTGAAGCGCAAACCACCATATCAGCACGAGCCACGCGCGTATCCTGATCACGAAAATGAAAACCAGCATTCGTACGCGAATGCTTGGATAAAGAACGAGGTACGCCCCCATGATCCCCGAAATCGCGCCTGATGCTCCGACTGTCGGAACAGGAGAAGCCGGCGACACGAAGATGTGGGTCAGCGATGCAGCAAGTCCGCACAGCAGATAGAAAATCAGGAAGCGTCCACTTCCCATGCTGTCTTCGATGTTGTTCCCGAAAACCCAGAAGTACAGCATGTTGCCGAGCAGGTGCAGCCAGCCGCCGTGCAGAAAAAGCGACGTGATCGGCGTGAGAATGTTGATTGCCTCATTGTCGACGACGCACGCCATTCCATCACCGAGCGGTACCGCCGTGCCGAGTCGAGCGAGGTGAGTGAGCTCACCAGGGACAAGACCGTAGTTGCAGACGCTGGCGGCGAGAATGGGCTCGTTGAATCCGGCACCCTGGAAGTAGAACCAGGCAAAGAGGTTCGCGGCGATGATCGTGTAGGTCATCACCGGCGTCCGGATAGTTCGGTGCTCGTCACTAAGCGGAATCACGTCCTTATGGCCCCGATCTCGCTGCTAAGTACGCCGTTTTGGCAGAAAAACGCGGCGCGCAGATTGCCCTTAACCGCGCATGATTCAAAAGCATAAACAATTCAGGGGCTAATATGGCAGACAAAGTTATTGGAATCGACCTCGGCACCACCAACTCCGTTGTTTCGGTGATGGAAGGCGGTGACCCGGTTGTGATACCGAACGCCGAAGGAGGGCGCACGACACCGTCCGTCGTCGGCTTCACCAAGGACGGCGAAAGACTCGTCGGCCAGATTGCAAAGAGACAAGCGGTCACCAATCCTCAGAACACCGTGTTCTCGATCAAGCGCTTCATGGGTCGCAAGATGAGTGAAGTGAAGGACGAGACCGCACGCGTACCTTATAAAGTGATACCCGGTGCAAATGACGTCGCAACAGTCGAGGTGCAGGGCAAGCGTTATACCCCGCCCGAAATCTCCGCGATGATCCTCCAGAAGATGAAGCAGACAGCTGAAGACTACCTCGGCTACAAAGTCGAGAAGGCAGTCATCACTGTCCCTGCTTACTTCAACGATTCGCAGCGACAGGCGACGAAAGACGCCGGCAAGATCGCCGGCCTCGACGTGCTTCGCATCATCAACGAGCCGACCGCTGCAGCACTTGCCTACGGACTCGACAAGAAGAAAGACGAGAAAGTCGCAGTGTTCGACCTCGGCGGTGGTACTTACGACATCTCGGTTCTCGAGCTGTACGACGTCGAAGGCTCACGCCAGTTCGAAGTGAAGTCGACCAACGGTGACACACACCTCGGCGGAGACGATTTCGATCAGCGCGTGATCGACTGGCTCGTCACCGAATTCAAGCGCGACCAGGCGATCGATCTCTCGAAAGATCCGATGGCACTGCAGCGCCTGAAGGAAGCAGGTGAGAAAGCAAAGATGGAGCTGTCGACGACACAGACGACGGACATCAATCTTCCGTTCATCACCGCTGACCAGTCGGGACCGAAGCACCTCAACTATCAGCTCACGAGAGCGAAGTTCGAGCAGCTCGTGGACGATCTCATCCAGCGCACGATTCCTCCAATGGAACAGGCGCTCAAGGATGCGGGCATCAAACCGAATGAGATCGATGAAGTTCTTCTCGTCGGTGGATCGACACGAATTCCGAAGATCCAGGAAATCGTCAAGAAATTCTTTGGCAAGGATCCAAACAAGGGAGTGAACCCCGACGAAGTCGTCGCGATTGGTGCTGCCGTTCAGGGTGCGGTTCTCACCGGCGAGCAGAAGGACGTTCTTCTTCTCGACGTCACTCCGCTTTCACTCGGAATCGAGACGCTCGGTGGAGTTACAACTGTACTCATTCCGCGCAACACGACGATTCCGACCAAGAAGAGCGAGACGTTCTCGACCGCTGATGACAATCAGACCACGGTGGAGATCCACGTTCTTCAGGGTGAGCGCGAGCTCGCTACCTACAACAAGACCATCGGCAAGTTCCAGCTGACGGGAATTCCCCCCGCACCGCGCGGAATGCCGCAGGTTGAAGTGACCTTCGACATCGACGCCAACGGAATTCTGCACGTGACGGCGAGAGACAAGGCGACGGGCAAGGAGCAGAAGATCCGCATCGAAGCTTCGAGCGGACTTTCCGATGCAGAGATCGACCGCATGGTCAAGGACGCGGAGAAGAACGCCGCGGCCGACAAGGCTCAGCGCGAGAGCATCGATGCGCGGAACAGACTCGACTCCATGACGTATGAAGTAGAGAAGAATGTGAAGGAATGGGGCGACAAGGTGAGCCCCGAGATCAAGGGTCGGATCGATTCAGCCATCGAGCGGGCGAGAAAAGCGCTGCGCGGCGATGACATGAACGAGATCCGCTCGGCACAGGAGGAGCTGACGAAAGTGTTCAGCGAGGCAGGACAGTCGTTCTACCAGCAGCAGGCGCAGGATACGTCGGCGCAGCCGTCGGGGGATGGCGCAGGTCAGGCGTCCGGCGACGGGGCACAGGCGTCTCAAGAGGACGTAGTCGAAGCGGACTACGAAATCGTTGACGACAAGAAGTAGATTGAAGCCAGAGCGCCGGCCGCAACCTTGAGGGGTGCGGCCGGTGTCTCATTTCGTACCAGAAAAATTGAGAGAGGAAAGGAGTTTTATGTCTTCAATTTCATCGCGGGCTCGCTGGGTTGCGGTAGTGTTTGCTGCTTTCCTCGGCGGCCTCATCATAGCGTCGGGAGGACTGAACCTTTCGAAGCTTGGCTTTGCGCAAAGCAAGCCTGACGCACAGTCGGTCGCGCCTCTTGTTCAGGCGTCGAACGCTTTCGTGGAGATCGCCGATCACGTGACGCCGGCGGTGGTCGCGATTTCAGTCGAATCGAAACCGACGGCTACGTCTCAGCGCCAGCTGCCAAATGGACTTCAGGTTCCGCCTGGGTTCGAAGATTTCTTCAATCAGCAGCAGGCACCTCGCGTCGAGACCGGATCAGGATCCGGATTCATCGTGAGCAAGGATGGCTACATCCTTACGAACAATCACGTCGTGACGAATAGCGATCGGACGACGGTCGCCGATCGCGTGACAGTGCAGATGCTCGACAACCGCACTTACAGGGCGCGCGTTGTTGGAAACGATCCTACAACTGACGTTGCGGTCATCAAGATCGACGGCAGCAACTTCCCCACGCTTCCGCTCGGCAACGATGCTAATTCGCGAGTCGGCGAATGGGTTCTCGCGATTGGAAATCCGCTCGGTTTTGATTTTACCGTCACAGCGGGAATTATCAGCGCGAAGGGTCGCAGTCTGCCGGGACTGCTCTCGAGACGCGGCGACAACAATTACTCGATCAGCGATCTGATTCAGACAGACGCAGCGATCAATCCGGGCAACTCCGGCGGACCGCTTGTGAATCAGCGCGGCGAAGTAATCGGAATTACGAGCGCAATCGCCAGCCCAACCGGCGTGAACGCGGGATATGGATTCGCGATTCCAATCACACTCGCGAAGAAAGTGATGGAAGACATCATCAAGCACGGTAAGGTTCGCGTTGGGGTGCTTGGAATTCTCATTCGCGAAGTAACTCCGGAAGATGCTGCCGTTGCGGGGATGAAAGACATTCGCGGCGCGAAGGTCGACGGATTCAATCCAGCGACCGGAAGCGGTGCGGAGCGCGCAGGAATGCAGGCTGGTGACATCATCATCACGGCGGATGGACAGCCGGTCGATCGCGTGAGCACGCTTCAGCGAATCGTCCGCAATCACGAGCCCGGCGAAAAAGTTCAGCTCGAGGTGATGCGCTACGGTCAGAAGAAGACCTTCGCAGTAACGCTCACCGAGCTGACCGACAACGTGCGAGTTACACCGACGTCGAACAGCAACTCACCGGCCGATCGTCCGGCAACGGGAACAGTGAGCAACAAGGATCTTGGCATCTCGATGCAGGCCGTGCCTGCGGATGTTGCGCAGCGCGCATCGCTCGATGCGAGCCGGCGCGGCGTTCTCGTGACTGACGTTGTTCCGCTTGGTCCAGCCTACGGAAAGCTTGGAGAGCAGGATGTGATTTATGAAGTTCTGTATCCACAGCCTCGTCGTGCGATTCACAGCGTTGCAGATCTTCAGTCAGTTTTGAGCAAGCTCAAGGATGGAGACTACATCTCGCTCAACGTGCACTCGCTTGCGCAGGGCGCGGGTGACCGCGTGGTCAACATCCGCATCGGCGGGTAAAGAGAGATAGCAGAGGGCGATGCCTGACAGCATCGCCACGCATGAGCTGACAGAGCGCAGAGAAATCTGCGCTCTGTTCGTTTTCTACTCTTGTTGCCGCCGCGATCAGGCTCTAGTTTTCGCGCGCGAAGTTCCGAAGCTCCTTCCCGCGTTTCCAGTCACGACTGGATCGCACACACAAAACACAAACCCCAATTTACTTATGTACAGCCGTGTGCTGCGCGCACTGCCCGTGCTCGCCGTTTCCCTTGCTGCAATCTCCTGCACTGAATCGAGCGGACCTGACGAAAGTCCCTCGAGCAACGTTCACAACCTGCCGGTGCTGATGGGGAATTTTGCAATCAACAGCGGTGCTGTGACTACGAATCAGGACGGCACCTCGAAGAACATTATCGATGACTACGTTCTTCCCGCACAGCTGCCGAGCGTGAATTTCGAGATGTTCACGATTTATCTCTTCGCGCCAGTGTCGGATGATGTTGCGACGACAGTTGATAACGTCCAGGTGACTGTCAGCAGAACGGACGGCTCGAAAACAGGGAATATTTTTCTGAACGGCCGATTCGTTCAGCGCGCGACAATCAACGGGCAGATGTACGCAGCGTACGAGCTCAACGGCATGTACAACTCGGGCATCGCGTTGACCAGGGCGAACTTTGCAAATGTTGCATACAGCATGACACTCACATACGAGAATTCATCCGGCGGCAAACTGATCGACAGGCCGGTGACCCTTTCGGTGTACCAGCGGAAATAGTAAAGAGTCAGCGGAGGGCGGGACCTGACAGAGACGCAGTGGCCCTTGACTCAGGTGGCTCTCTGCGTCTCTGTATCTCTGGCGTGGCGACGCTGCGAGGCGTCGCCCCTCTGCTGACTCTTGGTTAATGCGGAAGTGGCGGAACTGGTAGACGCGCTGGACTTAGGATCCAGTGGAGCAATCCGTGGGGGTTCGAGTCCCCCCTTTCGCATTTAGGGGCCGTGCTCCATCATCGCTTTCGATGAATTTCCCCGCGAGCGCCGCAGCTGTTATCTGCATCGGTCTGGCCACAGCGTGTTCAGATGGGAGCGGACCTGATTCATCGCCCGTTAGCGCTTTGTCAGTCATCGGAGACAACCAGAAGGCTCTGGCAGGGACGAGCGTTCCTTCGGCAATTACAATCGAACCGCGCGATGCGAATGGCGCGATTGTAAAAGGACAAAGCGCAAGGTTCTCGATTGCCGCGGGCGGCGGTACGATCAGGTCGGAGTCTGTATTGGCGGCCCCCGACGGTACCATCACTGCCCCTTCGTGGACCCTTGGTAAGAGCGCTGTCCCGCAGGAGATGCTTGTCACCGTTGGTTCTTTGACCACAACGGTTCATGCGGCGGTGACAAGTGACTTCACGATCGACCTCAGATTCTTCGGCTCCGCTACGGCGGAGCAACAATTGGTATTCAGCGACGCAGTCGCCCGAATTCGAGGCGCCGTCGTCGGAGCGCTGCCCGTCATAGATCTGGGAACCTCTGGCGGGTCACCTTGCGGTGTTGTCGCGATTCCGCCACCTGCCGGCACCACTTCAGCGGTAGTGATATACGCCCAGCTTCGCGCATTTGACGGCATTGGCGGAATACTTGGATCGGGGATACGGTGCACCGCGCGAAGTTCAACGGATTTCCGCACAGCCGTAGGCGTGATTTCCCTGGATTTTGCGGATGTCAATCTCACGCCAGACGGGATGAAAATTGTTGCGCTTCACGAGATGCTCCACGTACTGGGGTTTGGAGTTGTGTGGCAGGATGCCGGTCTTATTTCAGGGTTCGACACCCCGAGCTCCGGTTATATCGGCCAGGGAGGGATTGCCGGCTGCCGCCAGGTCGGCGGAACAAAGACCTGCGCAAGCGCGGTTCCGCTGGAGACACTTGGAGGACCGGGAAGCGCGAATGCTCACTGGCGTGCCACTATTTTTGGCGCGGAGCTCATGACCGCAATCTTTCAGCCGAACCAGGCATTCAGCATCATGACGATTCGATCGCTCGAGGACCTTGGCTACACTGTCAACGTATTTGCCGCTGATTCCTATACGATTCCTTCCGACAACGCATTGAGCCGACAACCGGTGACTGCGGTCAGAACAGAGTGGGAAAAGTTCGCTGACAAGAAGTCATTAACGCCGCAAAAAACGCGTTACTAAATGAGTGGCTCGATCAAACGACAATGGCATTTCAATTGCCTTTCTCTTCGTGACTCACTTTCAGCCACTAGGGAGCGCACTTATGGATATGGAAACCCTGAAGGATCTCTACGTCGAAGAGCTCAAAGATCTCTACAGTGCAGAAAAGCAGATCATCAAAGGTCTCGCGAAAATGTCGAAGGCAGCGAACCACCCCGAGCTCAAGCAGGCGTTCACTCGCCATCAACAGATGACGGAAAAGCATGTCGAAAGACTCGAGAGAATCTGCGCTGATCTCGACGTCAGCCCTCGCGGTAAGAAATGCGTCGGAATGGAAGGACTCATCGAGGAAGCGAGTGACCTGATCAAAGAGAAACCGGAACCCGACGTTCTCGATGCCGGGCTCATCGCCGCCGCGCAGCATGTCGAGCACTACGAAATGGCAGGCTACGGCTGCGTTCGCACCTACGCTCGTCAGCTCGGATTTGAAGACCAGGCCGAGCTGCTGCAGACAACACTCGACGAGGAAGGCAATACCGACAAGCTGCTTACCGAAATCGCAGAAACCTCGATCAACCTCGAAGCTGAGCGCGCAGACTGATTAACTGACTGGCTCGATGCATTCCGGCGAATCGTTCGCCGGTTTGTTCACAAAGCGGCTGACCTCGTAGCACTCGAGGTCAGTCTCTTTGTATGGGACCATGAGTTCCACTGCGCGACGCGTTCGCGTTGCCGGATCGATCCATTCTTCGGCTCCATCGAGCGACAGCAACACCGGCATTCGATGATGAAATTTCGCCGCGAGCGGATTGGCATCTGTCGTGATGATCGCACAAGTCTCGAGAGATTCACCATCTTTTTCCCAGCGGTCCCAGACGCCCGCCATCGCGAACGGACGATGACCGGCAAGATGGAAGAACACCGGCGTGCGTGACTTGTCGGTCGAAGTCCACTCATAATAGCCGTCTGCCAATACAAGGCAGCGCCGCTTTCTGAGCAGTGATTCCCACGTGTCCTTCGTGGCGAGCGTATCAGATCTGGCGTTGATCATCCGCGCTCCGATCGAGCGGTCCTGCGCCCAGGCCGGCACAAGTCCCCATCGCAATGGGCTGAGCTGCGCACGACCGGTGTCGCCGGCAAAAATCGTAAGCTGCTCCTGGGTTGGAGCAATGTTGTAGCGGGGCTTGAATCCCGGCACAACCGGCGGAAGGCTGAATCGCTCGAGGACGCTCACCGGAGCATCGTGCAGTGAAGATCGGCCGCACATAGGGCTAACCTATCCTGCTGGCCCGAATCGCGCAGTAGGTGATTCGACTCGACTGATGAGGATCGAATGGCGAAATGCGAAGTCTGCGGCAACAGCTACGACAAGTCGTTCACGGTGACCATGACAGGCGCGACACACACATTCGACTCGTTCGAGTGCGCCATCCATGCGCTCGCACCAGCCTGCGCGCACTGCGGCTGCAAGATCATCGGTCACGGCGTCGAAAGCAGCGGAACCTTCTATTGCTGCGCGTCATGCGCGTCGATGTCAGGAGTCAAGGGACTCGAAGATCGCGTCTGAAGGCGTCACGATGAACCAAGTCGCATCCATAATCAGATCGGACTCCATCCACTGCGAGAAAGTTGTCCGCAGGAATGCACGGGCATTCACACTCGCTACCTACTTTCTTCCGCCGAAGAAGCGCCGTGCTTCTTTCGCTTTCTACTGCTTTGGAAAGTCCGCGGGCGAAATCGCTCGCTCATGCGGTAACGACAGAAAAGCGGCAGCACGCCGGCTGCTCGACTGCCGCCGGGAGCTGGCTGAAGCAATTGAAGGACGAGCGCGCGGCGCAGTTCTTCGCGAAGTGCGATGGGCAGTTCGCGAGTTCTCCGTTGAGCCAAATCTTTTGTTCGAGCTTCTCGACGGATTCACACGGGATTTCACTTTGAGCTCATACGAGAACTGGGATGAGCTCGAGGAATACTGCGAGAGCGTCGCAAGCACGATCGGAGTAATGTGCGCACAGGTACTTGGCATTCCAGGCGGTGAGCGCCAGGAACGAATCGCCCTTGATCACGCACGCACGCTCGGCGTTGCAATTCAGCTCACGACAATTCTCCGTGATGCAGCAGCGAATGCGGTCGAAGGAAAATGTTATCTACCTGATTCTGAGCTCTCGCGTTTCGATTTGACGCGGGACGAAGTGTGTCACAATCCGCAGGTCCCGCACGATCCACGCTGGCACAGGCTTATGAATTTCGAAATCGGCAGGGCACGCTCATTATATGAGCGGTCGCTTCCGGGTGTCTCGATGCTCGCGGAAGATTCACAGCGCTGCGCTGCGGCATGCGCCATTGGTTACGCGGCGGTACTGGACGCCCTCGAGCACGCGTTGAACGACTCTGCCTCCGCCCGCGCCTCGCTCGGCACGATGACCCGGCTTGGAATTCTCTGGGAGGCATGGCGTTACCGAGGTCGAGCAACCGCGTAAAACGAGCGCCTTAGTCAGCATTCGGTATTCAGCATTCGTTCCACCGTTATATTTGACCGCATGCCCATTGAAATCACAAAGCAGGAGGGATCCGGCGTGGATCGTCACGTCCAGATCACTGTGCCTGTTGAAACTGTAAAGGATGCCGAGGAGAAGGCCGCGCGCCGCTATGCCTCGTCAGTACGACTGCCGGGATTTCGACCAGGAAAGGCTCCGGCAGCAATGGTCCGCAAGAAATTCGCAGAGGCCATCAGGCAGGAAGCAGTCGAAGCACTGGTTCGCGACGCCTACAAGGAAGTCGTCGAGAAGCAGGATCTCAAAATCGCTTCACAGCCTCACGTGCACGACCTCAAGTTCGAGGAAGGCAAGCCGCTCACCTTCGAGCTGCATTTCGAGGTTCGTCCAACGCTCGAGCTCGCGAGAACTTCCGGCTTCCGCGTCACCAAGCGAAATGTTGTCGTTACGAATGACAATGTTCGCGACCAGATCGAATCGATTCGCGATCAGCGCGCCGCATGGACTCCTGTGGAAGGAAAGCCAATGCCGGGCGACATGGTGAATGTCGAGATTTCCACCGGGGCTGAAGACACCGGCGGAGAAGCTCGCTCCTATCCGCTCGTTCTTGGCGCAGGCCAGGCGATACCAGGCATTGAAGAGCTCATCATGGAAGCTCAGCCTGGTGAGACAGTCGAGCGTCCCGTAAAGTGGCCGGACGATTTTCCCGATGAGTCACAGCGCGGAAAAACAAAGACTGTCAAAGTCAAACTTCAGGATGTGAAGCGTAAATCGGCGGCACCGCTGGATGACGCATTTGCCCGCGAAGTGGGTGACTTCGATTCACTCGCCGCACTCGAGGCGGCTGTGCGGTCCGATCTCGAGGAGCACGCAAAGCGCGACGTCGACGCCGAAGTGCGTCAGCGACTCGTCGATGAGATCATCGGAGCAAATCCGTTCGATGTTCCGCCAAGCTGGGTTCGCCAGTTTGCCGATAACTATGCGGAAGCGTATCAGATCCCTCCCGAGGAGCGCGAAAAGTTCGCAACTGAATTCCGATCGATGGCCGAGCGTCAGATCAGGCGCGATCTCGTCGTCGAGACAATCGCTGAGCGTGAATCACTCGTCGCATCGGAAAAAGATCTGGACGACCGCATTACCGAACAGGCAGAAAAGCGCGGGGTAAATCCAGGACAGCTTTACGCTCAGCTTGAAAAGAGCGGACGACTGAAGGAAATCGAGAGAAGTATCACCGAAGACAGGGTTTTCCAGTGGCTGCTGGAGAAAAATGAAGTACAAACCGAAAGCTGAAGAAGAGGAAGAAATGCCGACTCTGTACACGCCCTATGTTATCGAGCGCTCGAGCCGTGGTGAGCGCACCTATGACGTATTCTCGCGACTCCTCATGGATCGCATCATCTTCCTTGGAACACCAATCAACGATGATGTGGCGAACGTGGTGATTGCGCAGCTTCTGTTTCTCGAAGCAGACAATCCCGAGCGCGACATTCACATCTACATCAATTCGCCGGGCGGAAGTGTGTCGGCCGGCATGGCGATTTACGACACGATGCAGTTCCTCAAGTCCCCGGTGAACACGAACTGCATGGGGCTCGCTGCCAGCATGGGCTCTTTCCTTCTTGCCGCGGGGCGTCCAGGCAAGCGCTCTGCCCTTCCGCACTCGCGCATCATGATTCACCAGCCAAGCGGGGGAACTCAGGGAACGGCTGCCGATATCGAGATCCAGGCTCGCGAGATTCTGTACCTTCGGGGCAAGATGAACGAGCTGATGTCGAAGCATACAGGCCGCCCTGTAGAGCAGATCGAGCGCGATATGGATCGGGACCGTTTCATGTCCGCAGACGAGGCAAAATCGTACGGAATCATCGACAACGTGATCTCGTACCGGGGGCAGATGGAAGAGGCCCTGACCAAGCGCTGAGGAGCCCTCAGCCAGACCCGGAAGGCCGCCGTTAAGGCGGCCTTTTTGGCATGTACCGGGGTTATCTTATGTAAATGCGTGAATTCAGCTGGCGGGTACAGGAATTCTGCTTGACCGTAAAGAAATCCCCTGTTAGTTGTTCACTGGTTCGCCCCTCGCTTCTCCAGCTTACCCCGGCCTATGTCGCAGGATAAACATCTCCGCTGTTCCTTTTGCGGGAAGTCAAAGGACTCGGTGCGGAAATTCATTTCCGGACCATCCGTTTACATCTGCAACGAGTGCATCGCTCTCTGCAATGAGATTCTTGCCGAGGACGAGGAGCGCGAGGTATCAGAGGCGATAACTCAGGTCCCTTCTCCGCAGGAGATCAAGGACGTTCTCGACCAGTACGTGATCGGACAGGAACAGGCCAAGAAAGCTCTCTCTGTTTCAGTCTACAATCATTACAAGAGAATCAACTCCACGTCGCTCAAGGACGACGACGTAGAGCTCGACAAGTCGAACATTCTTCTCATCGGACCGACTGGTGTCGGCAAGACTCTTCTTGCACGCACACTCGCTCGCATCCTCGATGTGCCATTTACGATCGCCGACGCAACAACGCTCACCGAAGCGGGCTATGTCGGTGAAGATGTAGAGAACATTCTGGTTCGCCTTCTTCAGGCAGGCGATTTCAACATCGCGGAATGCGAGCGTGGAATTGTCTACATCGACGAGATCGACAAGATCGCCCGCAAATCGGAAAACCCGAGCATCACACGCGACGTTTCAGGCGAAGGCGTTCAGCAGGCCCTTCTCAAGATCATCGAAGGCACGGTTGCTTCAGTCCCGCCGCAAGGTGGACGCAAGCATCCACAGCAGGAATACATCCAGCTCAACACGAAGGACATTCTCTTCATCTGCGGCGGCGCATTCGACGGTCTCGAGAAGATCATCGAGGCCCGCACTGGTCGCAGACAGATTGGATTCAACAATCTGACTGGAAAGAAGGACCAGGCATCTGCAACCCAGATGTTCAATGAAGTAGAGCCCGACGATCTTCTTCGCTACGGAATGATTCCGGAGCTTGTAGGCCGTCTTCCTGTCACCGTTGCTCTAGAGGCACTCGACGAGAAGTCGCTCGTTCGAATTCTCAAGGAGCCGAAGAACGCGCTCACCAAGCAGTACACCAAGCTCTTCGGTCTCGAGGAAGTGAAGATCACCTTCGACGAAGGTGCGCTCACCGCCATCGCGCAGAAAGCTTTGAAACGCGGTACCGGCGCACGCGGACTTCGCGCCATTCTCGAGGAAGTGCTCATGGAAGTGATGTTCGATCTTCCGAGCCGCGAGGACGTTGTCGAAGTCAAAGTCACTGAATCCTGCATCACGAACGGCACTCAGCCACTGCTGGAGATCTCGCCGCTACGCCGCAAGAAAGAAGCGTAAGCGAGTAAGTGCCACAGGAATTC
>JBKPNY010000027.1:0-23163 GCA_046732835.1 Gemmatimonadota bacterium | reverse complement strand
CACGTTCCGACTTGGCCAGTACGTCGCACTAGCGGGAGATGTCGCATCGCTGACCGATCGCGACTCTGTCGAGAAAGTTGCGTGGAGCGCTGGTCTGCACATTGCAATCCCCCTCACTCCGCACACGCTCTCCATCCACGCGACGAATGCGCCGGTGGGAACGCTGCAGGGTCAGTCGAGGGGATCGGACAAGATCAGATATGGATTCGAGTTCACGATCCCTCTCACTCTCAAGCGCTACTTCGGTAAGAGAGCCGAGTCGCCGTCGACGGACACCGTTGTCTCTGTAGCAGCCGCGCCGGTGGATACCGCGGCCCAGGCGGAAAAGCCTGCGGAGACAACGGTTCCGTCGCCAATCGTGGAGACTCCACCCGCTCCTGCAGCTGCCCCGCCGGTTTCGACTCAACCTGCTCCTGCTGCTCCCACGGCAAAGCCGACGACAACTCCGGTTGCAGCGAGTCCCAGGCCAGCTCCGCCGAAACCTGTCGCCCGAGTTCGGAAGACTGTCATCAAGAACATCAGCTATCTGCAGCCGAAGATCATGATCGCTGCAGGAACCACGGTCGAGTGGACCAACAACGATCCGCTTCCGCACAGCGTGACCGCTGTCGACAAGAGCTTCAATTCAGGATTGATCCAGCCGGGCAAGTCGTATCGTCACACGTTCACGAAAGCCGGCACATACAACTTCTATTGTATTCCGCACCCGTTCATGAAAGGCGTCATCACGGTGACTGCGCAATGAGATCACCACGACTTGCTGCCATTGTTGCGACATCGCTCATCTTCGGCGGTATCGCCTGCTTCAGTGAGAGATCATCGGGGCCGTCAGGAAATCTCGAGGGATGCAACGCGCAGCTTCCAGCTGAAGCGTTCGGCTCGACGATCGTTGTGATTCGCGATTTCGCTTTCGATCCCGCGACTGTGCATGTCCGCACGGGAACGAAAGTCACGTGGGTGAACTGCGGACCTGCAGGCGATGAATCTCATACGAGCACTGCAGATCAGGGTTCGTGGGATTCTCCACTCCTCGCGCCTGGCGCGACGTTCACGCAGTCATTCGCCAACGCCGGATCCTTTCCGTATCACTGCACTCCTCATCCGGGTATGAGAGGCACCGTAACCGTAGAGTAATTCGCCAGTAGTTCACAGTCAGGAAACTTTCGGCTCGACCTCTCGTCAGGTGAAACGAGGGGTCATGTTTTTGTTACGAAGTGTCATGTCGATTTCTTTCCTGGATACGTAGGGTTGGCTCATGAAAGCAATTCTTGCGCGTGAATACGGCGCACCAGACCGGCTCAGGCTGGAAAACGTTGACACACCGGTTCCGAATGACGACGAGGTGCTCATAAGAGTCCGCGCGGCGGGGTTGAATGCACTCGACTATTACATGTTCGCCGGCACCTTCATGCTCCTTCGTCCTTTTTTTGGATTGCGAAGGCCAAAAGATCCGAGAGTCGGCGCTGATGTCGCCGGCATAGTGGAAGCCGTTGGTCGCAACGTGACTTCGTTCAAGCGGAACGATGAAGTTTTCGGCGTCGCCAGGGGATCGCTTGCAGAGTTTGTGTGTGCACCCGCCACAAAGATCGCGCTCAGGACGAGTGCGGCGACTTTCGAGCAAGCGGCGGCGATGCCAGTCGCGGCGCTGACCGCATTACAGGGTCTGCGAGATAAAGCTCATCTTCAGCCGGGCCAGAAAGTATTGATCAACGGCGCGGCCGGCGGCATCGGGACCTACGCGATTCAAATCGCAAAATGGATGGGCGCCGAAGTGACCGGAGTGTGCAGCACAAGGAATGTAGAGCTCGTGCGGTCGCTCGGAGCAGGTAAGGTGTTCGACTATACGCGTGAGGATTTTACAAAGAGTGAGGAACGTTACGACGTGCTTGCAGACATTATCGGAAACCGTTCGTTATCGGATTGTCGAAGAGTGATGACGCCGAAAGGAACCTTTCTGAACGTCGGCGTAAGGGACTCCCGTCGTTTGATACCTCGATTGGCAGCGATTCTCGTGTCGTCGCCGTTTGTAAGCCAGAACCTCGGACTATTCATGGCCCGGATGACGCCTGAGGATTTGAAGGTTCTGAACGAGCTGTTCGAGTCAGGGCAACTAACGTCTGTCATAGACAGGACGTACCCGCTTAGTGAGGCCGGTGAGGCGTTAAGTTACCTCAAAGAGGGTCATGCGCGAGGAAAAGTGGTCATAACCATGGGCTGACAGCCTTCGTTCGCTGCAATTCTGCGATAAATTGTCGTCGAGCAAGTGTGCTGCGCCCGTAGCGCAATTGGATAGAGCATCTGACTTCGGATCAGAAGGTTGGGGGTTCGAGCCCCTCCGGGCGCATTTCATACCACAAAACGCGGTATCAGGTGTTAGAGAAAACCGAACTGGAATTCTGAATGCTGACCAACTGCAGTAAGTCAGCATTCAGAATTCAGCATTCCAGTTAGTTGCGGCCTGCCCCTTCAATACTCAGAGCCTGGTCGCCAACCTGCCTTCCCAGGCGCAAGCCGGTCTCGTTGTCGAAGCGATAGTGCAACCCGCCCTCGAGCCGCGACCTTGCTGCTTCCTCCGCAGATGCGTCGAGCCTCGATTTCTCTGCCGGGAAGAAAGAGTCAAGAACTCTCGTCATCGCTCCAGACACGCAAGCATGATCTGACGGGTACGACGGAAAGTTCGGTAAAGCAACGGCAAGGTTGATCAGCGGATCTGCCTGCGTCGGACGAATCAGCCAGTACGTGAATTTCGCGTCATGGCACGCAATGATCGCATCGAAGCCGGCCATGTTGATGACTGCAAAAACGTGCGCGGCCGCGAGCTCGTCGAGGTGATATCGCGTTACAAGATTTGCAGCCTCGATATTCCAGTAACCTGGCGGCGTCACAGTTCCACCAGGCAGTGCCCAGAAAAGCGCGTTCGCAAGTTGCTCAGGTGTGCGCGTGTCGGACACGTGCCTCACTTCCTGCAGCGCCGCAAGAAATTCAGGCGAGCCGAATGCAGGCGGAGGCGGCGGGCGGAACTGATCGCCGGACGTCAGGTAGTAGGGCCTGGCCAGGCCGAACATCGCACCGATCGGCGGCGACGGTGGGCTCGTGGTACTGAACCAGATTCCCGGACCGGTTGGAACAGTTCCCGTCCAGGGTGCGAAGAAACGATCGGTTGTCGCTTCCGAAACAAGCTGTTGCGCTATCGCATTCCCAATCGACTCACCCGATGCCATGTCCCTGTGCTGATCCCCTGGCCAATCCTGCGCTGCCAGTTCCTGCGTAACGAGCGCCTCGAGTGACGACGCCTCCGCCGGATACAAATACGTCAGTGTAACGGCGGATGCACGCGCAACAGCTGCCGTTGTAGACGGCCGTGGACTTCCGGTTGCTGATAGAGCGGCCTCTACTGACAGATACTGCGCATGACTGAGCAGCGCGTACCCGCGAACGGCTGCAAACGGGCTAGATCTGTATTTCACGACCAGATCGCGCGCGACCGAATTCCAATAGAGGCTGGCGCCTGATTCCCAAAAAGTGGGCACTGCGCGTGATGCTTCAGCCGCGGGGGCGGACCGCGGCGCGGTTGCGTCGGGACTGCACCCTGCAGTAATCAGAGCCGGTATTACAGAAAGCCAAAAAAAGTTACGTAGCCGCATTTTCACTCCCGCTTGAGGTGAGCGAGGCCGCCACGAGGAACCCGTTGCTAACGGGACTCACCGTTTCCACATTCCCTCGGGCCTCGCGCGGATCGATTCGTCCGCCGTCATGGGAGTACGACAATCCGCCGCCCCGGCCGACATTCTCGCCGGCGCTCAGCGGGCGAATGTTCAGAAATCGAGTGAAGCGTGACTTATACAGATGACACGGACATTCAGAAGCAGCCGGGCCTTAACAGCGGCGAGTCGATCAACGAGCTCATGCCGTTGTTGTATGATGAGCTTCGACAAATCGCTCACCGGCATCTTTCTGCGAGGCGGGCGGGAGCAACGCTCAACACTACTGCGCTCATCCACGAGGCCTATCTCAGGCTAGCCGATCAATCACAGCCGCAGTGGCAGAATCGCGTTCACTTTCTTGGCGTTGCCGCCCTGGCAATGCGTCATATCCTCGTCGATCGCGCCAGGGCTCGAATGTCGGCAAAGCGCGGCGGCAGCAAGTTTCGCGTGACTCTCGACGAGAAAGTTTTGAGCGACGACGATGCGCCGGATGGACTTCTCCAAATCACTGACGCTCTCGACAAGCTCGCCATGATCGATGCGAGACTTTCACGAGTGGTCGAGTATCGATTCTTCGGCGGATTGACCAGCGCAGAAATTGCCGAGCTGCTCGGCGTGACCGAGCGCACTGTGGAGCGAGACTGGATCAAGGCTCGCATGCTTCTGAGGGAGCTTCTGGCTGCATGATTCAATCGCTACTGTAGTCGCGAGTGCCAATGACACCGGAGCAGTGGGCTCAGCTCGAGCCACTCGTTGATGCAGCACTCGATCTCAAGCCCGAAGATCGTGACGCGTATATCGAACGGGTTTCGGGCGGCAATCCTTCCCTTCGCTCGGACCTGAAGCGGCTCATCGCTGAATCAGGTCGCGGCGATTCACTGATCGACCGCGCCGCAGCGGAACGGTTTGCGCTCCTCTTCGATGAGGAATCCGAGAAGCTTCCGCCAGTTCTCAGCGACCGGTTCACAGTCGAGCGGGAAATCGGCAGAGGCGGGATGGCGACAGTCTTCCTTGCTCATGACCAGAAACACGACCGCCCGGTCGCGATCAAGGTTCTGCGACGTGACGTCGCGGTGAGTGTTGGATCCGACCGGTTTCTTCGCGAGATCAACACAGCTGCGCGCCTGCAGCATCCGCACATCATTCCACTGCATGACTCCGGCGAGGCAGATGGACGCCTCTACTATGTCATGGCGTACGTGAAGGGCGAGACACTTCGAGAAAAGCTGGATCGTGAGTCACAGCTTCCGTTGGACGAGGCACAGCACATAACGCGCGAAGTTGGCGATGCCCTCGATTACGCTCATCGCGCGGGGGTGATTCATCGCGACATAAAGCCCGAGAACATTCTTCTTTCAAACGGGCATGCCCTCGTTCTCGACTTCGGGATTGCGCGCGCTGTATCCGCCTCGGAAGCGGGTGACAGGATCACGTTCCCCGGCATTGCCGTCGGTACACCGGCATATATGTCTCCAGAACAGGCAAGCGGTTCGCACGTCATTGACGGACGCGCTGACATCTATGCACTCGGCTGCGTGTCCTATGAAATGCTCGCTGGACATCCACCATTTCTGGGGACCACGCATCAGGAAATTCTTGGACGACATTCGCTCGACCCGGTTCCCCGGCTTCGCACGAGCAGACCGAACGTCCCGGAATTCGCCGAGCGGGCAATTGAAAAGGCACTATCCAAGTCACCTGCTGATCGATTTCCGACAGCGACTGCTTTCAGCGAAGCGTTCTCCTCGGGCATCCCGCAGGAAAAATCTTCAGGTGCATGGAGATGGTGGGCGGGAGCCGCGGTTGCCGCAACTGCTGCTCTGTTGATCATGCTCAAGGTCAGCAGTGCGCATACCCCGCGAATTGAGCCTTCGCCACTCGATGCCGTTCCATCTCTTGCAGTGCTTCCGTTCAGGACGATTGGAACGGATTCCAGCAGTGGTGCAATGAGCGAGGGGATCTCCGAGGAAATTGCCTCTGCAATCGGGAATGTTCCCGGACTCATGGTGAAATCATCGCGGTCTTCATTCAGCCTGAAGAGCAGGAATCTTACGATCCAGCAGATAGGCGCTGCGCTGGGAGTGCGCTATCTCGTCGACGGAAGTCTCCAGCACGAAGGCCAGCGCCTCCGCGTTCATGTCGCGCTCATTTCCGCCGCGAACGATTCCACACTGTGGACGCACGGGTATGACCGCCAGCTTGGCGACGTGTTCACCATGCAGGATGAGATTGCGCGCGCAATTGCAGGCGAGATGCGAGTGAAGCTCGCTTCTGCATCCCTGGGAAATCTGTCGAGACGATCGACGAACAACGCCCGCGCTCATGAGCTTTACCTGCGCGGACGATTCTTTTTTCAGCGTCGTGATTCAGCCAGCCTCCGCAAGGCACGAGAATATTTTGCTGCTGCCATTCGTGCAGACTCGATGTACGCTCTTGCCTATGCCGGATTGAGCGACGCGTACAGCCACAGCTCGGTGTTCGGGTACACACCTCCGCACGTCAACATGCCTCGCGCGCGACAGTACGCTGACCGTGCTCTCGGACTCGACAGTCTTCTCGTCGAGGCACACAGCTCACGCGCTTTCGTTGCGACGTTCTACGAATGGGACTGGCCGACGGCGGGGAGCGAGTACCAGAAGGCGCTCGCGCTCGATGCGAATTACCCGTCTGCGCACCTCTGGAAAGCCTGGTACCTGCTCGCGAGGGACAGCGCGAGGGAAGGCATCGCCGAGGGAAAAGCAGCGCTGGATCTCGAGCCGTTCCTCGTGCTCACCAACACGAGACTCATCTCGCTGCTCTTCTACGGCCGTCAGTACGAAGAGGCGCTAAAGCAGGCACAGCGAACGGCCGAGCTCGACTCGACATTTTTCCAGCTGAGTGCTGAGCGTGCGCGAGTACTGGTCGAGCTGGGCAGATGTCCCGAAGCGCTCGACGCAATTTCGCACACTCCGCGACAGACTCCGGCCATGCTTGGTGGAACGCGCGGTTACATATTTGCGAAGTGCGGTCGTCGCGAAGACGCGCTGAAAGAACTAAGTGATCTCCGCGATGCGGCGAGATCTGGCGAGTACGTATCGCACTACGCGCTCGCGGTCATAGAGGCAGGACTTGGAAACTCCAATGCAGCATTTGCAGAGCTGGATCGCGCAGTCACGGAGCGTTCGTGGTGCATGTTTCTGCTGAAGGTCGAGCCTGCCTTTGACAGTCTCCGGCGCGATCCGCGCTTTGTCGAGCTGGTAAAGCGAGTTGGATTACCGAGCTGATGAACAAAAAACTCGAATGGATTCTCACTCTGACTCTGCCGAATAGACCCGGCGAAGAGATTGGTCGCTACGCATCGCGAGACGATGCCATGCTGGCCGCGGAATCCCACTTCACCTCGCAGCCAGGCATTCACGAAGACGACGACCTCGGCTGGCAGATGTCATTCAACGGCGCAACAGCTCTGTCAGATGTTGGCACGTATCGAGTCAAACACGCTTAGAAAACCACAAAGCGCGGTATTAGGTATTAGAAAAACCACAAAGCTGGGAGCCCGTGGTTTCTCTAATACCTAACACCGCGTTCTGTGGTCTTCTCTAACACCTAACACCGCGCTTTGTGGTTTTCTCCCGCTTACTTGATCGTGAAGTCCTTCACTCCGACGGAATCGCCATTGAGGGAAACAACAACCTTGTAATTGCCTTTCGGCCACGCGGTTTTCTTCTCGATGTGGAACTCGTGATTCGCGTCGCCGGTTGGCGCAATTGATTGCGTTGGATTCGAGACTGTCTGGCCATCCTGGAAAGTGAACTTCGCGGCGAGAGCACCACTTCCCGCACCTTCAGTCTTTACTGAGACGTAGATCGTATCACGCACGCCAAAGTCGTGCGCATCGTCCTTAACGGTCTTGTCGTCGTTGATTCCCTTTCCTGTCTCGACACCAGTCACATGCAACGCGGCAGGCGCGGGCGCTGGGGCAACTGCGGTTGTATCAACAGCCGGTGCTTCCTTCTTCTTGCAAGCGCCTGTCATGAGCAATGCGGCGACCGACACTGCAACGGCCGAAAATTTCATCGTTGTCATAGTCACTCCGGAATCGTGAATTCCTGACCTGGATAAATCAGATCCGGATTCTTGATCTTGTCCTTGTTCGCATCATAGATGCGATGCCACTTGCTCGCGTCACCGTAGATGTGCTTCGCAATCTTGCTCAGCGAATCGCCGCTCTTCACGGTGTAAGTGGTGCCGCCCGTTGGAGTGGCGGGAGCGTCCGATGATGCTCCCGAGGTCACATCAGAAAAATCCGCCTTGCCGCTTGTCCCGCCCGGTGTCGACGAAGACTTGCTCGTCGTGTCCGGGAAATCGGGGTTAATGTTGTCGAATGCTCCCATCGTCGCCTCGTTGTTGAGGTAAGAGTCGACCTTAGGGCGGCAAGTTGTATACCTCTGACAGGCCTTGTAAGACCGCGTGACCCAGAGAGTGGCGGTAAGGAGATAGTAAGGTTCTTTTCGGCAGGCCCCTCATCACAGATATTTTCCGCATATTGCTCGCGACCTATCGCAAGGGAGATACGAATGGCTGGCGAAAAGCGTCGGCGTGAATTCCTTGGCCACATTGCCGGCGGCGCGGCAGCTCTCGCCGGACTTTCCATCGCCTCACCACTAGCTGCCGCCGAGGCTGCATTCTCGCCATCGCATAAACTCGACGGCGAGTTCAACGACGACTGGACAAAAAAGCTCGACGGAAAAAAGCTTCGCACTGTCTTCGATGCACCGGAGGTCAACAGCGCGCTTGCACTGCACCAGGCAAATGCAGTTCTCGACAACTACCGCGACGTAGTTGGAATCAGTGAGAAAGATCTCGGTCTCGTAGTTGTCATCCGCCATCGTGCGATTCCAATGGCGTTCAACGACGTTATCTGGGAGAAATACAACGCCGGTGTCGATCTAAAGCTCAAGGATCCGGCAACAGGCGAGCCGGCAAAGCGAAATCCTTTCCTGCATGTGTCGAAAGACGACAAGTACGGACTCGTCGGGCCCGAGACATCACTTCAGGGACTCTACGATCGCGGAGTAATTTTCCTCGGCTGCAACAATGCGGCGATGGGCTGGGCTTACATGCTCGCCAAGAAAGCAGGAGCGAAAGTCGAAGACGTGCGCGCTGAGATGAAAGCGAACCTGATTCCCGGAATGACATTGCTGCCGACCGGCATCTTTGCCGTTGTGCGCGCGCAGAACGTCGGATGCTCGTACATGCCGGCGTGGTATAAGCTTGGCGAAGAGTGAGCCGCACGAAATAGCACGTGATCTCCTCCGGCTGCGACGATGGGCGGTCGGAGTATTGTCGGCAGATTCGAGCAAGGCCGGTCGTATCCGGGGAATTTCCTTCGAGACCTGGCGACTGTTTCTCTCTCTCGAGCGGTGCGCCTCGCTTCTCCTCGCGCGCGTCGGACACAGCCCTTCCGACTTTGTCGACGATTCAGGACTCGACGCGCTGAGAAAAGTCGCAGCTACCGAGATGCAGAGTTATCTGCGTGCACGAGTTGACGGAGGGGAGCTTTCCGTAGTCGCGCAGCGCCTCAGCTTTCCGGTAGTCGTGCTCAAAGGCGGTGTGCGTGCACTCTCCGGAGCCCTGCCTGTACTGCCGATGGGTGATATCGATATCCTCGTCGCCCGCGAAAATGTCGAGGAGATGGTGGAAGTTCTAACATCGGCGGGATTCGGCGAGCGCACACGCGACCTGGATCACCACCATTCAGTCGAGCCAGTAGCAGAACGCTTACGCGTCGAGATCCACTGGTCCACTCACGACGATGGGTCCCCAGTCGATCCTGATTTGTGGAATCGCACCGAGCCGATCGACGGCGCGCTGCCGCTCAGAAAACTTGGCGCGCGCGACAACGTCGTTCATCTCGTCGAGCATGCAATCGACATGCATCGCGAGAGATCGGTCGCGCTAAGAGACACGATTCTCATCGCGATTTCGGCAGACTCCTGCACCGATGAGGAGATGAGCGCAGCGAGAAAAGATTTGGGAGCAAATCCCGCAAACATTTCCCTTCTCGATTTTGCAATCGAAATGAGGAATGGATCTCCTCAGGCCGATCCGTTTTTCACGGGGTGCGCAAGCTTCTACTCAGCAGTCGCTCTCGCAGACGATCTCCCTGCTCCACTGTCGAGCAGGGGTGCACTCGCGTTTGTCACTACAATCGATCAGGCACGTGTTCCACACTCGAACACGCTTCGCAGAACGCTCAAGTGGAGAGGCACGGGCCTCGGGCAGCTCTCGTCAGCCGCGAACCGATTCCCGCAGCTTGGCAAATTTCTGGTTGCACCAATCCGTCTCGGTTATTACTGCGTTGTCGCCGCGCTGACCCTTCCCGCAATTCGCCGCACGCAGCGCAAAGCGCTCAAGTCTCTCGAGCTGCAAACTCGCTGATCACTGCGCTGAGCTTCGCCGGATCTGCGAAGGTGTCGAGTCCGAGTCGCAGCTCGCCTGAACGTGTCGACGCCGCATCGCTAAGAAGCTTAAACACATTTCCAGCACTTTCAGAATCCGCAACGAGCCACGGACTCTGCCGGATCAATCGCTCGAGAGCGATTACAGGCGGAATCGATGTGACGATCGTCGGTTCATTCGCCGAGATGCTGGGAAAAAGAATTCCGCCGAGTGGCGCAGTGTCCACGCGACGACCGTGCGGAAGATCAGCTTCGCGGATTGTTCCACGCACTCCTGTCGACTCCCCGCGCGACCATCCCTGGTCGATGTGAAAATCGTCGGGCCATCCCTGGAGCTCGATGCCATTTCCTGCAGGAGACAAAACAACGTAATCATCTGACAGATATGACCATCCCGCTTTTATCAGGTTGGCTGTCGTGGTGGACTTCCCTGAATGTGAGTCTCCGCAGAGAAGCCAAGCCTTTTGGGTCGCCGGACTCCGGTCGCCGGTCGCCGGACTCCGGTCGCCGGTCGCCGGACGCCTGTCGCCGGTCGCCGGACTCCGGACGCCGGTCGCGGGACTCCGGACGGCGGCCGCGTGGACTGGCGTTCTTCCGTCGCGCACCAGCAGCAGCGCCGCGGTGATCGTAAGCAGCGACGTGAAATCCGCAGGCGATGGATCGACATCATCAGGAACAATCACCGTCGCAACTCTGCCGCGAAGATCCGCAAGCGCCGTGATCTCGCCTGTCTCCGAAACGAGATTCGCGATTCCCCGCTTTGAATCCACCCACGCCTTAACCCGGCCAAGTGCCAGCGAGGGCACCCCGGATGCATCGAACGGCTCTACGTTTCCGCGATCGACTCGTATCGACGGTCCTCGCGGATGATCTTCTGCTGATTCTTCTGGGAGCGACGGCATCCACTCGCCCGCTGCGTCCCGAAGTGATTCGTCCACCGACAGAATCAGCGAGCGATCACGAACGAGCGCCTGATGGATGTACGTCATTTGAGCGCCGGTGAAGTCAGCGCCTGAATACGAGCTCCTCGTACGTCATGTCAGTATCCTGCACCAGCTCGGGGCCATCGTGAAGAACCCACGAGTGCGCCGCGACATCGCCATCGTCCTTGTGCGCAGCGTTCTTTACTCCGATTCGAATGGCAGCCGGCCGGCCGAAATCTTTCAGGACCAGATACTGCGCAGCACTTCTGTATAGACACGTATTGCGCCACGCTGTATGAGTCCGCGCGAGCTGACGTATTGATCCATTCGCAACTCGCAATGCGACAACAAGGCCGGGATCAGTATGAACTCGCTTCGCAGTCGTATCCACCTTCGCCTCGAGCGCCGACTTGAGACGTGCTCCCGAAATCCACAGCGGCGCTCTGAGCGCGGCACTCATTCCAACCAGTGCAGCTTTCGCCGCGCCGCCTGGTGAGTACCGCGCTGACATTACCAGTATTCGAAACGTCGAGTGACTCACTTCGCTCCGAGATCACTCGCAAGCTTGCTGACGAGAGTCGCTTCGCGCGTCAGCGCTGCAGCCACCCGCGCAATCTCGCCGTCAACATTGTCCCACTGACCCTGCTCGATCGACTCCCGCACCGCAGGCATTGTCTTCACACCGTAGCCCGTATAGAAACCCGGAGCGTACAGCAGATGCTTATACCACGGGCGGCCTTTCAGTCCATCGTCATTTGTCATTGCCCGCTCGGCTTGAACGAGCCGCTCGTTAATTGATTTCAATCGAGACGAATTTGCTGCGGTGATACCCGCAGCTGCGCGGTCGTATCTTCTCGACGCTGACGTCAGCGAATCGAGAGCGTTCAGGAGAGGCGCAAAGTTGAATTGCGGAGGAGGAGTCTTTTTCACCGGAACACGAACTGGATCGCGTGGATCGTTAACGGCGAGATAAACGCCATCATCGATCGAACGATTCGTCTCGGCGATCATATCAGCCCGCGAATCGCGAAGCCGCTGCAGGTCTGTCGTGTACATCCGCGCAGTTTCAGCGAGATTGCCAAAAGTGAACGGCAGCAGGTCTGCTGACGCGAGTCTCATCACTGCAGTGCCCGCGGTCTGCGCCAGGGCACGACCGTAGACGAATGACGAATCGCTGAAATGCATGAACCAGTAGAAGTCGTCGTAGATGGAGTGATAGATCCCACCATCATCTTCGCCGCCGTATCCCATGTTGAGCGCGGCGATTCCAAGATGCTGCAGGAAAGACGAATAATCCGAGCCTGAGCCAAGTGCGCCGATCCGAAGATCTTCGCGTGATCGTGCATCGCGCCGATCATCAGCGTTTCCATAGCGAATATCCTGAGCCTGCATTCGCTTCCAGACGGGGATGTTCGCTTCCGGATCGTTGATGTCCTTCGCCACGGCATTGACGAAATTCTCGAGAGTGTGCGACCCCGATACGCCCAGCATTCCACGGCCGTTGGTATCGCTGTTGATGTAGATCACAGCCTTCTTCTCGAGCTCATCAGCGTGCGTCTCCGCCCATTCTGTCGAGCCGAGAAGGCCCGGCTCTTCGCCGTCCCATGCGGCGTAGACGATCGTGCGCTTCGGCTTCCATCCCTGCTTCAGGAGCTGGCCCATCGCTCGCGCTTCCTCGAGCTCAGCGATCAATCCTGAAATCGGATCTTCAGCGCCGTTCACCCAGGCATCGTGGTGATTTCCGCGAATGATCCATTGATCGGGCTCTGTCGTCCCGGGAATTTTCGCGATGACATCGTACAGAGTCTTTGTATCCCAGTTCGATTTGACTTTGAGATGGACCGTCGCTGGACCCGGGCCAATGCGATACGTGATTGGAAGGCCGCCTCTCCAGTTCGACGGCACCGCTGGTCCACGAAGAGCGGCGAGAAGCGGCTGCGCATTTCCGTAAGAAATCGGAAGCACCGGGATCTTCGTGAGCGTTGGAATCTTGTCGAGCGGAGTTCGCTTTGCGTTCTTCGTTGCGCCAATTCCGGGAGTTGCAGGATCGCCGGGATATGTCGGCATGTCCTGCACCGATCCACGCTGAACTCCCTGTGACGGGCGCATTGGTCCATTCGGGAAAACATCGCCAATCGCGTAACCGTCGTTGCCAGGATCGGAGTAAATGATGCACCCGATCGCGCCGTGCTCAGCCGCAACTTTCGGCTTGATGCCGCGCCACGATCCACCGTACTTGGCAATGACGATCGCACCTTTGACGGAAATTCCGCGGCGCTCGAGCTCATCGTAATCAGCGGGCACCCCCTGATTCACAAATACGAGCGGACCGGTGACATCACCATCGGCCGAGTACGCGTTGTATGCGGGAAGCTGTTCGTCTTTCTGTCCTGATGTTGGGTCTACATCAATTGGCGTCTCATCGAGATTGGCTACGTACTTGGTGGGTGCGACAAGCTCGAGGACTCTCTCTTTTGGAGTGGGAAAGAGAACATCGAACTCTTCAATGGTCGCCTGCCATCCGTACGACTTGAACTGATCGCGAATCCATTCCGCGTTCTGTTTGTCGTACGGCGATCCGACGTGATGCGGCCGCGCTGAAAGAAGCTTCATTGCCTCCCGCATTCGCGCGGGCTCTGGTATGGCTTTGAATTTTGCTTCCCACTCCAGCTGAGTCTTTGTCGACTCCGGAGTAAACCCTCTAATGGTGGGATGTTCGGCGTATGGAGTTGCGGCAATCGCAACCGAAGCGATGAGAATCGTCGACGCTGCCTTCTTCATTCTTTTGTTTGTCCGTTGGTGGATGCTCAAAGTGTATTTCCTGAACGGTCGATCTTCAACCAGACGGAATGAGCAAATCCCTGAGCATTTGTCGTTTCAGTGATAAGTGGAATGCAATCGGGTCAGTTGGCTAAAATTGAACGCCGGAGAAAACATGCGGATGAAGGATCGAGTCACCCTGCGCTGGGCTTTGCTGCTTGGCGCCTCTGCGGCGTTGGGCTGCAGCGAAGCGCCTACAGTGCCACGTCGGAATATCGAGCCTGCGGCAGAAGCCTCCGTTCATTTCTGGAATGATCTCGCAACCACGCGATGGAATTTGCGAGCGACAGCCCTTTTCCAGAGCACGAGCCCGGCTCCGCCGAACGGGCAGGCATGGGCCAGCCGCACTCTGACTTACCTCTCAATCGCCCAATATCGCGCGGCCCTCGCCGCAACTGCTCCGTCGAACAGATCGAAGCGGCCATCGGTGACGGCTGCGGTTGCGCGCGCATCGGTCGATGTGCTGACGCGTTTCTATACTCAGACGCCAGGCTACTCACCGCCATCGAGCATACCGACGACACTCGAGAATATGCTGGTCGCTGATCAGAGTGCCGATTCATGGCCGGGTGAAGCAAACACCGATGCCGCTCTGGGCGACGCGATTGGTCATCAGGTAGCTCTCGCTGTCTGGAACGAGGCGCAGGCCGACCGTTACAACGCTGCATCGACGCTTACGAGCTTCGCGGCACTTCAGGCAACGCGGCCAATTGGCGCCTCATACTGGGTGCCTTCCGGCGCGGCAGTGCGATCGCTCTGGGGCGTCAGACCGTTTTTCCTCGACGAGAGTCAGCTTGTAGTGCTGCCACCTGCGCCCAATCTCGCGGGACTGCAAACAGCTGCAGCATTTGTGCGGACGACGATGACGGTTGGCGCAGCAGACCAGCTTGCTCATCAGCTCGCGATAGCAAACCTGTGGAACAAGGTTCCGCCGAATGGACCGTTTACCGCAGGCGAATGGAATCAGAAGGCGGATTCACTGATCGCGTCCCATCACCGCACCGAGATCGAGGCAGCACGCATTCTCGCGCTTGCAAATATCGCAGGCTTCGATTCGCAGATCGAATGCTTCACCACGAAGTATACGTATTGGGTCGCGCGCCCAGCGCAGGTCAATAACGCGATCGTGCCAGCATTCACGACGCCAAACCATCCGTCGTATCCATCAGGCCACTCGTGTATATCGTCCGCATTCGGTGCAGCACTCTCGCACGCATTCCCGGAAAGCGCGACGGGTGAGTGGCTCGACTCGAACGTCGACGAAGCGGGGTGGTCGCGAATCTATGCAGGCATCCACTACGTGTTCGACATCGAAGCTGGACATGAAGTGGGTGAGCGAGCTGCGGCGAAAGCGCTCGCGGGAAAACTCTAACAGGATTTGCTTTAGCGGCCACTGAGGGTCGGTAAAGCGATCTACCGGATTAGCCGATTAGAAACACAACTACGCGTTTTTGTTTTTATTGACTACGGACCAGCATCTTGCAAGGTGTTGATTAACAAAAGAATAGTTGTTCCGCCCTTGCGTCTCTGATCCTTAAAACCCGGTAGATCGCTTTACCAACCCACAGTGGCTGCTTCGCAAAACAAAGTATGAGTCAGGGACGTTCGAATGACTCCCAGGTATCGCCGAATACGGTAGCCGGTGAACCATTCCCGGCTCCTCCGAAAATCACCATGTGACCCCGATTGCTGTCGTATGCTGCGGCGAGATCGCCCCGGGCAGCAGGGCCGATATCCTGGCGCTGCGTCCAGTGCGCACCATCCCACTGCCACGTATCCCTGAAAGCATTCGCTGCGTCCTTGCCGCCGAAAAGCAACACAACCTGCGCACCATAAACCAGACCGAAGCCATGCCGCGGCGACGGGCCCGTATCGGCCACGCGCGTCCACGTCGAGCCGTCGTACTCCCAGGTGTCATTCAGAAATTGCCACGTGTTGATTGTCTGAGTTTCGTAATGCCCGGGGTTCCACAACCAGCCATTCACCCAGACCTGAACCTGTTTTGTTGTGACGCTGCTTCCGCCAAAAAGCACCACGCGGTCTCTTAGTGAATCGTAGTCCATACCGTGCTTCGTGCGGGGAGAAGGACCTCCATCATCTTCCTGCGTCCAGCTTGTCCCGTCCCAAACCCATGTGTCGTTGAACCGCGTTGTGGCATTGTTGCCCCCAAACAACACGACGCGATTCCGCTTGCTGTCGAAGCACATTGCCATTCCACTGCGCGGAGCGGGACCAGTATCCTCCATCTGCGTCCATTCCACTCCGTCCCATTCCCAGGTGTCGTTGAGCCATGTGTCGCCAGCTGCAGATTTTGTCACCCCTCCAAAAAGCACTACACGTTTTCGAGCGCTGTCACAGGCGAGTGCATGAGCGGAGCGTCCCTGCGGTCCGATGTCGGCAAACTGCGTCCAGTTTTCACCGTCCCATTCCCAGGTGTCATTCACTGGAGAATCAGCAACAAGACCGCCGAACAACACAACGCGCTTCTTTCCCGAATCGAATGTCATCGCCGCGCTGCTGCGTGCAGCCGTGCCGATGTCCTGCTTCTGTGTCCATAGCAGTTGAGACATGAGGTTGCTCGGTGAAGTGGACCGTGAATCCGTCAGAAACGCGAAGGCCGCACCCCGGGGGATGCGGCCTTTACTGGGGTCAGGAAAATCTAGACTGCGTCGGACAAGGACGTGAAGTTGAAATCCTTTACCTTGATGGGCGGAACAACCACTGCTCCACCCGCCTCGGTTCCAGCCAGTCGAACCGCTGGTCCGATCGCCTCGAGATTATTGAGCATGAAGAGAGGCGAATCGTTGAAGCGGAAGTTTTTGATCGCCTTCGAAATCTTGCCGTTCTCGATGAGGAACGTGCCGTCGCGAGTGAGACCCGTGTAAAGAATCGTACGCGGATCGACTTCACGCAGATACCAGAGACGCGTCACGAGAATTCCGCGCTGAGTCGACTTGATCATGTCCTCGAGGGAAGTCGTACCGCCCGACATGATGAACGAAGTCGGCGCACCGGTGGGCTGCTTGTTCATCTTCTTCGCCCAGAAGCGCGAGTAGTAAAGCTCTTTCAAGACTCCCTTGTCGATGAATACCTGCTTGCCAAGCGGAAGCCCGTCACCGTCCCACGGCTGCGAGAGAATCATCGGATCGAACGGGTCCGCAATGATCGAAATGCGCGGATCGACAATCTTCTCACCGATCTTGTTTCCGCCGCCCTGCTTGGTGAACGGCGAACGGCCTTCGTCTGACGAGCGCGCATCGGCATAGAAGCCGATGAGCTGCACGAGATCGCCTACAGCCTGCGGCTCGAGAATGACCGTATATCTCCCAGGCTCGATTGCGACTGGATTGCGTGACAGTCGCGCCTTGTCGATCGCGCGCTGGCTCACTTCGTTCACGTTGAGCTTGGTCCAGTCAGGACTCTCTGCACCCGCCCAGCCCGAACCGGTTCCATCGGTCGTGCGAACCGTCAGTGTGTAATTCGCGTTCGTGCTCTTGTGATAAGCGAACAATTTTTCCTTGTTGCCGAGTGCGTTCGTGCTGGTGTTGACTACGAGATATCCTGCCGCAGTCAAATCACCTGCTTTTCGCGCGGGCTCGAGCGCAGTCAAAGCTGCTTTCGCCAGATCACCAGCATCGAGCTTTTCTACCGAATCGAAATCCGCGTTCACGGTCTTGATGTTCTGCGGTCCAAGATCGGGCATCGCTTCCGGATCATCTGGCGCAAGCTTCGCGAGACGCTCCGACTCTTTCACTGTCTTGAGCAATGCTTCATCGGAGAGATCGTTAGTCACGACAGTCGCTTTCTTCGGACCGAACGCGCTGGTCACTGCGACGTTCGCATCGGCAACGCTGCCGGCCGTCGAAACCTGATTCGCCGCAAAGCGGATGTTGTTCGTGAGAGAGCTGCCAACATTGACGCTGATCGCGTCGGCGCTCGACATCTTCACGACTTTCTCGATCAGGGCCTGAGACGCCTCGCGGGAGATGATGTCCCCGTCCGCCGTCTCAATCGGGATCAATCGCCTGGGGGATCTCATGCTTTCCTTCCGGTGTTGATGACGTTGATGTTACGGAACCGCGCCGGCGGTGAGCCGTGACTCACTGCGTTGATCTGCGGCGGCTGGCCCTTTCCGTCGAAGAAGCTTCCGCCAAGCTGATACGATTTCTTTCCGCCGATCATGTCCATCGAGTTCCAGAAATCAGGAGTGCGCATCTGGTATGCGACGTCCTTGAGCATACCGTTGAGCTTGCCGCCCTTGATCTCGTAGAACACCTGGCCGCCGAACTGCGCGTTGTATCTCTGCTGATCGATAGAGAATGATCCATCACCGATGATTGCGATTCCCTTGTCGGTCGCGGCGATGAGATCCTCGAAGCTCTGCTCCTTCTCACCAGGCAGAAGCGAAACGTTCGGCATTCTCTGGAACTGAATGCTCGACCATGAATCGCCGTACGAGCATCCGTGCGAGCGAGTCGGAGTTCCGGTTTTGTCGTACCACCACTTGAGCCAGTTCGCCTGCTCGCGCGTGGTCTGGTAGTCGTTGAACATTCCCTTCTTGACGATGAGGAAGTCATCGGGCTTCACTCCTTCATCGTCATACCCGATCGTTGCGAGTCCGCCTTCCTGCGAGCGGTCGCCCTGAATGTTCATGAACTCAGGACCGTACTTGAGCTTGCCGAGGACTTTGTCAGGTGGCGACACGAATGACGTTCCCGCGTAGTTCGCTTCGTATCCACTCGCGCGATCGAGCTCGGTCGGATGTCCAATCGACTCGTGAATCGTGAGCCACAAGTGCGACGGATGCAGCACGAGATCGTAGCGGCCGACGTCGACAGGCTTCGCCGTGAGCTTCTGCGACGCTTCCTCGCCCCACTTCTCCGCGTTCTTGACGAGATCCTCGGAGAGGATGTATTCCCACCCGCGTCCCATCGGCGGAGAAACCGATCCGCGATTCTGGAAGTCCGACTGATCCGGAGCGATTGCCGTGATCTGCATCGGTGCCCAGCTCTGGATGATCGTCTGCGTGACGACTGATCCGTTCGTGTCGGCGTAGTTTCGCTCGTTCTTTCTGAAGAACAGTCCGCTGAAGACGAACTTCACATTCTTCGCCTTCATAGCGGCAGCGTTCGCTTTCATCAGAAGATCCGCTTTCTGCTCGACAGGAATTGTCCATGGATCGATCTGATACGAGTTTTTCCACGAGACGTCCTTGAACGCAGGCGCGGGCGCGAGCTCGACGGAATTCTGCTTGGCAATCGCAGTTGCCTTTGCAACTGCAACAGCGCGCTTTGCTGCGCTGGCAATTCCATCCTTCGTCATCGTGCGGGTTGCCGCAAATCCCCACGTGCCGTTCACGAGTGCGCGAACGCCCGCACCGATCGAATCGGTGTCGGTTACACCTGTGATCTGCTGCTCGCGAGTCGAGACGAAATTCTGGAGATACCGTCCGATTCTAACGTCGGCATAGCTCGCACCTGCGAGTTTCGCGGTGTTGAGCGCTTCCATCATGAGGTCGCGCGTTGCTGCATCCATTACCGGCTGCGGCGACTCGATGACGGGCGGCGCTAACGGGGCAAGTCCGTGCGCTTTGCGGAACGCTGCTTCGGCTGCGATTGCGCCAGCGACGAGCGTTCCTTTCTTCAGGAATTCCCTTCGGTTAGTCATAACGCGTTATGGGATTTTGGGGGTTTGTTCTTGTCTTCCGACAATCAAGATGCACGGGAGAAAGGCGGGATGTGAGTAGACCTTCTGTAAGAAAACTGTACACTGCTCCTGAAAAACCAGAACTGCGGTACCTGGTACCAGACAAACCAGAACTGCGGTACCTGGTACCAGACAAACCAGAAGTTCGGTACCGGGTACCAGTAGCTTTAGCTGTCAGCTCTCAGCGAAATCTGGTACCTGATACCGCAGTTCTGGTTTTTCAGGTACCGGGTACCGCTGTTCTGGTTTTTCCGGTACCGGGTACCGCTGTTCTGGTTCTTCCGGTACCGGGTACCGCAGTTCTGGTTCTTCCGGTACCGGGTACCGCTGTTCTGGTTCTTCCGGTACCGGGTACCGCTGTTCTGGTTCTTCCGGTACCGGGTACGGTAGGTCTCGTTTATTGAAGTTTCGTGACTCGCCCTGCCGGCGGTGGCGCGACAGTACCGCCAAGCCGCTCAGTGATATGCTTCACGAGCAAATCAACAGCTCGAGGAGCAGACGATCGAGCATCGCAAGCAGACTTCGCTTCGGGCACACTGTACCCATCGCCGCTTTCGCATGCGGGATAGACATTGAATGCAAGCTTGATGGTATCGGATGCCTTGATTACTGAACCATCAGCACGCCGAACATCCCCGACAATGCGAGATCCGTCAGGCTTCGATGGATCGTACGAGAACTTGACGCCGGAAACCTGTAGATACGCACCGCGACCAACCGACGTCCGCGCAACGCCGTGCTCGAGGATCTCGCGCAGCCGGGCACCCGTTATCGGGAAAACCATTATCCGCGTCTCGTCAGGAAAAAGAAAAATCGACTCGATCTGATAATTCGTAATTGGCCCCGCAGGAATGACATCGTCAATTCGCATGGTGCCGGCATTCATGATTGCGACATCAGCACCGGTTCCAAGTCGAATGGCATCCTGTACAACGTCGCCGAGCGGCGATTCCTGCGCGCGATTCGATGCGTCGCGACCGTCGAGTGCGAACGTCGTCGTCGCGATGACTTTCTCAGGACCAAGTCGTTTCACGAGACTGTCCTGCCATCGCTTCACAACAGCCTGAGTCGCCGGCTGCATTGGAAGGTTCCGATCGATCTCGATCAGTCGATCACCCTGAACCCAGCCGTTGTCGAGATGCGACAACGTCAGCAGCTGCGCGGTTCGCGAATTCGCATCGGCTTTGATCAATCGCTTTCCGCCAATGAGAATCCGGTGATTCTCATGCTCGTGTCCGCCGAGTATGAAGTCCAGCGCGGGTTCGCGTCTTAAAAGCGCGCTGTCGGCCTGAAGAGTCTGGTGCGTAAGCCCGTACACGATCTGCGCACCCGCAACTTTCAATGCTGTAATCGCGTCATGCGCCGAGCTGTCCGGATTGAAACATTTCACATAGCGCCGGTAATCACCGACGAGCGTCACCCCGAAAACTCCAACCTTCGTCCCGTTTATCGTCGCAGTATCCCATTTCGACACACCGGGAAATGGATTGCCATTCGCTTCCATGCAGTTGGCGGATGTCCACTTGAACTTCGAGTTTGCAATTCGTGATACGAGAGTATCACGATCGAGCTCGAACTCATGATTGCCGAATGTCACTCGATCGACCCTCGCAGCATTCAGCTCCTCGAGCATCTGCTCGCCTCGATACCACTTGCTCAGCAAGCTCGGGCTGAAGAAATCCCCCGCGAGAACGAATTCAATCGGCCCTAATCTCGCCAGCGAATCACGAAGGTATGCAACGCGCGAGAGTCCGCCGGTTCCATTGCGGAGCGTGTCACCGAAGTAGACGTCATTGATGAGAAGAAAGCGAAGCGGCAGCTGAATTGTCGTCGCGTCACCCGCCGTACGTGCAGGCATGGTCGCCGGAGCGGGTGCAGTAGTAGCGCACCCGCTCACGACAATCGCCGACAGTGCAGCGAGACTTCTAATTTTTCGTGAGATCATTTAGTGACAATAATGACCTGACTCCCAAGTGTACTGCCAGCGGTGACGGTCGCCGTGCCGGGAAGGAGCGCCGGCTTGTATCCGGATGCAACCGTCGGAGTAGCACGCACCACGTAAGTTCCCGGCGGGACAAAGGCGAGCGTGAAGTTCCCGTTCGCGTCAGTCATCCCCGTTCGCACGATGTTGTTGGGATTTGTATCGCCGAGTGTCGTACCATTTTTCAGAACTTCCACCGTCACGCCTGCGAGCACAGGACCTGTCGCGTTGTCACCGTGAACCGTTCCCGCAATCGTACCAGTGTTCTGCTGTGTTGTCGCATGAATCACCGGCTTGAACAGAAGACCGTTCTGCGAGATCGAATTTCCGCGAACGACAAAGCTGCGGCCGACATCGAAGTCGATGAGAAGGTTTGTCGTGCCGGTGGTGACGTCGAACGGCTTGTCGAGCAGAATCTTGATGCCGTTCTTTCCAGCCGACGGCCACTTGATGTCAGGATGCGTGTTGTCATTCATCGTAATGCTCGACTTGTCGGTGTCGATCACGATCCTGAATGACTTGTAGCTTCCTACGGGAAGGTTGCTCCCGCCGAGATTCGCGGTTACACCATTCGCCAGCGTCAGGAGATTGAAGGCCGCATTCGGCGACGCGAGCGTCTTCCATCCGGCCGAGTCGGCTTCGTTTGCTGCCGCCGCCGAATCTACGTCGGACAGCTTCGCGTCGATCCGGTTGACCCAGATGTCGACGCTCTTCAAGTCACTGAGCGGGAACGGCGCGTCCGTCAGCAGGACGTTGACTGTTCCTCCGCTCGACAATGTTGGTGTTGAGTCCCCGCACGCCGCGAGAAAAACGCCCGCGATCGCGAGAGCCGCCAATGTTCTTTTCTGCATTTACCTGCCTCCTGAATTGGGGAGCGCCCCCCGTTACTCAGGGGGCAGAAAGCAGGCCAAAAGGATGAATATCTGTCAGCAGATTTGTGATATAACTACCAGCCGTTCGTCCTCTTCATGTCGAGCCGCAGCGGATGCTTGCTCTGACCCTGCGCCACGATGTACGGAATGTCCATGTGGTCGCCGTTGATCGTCCCGATAATGGGAGGCGGATTCTTCGACTGCTTGTTCGGATCCGGCTTGAAGGTGATCTGCGATCCCTTCACTGTGAACTTGCCCTTGTACGTCTCGTTGAGCATCGGGCCGGGACGAACTGGCGCACGCGGCTTCACATGCTGGCGATAGTACTTGAACGAGGCGATGAATCTTCCATCAGGCCTCAGACTGATGCTGGCCCCGAGGAGCTTGAACCAGTGCTCCCAACCGTCCTGCGACGGAACCCGCTCGATCCTCGGCAGCGGATGCGCGTTGAGAAGCGTTCCGACGTAAAGACCCGAGGGCGCAGGCGGAAGCGCGTCGATTCCAGCGGGGATCAGAAGGACTGCCGCAGCAAGGAGCTTGAGCTTCATGAGGACAAATAATAGGGTCGGGACCAGCGGACGAAAATAGTACCCCGATATCGGTGCAGGTTTCACGAACTACGGAACTACGGAACAGCTCTGAAGCACAGATGACGCAGATGTTCCGCAGATGACACAGAAACTACGCAATCTGTTTTTTGATTGCGTAGTTTCTGTG
>JBKPNY010000026.1:0-1387 GCA_046732835.1 Gemmatimonadota bacterium | reverse complement strand
TCAGACATCTGCCCACCATCTTCATCCTGGGCAGCGAGCAGCATTGAAAGCAGGTCGCCCACGTCCGACTCGCTATTCCGGCGTTCGCTGATAATGCGAAAAACAATCTCGTCAATTTCGCGAGCAGCGGCATTGAACCGGCGCTTCGTCGGAGTGGGCAAACGGTTATCCAGGATCCACTTCAGGGTGGCTTGTGACGCGAACGGCTTAACCATCTCCGAAAGTAACCAGCCCACGCGATCAGCATCGCCCGACACGTCCGCATTGAAGAGAGTCTTCACTACGATTTCCAGCGTTAGACGCATCATGTCGCGATGAAGGTCGCGGAGTTCGTCCGTCTGCCACTCGCGGATTAAGCGCTCTGTGTATTCCACCATCACGTCGCCGTACGCGTTAATCCGCTGTCGATGAAAGGCCGGCTGGGCCAGGCGTCGCTGGCGTTTCCACTCGTCTCCCTCGCTGGTCAACAGCCCGTTCCCGACGAGACGTTGAAACAGAGGCGAGCGTAACGAGCGCGCCTTGATGAAGTTTTTTGCGTTGGTCGAGAGGACGTGCTCGATGTAGTCCGGATGGTAAATGAAGTGGGCGGTGAGATAGAGGAAACGCATGCGGACGATATCGCCGTAATCGCGGCAGCGTTCGATAAACGCGAGGGAGTCGCGATTAAACTGAGGCATCACACCGAGGAAAAGACTTCCTTCCGGCCCTGGTGCTCGCGTGCGCTGATGAGAAGTTGTCACTGGGAAATTCTACCGCAGGAGATCGGTGTAAATACCCGGCGTACTGTCCGCGATTACAACGGCGCCGACCGTTTTCTCATAAAACTCGATCGGTCCGGCGGCGCCGATGATTCCGTAGACGTAACCCAGCTCGCGCAAACCGTTCAGGCTCGCAACCAGCAGCGCTGTGCCGACGCCGCGGCCCTGGAGTGCCTGGCTCACTCCAGTGGGACCAAAGAAACTACGACGCGTGCATTCGTATGCCGCGAACCCGACGATCCGTCGGTCCAAGGTCGCGATAAAAATCGAGACAGGCTTATTTGCAAAGCCGACGGAAACTTCGTCCGCCCAACTGAGCGAAAACTCATGCTCGATGAATGTCCGCAAGGCGCTGATTTCGAATGGCTGTGCTCGGCGGATCGTTATGTTTTGCTTTTCCAACTCCGTGACGAGGGGCTCAAGCGGAGGCAGCTTGGCAAGGTTAACTAACAAGTCAGGCATATGGTTTCGCAAGCCGTCGCGGGACATTTAGACGGAACGGTAGCTAATATACGGCTTGAAGTTAAAAGTAGGGAGTGGTCTGCGCGTCCTCCGTGTTTTCTGCGACTCCGTGGTAATCGCTAACCACACAGACACAGAGATACAAAGAGCTCACACAGAGTTTGGAG
>JBKPNY010000025.1:0-4881 GCA_046732835.1 Gemmatimonadota bacterium | reverse complement strand
GGCCAAGTCCGCCGGTTGTTATCACCGCGCCCGTACGCTCGAGAGCTTCACCGACAGCAGCAGCGATGTGATCCGCATTGTCGCCAACTGATGTGCGATGCACGATCTCCACGCCAATTGCCGCGAGCTCTCGCGCCAGATGTGCGGAGTTTGTGTCGACCGTGAATCCGAGCAGCAGCTCGTCTCCAATGGTGACGATCTCAATTTTCACGATCTACCCCGCGAAAACCCGGCGGTACTTCTGGAGGTAGAGCGCGAGGGAGTAGAGAGTGAGAAATACTGCAGCGGCCATCGTGAATGTGCCGACGAGAGCATTGAACCAGGAGAAGTAAGTCCAGCTGCGGTTGTCCCAATTATTTCTCGCTGCGAGTGTCGCGGCGAAGAACCAGAAATATGCAGACCCAACCCACACCGACTGAAAGCCGGTCTTCCATTTTGCGGGTCCGATCGCGGCGATGACGACTCCGCGGCGGGCTGCAAGCTGACGGAAAATCGTCATGAACAGCTCTCTTCCGAGGACAATTGCAACGACCCACCACGGAAGACCAATCGCGCCCAGTGGAGTCTGAAACGCAAAACCGTGTGCGGAGCCGAATGACTCACGTCCCGGTGCGATTGGATCGCTCGGTGGCGACATCAGCACATACATCGGAATGAGTGTCGCGAAAAGAAGAAGCTTGTCTGCAAGAGGATCGAGAAGACTGCCCAGATCGGTCACGAGATTTCTCGTGCGCGCGAGCATTCCATCGAAATAGTCAGAGATGGCCGCGACGATGAACGCGATGAAGGCGCCGAGTCGGGCAAAAGGCGAGTTGATGAACGGCAGCGCTGCAATCAGCGGTGCGATGAGAATCCTTCCGATCGTGATAGCGTTCGGAAGGTTTAAACTCAAGCGAGAGCCTTCAGTACCAGTTTGCTCACAGCTTTCAATGTATCGAATACTCCGTCGCCGTTGATTGCCACGGCCTCGAAATAGGGTGCTTTTTCGACCCATTCGCCGCTGCCAAGCTGCTCGACGAGATTCTCGCCCGCATGATACGGATCCGGAGTGATCCGGGCACGAGACGGATCGGCCGGCTCCCATCCGGGATTCAATGCAGCCTGCAGATCTGCAACAGCCGCAGCGTTCGGGAGATCGCGCTTGTTGTACTGAATGACGAACGGAATGCGCGTTACGTCGTATCCGTACTCAGCGAGATTGTCGTACAGGTTCTGCATCGACTCGAGATTCGCTTCCATTCTTTCGACCTGCGAATCTGCTACGAACACAACTCCGTCGACATTCTTGAGAATCAGCTTGCGGCTCGCGTTGTAATACACCTGTCCGGGAACGGTGTAGAGATGAAAGCGAGTGTTGAATCCGCGAATGGTGCCGAGGTCTACTGGCAGAAAATCAAAAAAGAGCGTACGCTCCGTTTCTGTTGCAAGTGATATGAGCTTCCCGCGCGTATCGGGCTTAACCTTGCCATAGATGTGCTCGAGATTCGTCGTCTTTCCGCCGAGTCCCGGGCCGTAATAGACGATCTTGCAGTTTATCTCGCGCGCCGCGTAGTTGATCATCGACATCGCAGTTCTATCTCCTTACCAGTTGAACAGCTCGTCGATCTCGTCGCCGGCACCGGCGAGGATGTTCGGCTGCGTAGTGCCTGCCTCGCGTGCGCGAGAGAACGCGCGGTCGAGGTGGGCGGTCAGCTCTTCGACGACGGGCCTCATCTTCAGACGAACCAGGCCGATTGGAGTCGCATTGTCGAACAGCGTGACGAGTATTAGCCGCCTAGCAACGTCGGCAACATACATCGATTCCTTCTCTCCCTGATGGAAGAGCGTGGTAAAATCTGTTTCCCCTATCAGGCGTGCAAGCTGGTCGTTGGCGCTGAAATCAGCGGCTGTCAATGTCGCGAAGATGGTCGGATCGAATGTGAGCGGACGACCCATTGTCGCTACAAGCTGCCCCGCCCTGTCGGCAATGAGTGCCGAATGCGCTCCGGTATCGACGAGGAACTTATCGACCGTCCGCGTCAGAGCGGCGAGGTCCTCTTCGTCAAAAGACCAGGTGGCAGCGCCAGGATTTGTCACTGTATCAGCTCAGCGCCGTTTCGACATGACGCATGAGCTTCACGCCGCGCTCGCGCAGCACGGGCATGCGCTCCCAGGCGATGTACTCGCGAAGGAGACGTAGAGTGCCCATCGACGGGCGGGCTCGAAGGTAAGTAAGCGCAGCAAACCGGCGCAGCGGATGCCGGCTGAAAAGATCGCGACGGTACTGTTTCTGGAGATGGCTCCATGCCAGGGCACCGCAGGCAATACCTCCAAGAAACCCCAACGTCGCGAGACGCCGGTCACGCGAATTGATCACATTGCCCGCCGTGCGGATAGTGCTTGTGCAATCGTCACTCCGTCTGCGTACTCGAGGTCTCCACCCACCGGCAATCCGCGCGCTATGCGCGACACAGTCAGGTGATATGGCGAAAGCTTGCGCTGAACGTACAATGCCGTGGCTTCACCCTCAATGCTCGGGTTGGTCGCAATAATGACTTCACGAACGTCTCCGCCGGACACTCTTTTCTCGAGATCCTGAATTGTCAGATCGTCTGGGCCAATCCCGTCGAGAGGTGAAAGCCTGCCGCCCAGTACGTGATACAGACCGCGAAATTCACCTGCGCGCTCGATGGCGCCAATGTCGGACGCTTCTTCCACTGCGCAGATGATTGAAGAATCACGGCGTGCATCGCGGCAAATCGCGCACACTTCGTCCTCAGTGAGATTGTAGCAGTGCGAGCACGGCTTCACTCTCTCCGAGAGAGTGACGAGTGCGTCTGCAAGTCGGCGGCTCTGATCGGATGGCTGCTTGAGAAGATGATATGTCAGTCTAAGCGCGGTTTTGCGGCCGATTCCTGGAAGCTTGGAAAGCTCCGTTGCCAGCGTATCGATTGCCGACACGCTAGAACGGAAGCTTGAATGGAAGACCAAGGCCTCCAGTGAGCTTCGACATCTCCTGCTTTGCAAGATCGGTTGATTTCTGCTGAGCATCACGGAGGGCGACCAGGAGAAGATCCTCGAGCATCTCCACGTCGGAGGCGCTTACTATAGACGGATCAACCCGCACCTTTGTAATCTGGCCTTTGCCATCGGCGTCCACAGTCACCATTCCACCGCCTGAGGAGCCGCTCACGGTCATATTTGCCAGCTCTGCCTGAACCTTCTCCAGGCGGCCCTGCATCTGCTGAGCCTGCTCGAGAATTTTGGAAAAATCTGCCATGAACGAATTTACTTTGTGGCGGGGTTAGTCGAGTAGATCGAGGTCCAGCTCCTGTACCGCGGCATCGAGCACAGGATCCTGAGCACGCAGCATTTTCAAGCGCTCTTCCCGGACCGCTTCAGTGGTCAGTCGCTCGCGGGTGCTGCTGCTCGCTGTCTGATCGAACTCAGCTTTCCAGTCTGGCATGGCTGACTGACCACCGGGAGGCGTCACGCGGAGAGGCGGCGCGGGCGACGTGACGACAGGTGTTGCGGGTACGTCATGTGCGGCCGCGGCAGTCGAGCTCACTCGACGCGGCGGCTCACTTCTCGACTCGACCTGCGCGGGGCGGGTCGAAGTACTTGCCGGTCGCGACGGGGTTCCGCCCGCTCCGCCGCCGAGTGTCTGAAGCACTTCTTCGATCGAGACCGATCTGTCGAGCAGAGCAAATCGCACCAGCATCATCTCCACAAGAAGCTGCTGCTGACCGCTGCGGCGGAACTGCGGCTCGATACCCGTCAGCATCGATAGCATTCGCAGAAGATCACCAGGCGCGAATTCGTCGCGATGCGATTCGAGAGCCTTGAGCGCTTGCGGTGATACACCCGCAGTCTTTCCTCCGAGAACCACTGCGAGCTGAGCACGCAGCATATCTCCCAGTCCCGACAGGAAGACACCGAAATCGACTCCGCCATCAGCAAGCCTGCGCACGGTATCGAAAACTTCGGCTGCTTTGCGCTTCGCAATGATTTCGATGATCGCGAGGTATTCATCTTCCGGAACAAGACCAAGTGCTTCGCGCACTCGATCGGCAGTTATGCCGCCCTCACCGATCGAGATCACCTGGTCAGTAAGACTGAGTGCATCGCGCATTGACCCATCGGCAGCTCTTGCGATCATCGCGAGCGACTCATCAGTCGCCGTGATTTTTTCCGATGAGAGAACCGTCTCGAGCCGTTTAGTGATTTCCTGAATGCTGATGCGCTTGAGGTCGAATCGCTGAAGCCTGCTGAGAACCGGTGCTGCTGTCTGCGCAATTTTCTGAGGCTCGGTTGTCGCGAAAACAAAAACAACTCTCGGCGGCGGCTCCTCGAGGATCTTGAGAAGTGCGTTCCACGCTTCGCGGGTCAGCATGTGCGCTTCGTCTACGATGTAGACCTTGTAGCGATCTTCGCCTGATGGGGCATACATCGCCCGCTCGCGAAGGTCGCGCGCATCATCGACACCGCGATTGGAAGCGGCGTCGATCTCGATTACATCGAGACTCGAGGCGCCGCTCCAGATGCGCTGACAGGAAGTGCACACTCCGCAAGGTTCCCCATCGCTGCCGCGATTCTCGCAATTGAGCGCCATTGCCAGGACTCGCGCGAGCGTTGTCTTTCCTGTTCCGCGCGGACCGCACAACAGATAGCCATGCGCAACTCTTCCGCGCGCGATTGCGCCGCGAAGCGTGTCGGATACATGGGACTGTACCGCAACGCCGGCGAAGTTTTTTGGGCGGTATTTACGGGCGAGGGCGAGCGACATTAGGGAGGGAAGATACCCCAGGCCTGACGGAGCAACGCAAGACACCGCATGCCGCTGCTACCTTCGGGGTCCTGACGGAGTTAGCGGGCTTTCGCCCTCCGGGGCCTGAGGCGATA
>JBKPNY010000024.1:0-5251 GCA_046732835.1 Gemmatimonadota bacterium | reverse complement strand
AAGTTCATCGTCGACGGTCGAATTCTTCTGGCGCTCATCGCACTGGTCCCCACCATCATTGCGACGCTTCTGTCGACGAATGCCTACCGGATCATGAGCGAGCGTCCAATCGAAGGACTTGTCGCGCTCATTGTTCTCGGTGTTGTATCGCTCATAGCATGGATGAGTGCCGGTGGAATGGTGTATTGGGCGAGAGCGACGGACTGGTTCCTGAGCTCGCCGGCAAGAATTCTTGCATTTGCTGTCGCGACAGTCGTTTCGATAACAGGGCTTCCCCGGTTTGGAGAATCCCCCGAGACGAAGGCACCCCCGGGTGTCGCATTTCGTATTGCTTCGGTGTTCGTGCTGCTGCTGCTCATCGTGTTCAGCTTTCGAACGAATCCCGTTGTCGAGTTCTATCACTGGGGCTTCTGGGTCGGCCCGATGGAGCAGCTGAGGCAAGGTGGATGGCTCATGTACGACACGCCGTCACAGTATGGCGTGTTGAGCATTTTGATTCCCACAATTCTGCCGGGGAGTGCGTGGATTTCGTTCTGGTATTATCAGGCGGCGGTCTACGCAATTGTCGGCGTGCTGATGTTCATCATCTTCCGCCGCTTGCGCGGCGGGGTAGGGAATCTCGCTCTCTCGTTTCTTGTCGTTTTCACGACATTGTTTTTCCGTCCGCGCACAGCATCACTGATTCTTCCGGCGCAGATGACACCATCAGGCGGACCGGTTCGTTTCCTTTGGTGCTTTGTTCTTCTCGGCTGGCTTCTTCTCGTTTTTCGTGATTTGGTCGGACATAAAGAGAGAGCAACTCCCGGCGCCGGTTTTCCTCTCGTTGGCCACCTTCTCTGGATCTGTTCGATTGCCTGGTCGTTTGAGGCGGCGATTTATTCGTCGGCAATCTGGTTCGCCGCATTCACGGTCTACCTGATCCAGACGCGCAGGCATGTGGTGCGATCGATCGCGATTCCCGTCGCGATGCTGATCGGTTTGTACGCGACTGTGTGGCTGATCTACAAGCTCGGTGTGGGAACAGCTCCTGATCTCGCCGGCTACACCGAGTTTGGTTTTCTCTACAGCAAGGGTTTCGGATCGCTGCCGATCGCGCCGCACGGTGCCATCTGGTATCTCGCGATGATCTTCTTCATCGCGTCGACAGCAGTCGTTCAGTTTCTTGTTGAAGACTGGAAAGATTTTCGACTCGTCGTCGCTGCGGGAGTCTGGGGCGGGATCTGGTCGGTATCGAGCTATTTCGTTTCGCGCAGTCATCCAGTGAATCTGTTGAGCATCGCTCCTGTTCTCTTATTTGCGATTGCAGTTCTTCTCATCGTGATTCGCCACTCCTCCCGCAAGCCATGGCATGGCTACGTTCGCGGCGCTACGATACCGGTACTCGCTATTCCGATTGCGATGACTCTGGGTCATCCGGGTTTGGCTGCAAATCTCAAAACGCATCAGCTCTCGCCGGCGAAGTTTACGAACCAGCTTCCGGTAATGGATTCAACACTTGAATCATTGCTTCGGTCGTCGGGTGTCGGGCAAGAGACGCCTGTAGTGAGGATTGTCGATGGCCGGCTGATGCTGCCGGCCTGGTCTGATCATTCGACAAGCGATCGATCCTGGCTTCCAAAGCCTTTCGAGATCATCGGCTCACTTCCTCCCGCCCGGCGACAGGTCTACATCGACCGCAATGCTGCTTCAGGAATTGGCGGATGGCTGGTTCATCATGCTTCTGACACCGTTGCACATTTCGATCAGCGGATGGCTGAGATTCAGAAATCGTATCGAGTGGGCGATAGACGCTCAATGGGGGCTTGGACTATCTGGAGGGTTTCGCCAGGCAGTCACTGAGGGTCGATAAGGCGATCCATCGGATTTTACTGATTAGATACGGGAAAACCACTCTATTTTTATCCCACAAAAAACATAAAAACCGTTTTGCGTCCCTGATCCGAAGGATCCGGTTTTTATCGTTTCACCGACCCTCAGTGGCTGCGAGGCGGAAATCGTTGTTTTTTGACCGCTAAAAGGTGAGTTTTGGCCTACCAAATGACCGAACCTCGCTCCCCCAGAGAAATCAGCCCCGATAAGCCCCTTCTGTCTGTCGTTGTGCCGGTATACAACGAACAGGAAGTGCTCGAGGCGCTTCACTCGAGACTGCTTCAGGTCCTCGTACCCAATGTTGAGTCGTTCGAGGTAATACTCGTCAACGATGGAAGCAAAGACAAAACACCATCGATAGTCGATTCGATCTGCAATGCCGATCACAGATTCAAAGCTCTTCATTTCTCCCGAAACTTCGGGCATCAGGCAGCTGTAACGGCGGGACTTCATGCTGTCGCAGGAAGTGCCGTGGTGGTCATCGATGCAGATCTGCAGGATCCTCCGGAGCTCATTCTCCAGATGATGGAGAAATGGCGCGAAGGTTTCGACGTCGTGTACGCGCAGAAGAAAAGGCGGGAGGGAATCAATCCCTTCAAGAACGCAGCTTACTACCTGTATTACCGGATTCTCCGCAGCCTGACAGACATCGAGGTTCCGCCGGATACCGGCGATTTCTGTTTGATGGACAGAAAGATCGTCGATCTCCTGAACGCGATGCCGGAGCGCAATCGTTATGTGCGGGGACTGCGCGCGTGGCTCGGCTTCAGGCAGACCGCGATAATGTTCGAGAGACCTGCAAGATTCGCTGGAGAAACGAAGTATCCGTTTCGCCGGATGGTCGGGCTTGCAGTCGACGGAATTCTTTCGCTGTCGAAGGCGCCGCTCAGACTGGCGATGTACTTCGGTTTTTTTGCATCGGCGGTCAGCTTCATCCTTCTCGTTTACTTTCTTCTCGAAAAACTGTTTGGACCGCCTAATCTCACGCACGGCTGGGCGTCGACGATTGTCGTCATACTCTTTCTCGGCGGCGTGCAGCTCATCTGCCTTGGTGTAATCGGCGAATTCATCGGCAGAATCTACGACGAGGTGAAGCAGCGTCCGCTCTACATAGTGGGACGATCCACCGGATTCTAGCGATGGAGCGCGGATTCAACTCCGTCGCCGTTGCGTCATCGGTTGTATCGATTGGACTCGGCGCGATCTACTGGGCTGCACGAATTGGTTTCGTCACTCCAATTACGCCGATCGCGGCTTCAATTGGACTCGCACTGTTATTCATCAACGTGCCTGTTCTGGTCTGGAGAGCTCTGGGCGCGAGCGAAAGCAGCTGGCCGCGATCGTATTCGTTCATCTGGCTGATGACGTTCCTCACGATCGCAGTTATCGGTCGTGCAGTTACGACCATTGAAATCGCAACTCCCTGGAAAGTTTCGCCAGCGATGGCGACACTCGTTGCAATCGCTGGAGTGCTTGCCTTCCTCATCGTTGCAATCAGGTGGGTGAGGGAGGCATCACTGAAATTCGGTTTGCTCCTTTTCGCCGCGAGTGCGTTCTACTCGACGTGGATTGCCGGCGTAGTATGGGGTCGCATTTACAAGAGCCCGCTTTTCTTCGAGATGCTGATTGGCACCGGCATTGTTCATCACGATGGAGTCACACTCGCCGCCCTCGGCAACATGCTCAAGACCTACAAGGTCGCGAGCATGGGGTTGGACGGTATTCCGTACATGGCGTACCACTGGGGTTCGCCGTGGCTTTTCGCGCAGCTGTCGAATCTCACCGAGCAATCTGTGCTCACGTTCTATCAGCTCGGATATCCGATCACGATGATTCCGCTGTTTTTTGGAAGCGTGATTGCATTCGCAGTGCAGATGAGCAGGCGTGATGTCACTCGTGACGCCATCACCTGGGTTCTGTTCATCGCTGCAACGATCGGGATTATCCCGATCACCGGAATGGATGCGCTCGGAGTCTGGACATCCAACCTGATGATATCCGAGTCCTACGCAGTGGCGGTTCCAATTGCGCTGATGCTTTTGGCGAGCGTGTTGATTTTCTGGCAGCAGCGTGGAAACGCGGTGATGACAGGCAATGCGAGGGTGGCCGATTTTGCGTTTCTGGCAATCTTCCTTTCGGCAGGGCTGGTCAGCCTCGGCTACGTCAAGATCTCGTTCATGATCCTTGGGTTTGGAGCGGCCGCGTATGCGGCCTTGCGAGTAAAAGCATGGCGGCGACTACCGCTTGTTCTCATCGCACTCTGGATCGCAGGCGCGGTTGCGGTCACTTATCAGCGCGTCTCACTCGTTGCGCATCGTGAAGGTGTAGTGCCATTCGATTTCCTGCAGAGTTTTGTCCCAAAGCAGTGGTGGGTATTCTTCGTCGTTGCGCAGCTGTTCTGGTCGCTGCTTTACATCGTCCTCCGTTTGCGGCAGGAGAATGCGAAAACCGCTGGCGACGTGATGACACTCGCTCGAGAGAAACGCATACTCGATGTTGAAGTGCTCGCAGTGATCGCCGTTGCCGGGATTCTGCCCGGATTCATCCTGCACATCGACGGTGGCTCCGCCTTCTACTTCTCCGACGTTCAGCGATGGATCGCTCTCGCACTTCTGGTCACCTCGGCGGCGATGCTGGTCCCGCGCATCGATTGGAGAGCGAAATCCGGGCTCGCAAAAGTCGGGATCGCGTTCGTTGCGTTTCCTTTCGTCGTTTCGACCGCGAGGAACTCAGTGTTCTGGACAACGCGAATGCTCAAGGCAAACGCCGAGCTTCGGTATTCGCTTTATCCTGCAGAAGATAAATCTGGAATCACGCCCGGCCTGCGATCTTTGCCGCGGCTGACTGACCCGGTGAAGCTCGATGCTGGCCTCAAATCATCGGTCAACTACAACCCGGTTCAGGGATTGCTCGAGCTGAACAAAGCGGATCTGATGTACAAGCGAACTACACTCGCGTGGGTTCCGCAAAGTGAGACGAGATACTGGACTATCCTCAAGCGTCCCGGCGCGTGCGCGTTTTCGGGGTTCGTTGTGCCGTCGCTCACCGGTATTGCGATGATCGATGGAATGCCGCCAGCCGACTGCAAGCTGAGTCCTTACTACGGGCTCAGCCTCTTCAAGCATCGAACGGGCCCGCAGGTCGCAGATGATGACTACAAAAGAGCGCTTTGTGCACCCCTCGAGAGATCCCGCTTCGACCGGATAATTCGTCTTCACTTCGATAACAACGGCAGCATGAAGTACTCTACGCTCTGCCAGTTGTCGCGATGAACGAAATCCAGAACAGAGAGACTTCGGTCGTTGGTGCGTCAATCAGCGCTGCCGTTCTCGCTGCGATCTACTGGATCTCTCGAATTGGATTCGCAAATCCGGTCATGCCG
>JBKPNY010000023.1:0-1668 GCA_046732835.1 Gemmatimonadota bacterium | reverse complement strand
GCCGTTCACCGGAGGATTCGGGCGGTCCCATCGTCGCTCGGTGCTCGATGCAGGGAGCCGGACGGTGTGGCAATCAGCTCCGCGCGAGGTGTACGTCTCGTAAAATCGTCCGATCGAGTTGTGAAGATTCGCAACAGCGAGGAGCGTGTAGTTCGGCGCCCATCCATCGTAGAAGCCATGCGTCCACACACCGGGAAGTCCGCGCCGCGTCAGCTCCGTAATCTCCTGATAGGCGAGTGTATGCCACTCGTCCACTACTATAGGATCGTACTCATCGTTGTACGGTCCCGTGCCCGTGCTCGTGTAGAGAAATGGAACCGACTCGTGAAGATCGTGAACTACAACAGGCTTCCACTTGAGGAACGCGTTCATGACGTTCTGTGAAAGCTTCTGCGACAGCACCATTCCATCGCGATTGTTGTCGTGCGCCGTGTACTTGCCCCAGTAAACGAGCGGAACTCCGCCCGGTCCAAGCTTCAAGTCGCGTGCGAGCTTGTCGGCATCGACCATTCTGTCACGACCATCGACTTCGGTGACCGGTGTGATGATCGTTATGACGTTGCTGCGAATTGCTTTGATATTCTCGCCTTCATCGACAGCAAGACGATACGCGAGCTCCATCAGCATTTCCGGGCTTCCTGTTTCCGGAGAATGAATGGATCCTGATAGCCAGTAGATCGGTTTCGCTTCGCGAAGAAGTCGTTCTTTCTCCGCGGCGCTTAAGCCGCGCGGATCGGCAATCCTTGCGAGATCAGCTCGATACTTCTCGATGTTCTGTATTGTCGCTTCATCGGCGATTACGAGCCCTATCATCTCGCGCCCTTCGTCACTCATCCCGAACGAATAAAGCTTCGTCCTCGGCGAGGCATCGGCGATCGCCTTGAAGTATTTGTTCAGCTCGGCGACATGTGAAAGTTTTCCGATTGTTCCCGGCACATAGCCATTCACCTTCAAAGGCGTCGGAACTGTGCTAGATGCAGGAAGTGTCTCGACCAGCTCGGTCGTGAATTTCCATCGAGGGTCAGTCGGCGTCAGCTCCTTGATTCGTGCCGAGTAGACGCTGTCGATGGGTTGTTGTGCGGTGAGAGGCGCTGCGATCAACGCGGCAGCGATGACGAGTGAAAGCTTCATGTGGGGGACAAAGCCTCAGGATATTGTGGGCACAGGAACGCGTGTAACGCGCACAAGGAGAAATATCAGAGTGAGAACTGCTACCTGAATTCCCATCGCGATGAACTCTGTACGAGTAGAGGCGGTCATCAGCCAGATGATCGTCGCCGTTGCGAGTATGGGAACCACAGGACCGCCTGGAACACTGAAGGGTACAGCGCCGTCGGTCCGGACATTCTTTCGTTGAAGCTGAATTGTCGCCAGACAGCAGATGAGATAGACGATCAACGTCGAGAGCACCGACAGCGCAACGAGACCTGCAAACGATCCTGAGATCGCCATTGCAGCAGCTACAGCAGCGTGAATCCAGATAGCAATGTGCGGAGTCTTGAAGCGTTCATGAGTCTGCCCCATGAATGTTGGAAGCAGACAGTCGCGGCCCAGTGCAAAGAGTCCTCGCGGTGAGCAAAGCATATCGCCGGCAACAAACCCGAGAGTCGATACTGCCGCTCCTATGAGAATCAGAAATTTTCCGCTCCCGCCCAGTGCTTTTCCGGC
>JBKPNY010000022.1:0-18341 GCA_046732835.1 Gemmatimonadota bacterium | reverse complement strand
GATTTGCGCTTCAGTGCAGTTTCGTAATTCCGCAGATCCAGCCATTTCGCCACAGGCCCGACTGTCGCCAGCGCGAGGAATGCCGGCGCAACGTTGAAAGCAGTAGGAAGTGGCCACCCGCGATCTGAGGCGAATCGAATCATTGTCTCGGCGACTGCAACCGATACAGCAATCACAATCTGCTTTCGTCGACCACGAACTATCGTGCGCGGATCGGTGATCATGAAAAAGATGAAGAGCTGGTACATCGGGCCTGTGATCGGCGCGATCTCGGGGAGGAGAGGCTGACCGAGAGCGAGAGCGCGAAAGCCGTTCAGAAAAAGAAAGCTGATTACATACGTCAGCGTGATGTGCAGAACGCCCACGCGCGCCACAATGATCAAGCCGAAGATCCAGATCACCAGGTTCGTAGCTACGTCATTTCCGAACTGATGACTGAGCACCGATACTCGATCGGCGGAAACAAGCAGGAGCGCGCTGACCGCGAAGTTTGTCGGGTTCCACAGATGGTTGTCGCGATAGCGAAGTACGTACTTCGATGAGATCGCGAGCACGGCACCCACCGCGAACGGCCACAGCGCACCACCCTGCGGCTTCACCAGAAGAGTAAGACTGATGCCGCTGATGTATGCACTCAGCAGGTTGACCACCTTGCCGCGATCGAACCACGACAGAACCGCTTCGGTCAGGAGACATACGCCAAGTGCGACGACAAGCCGGCTGTAGCCGCCGAACATGTGGTAGCGCAGCTGCGCAGCGAGAAGAACCAGCGTGATCAGAAACGCGATGAGATAGCGCGGGTCGATCTTCGCCGTACGCTGCCACAATCGCACGAACGGATTATGCACGTGAGAATCCGCGCGCATTGCGTCAGTCATCGCATCGCTCATCGAGCCGGCTCGGTGACCGTGATGAATCCGTCGATTGCAGGATTGGGCACTACCTGCCTGACGCCTGACGGCCAGAAAATTACAAGCCGATCGACCCATTCCCGCGTTCCAAGGCCGAAGTGAAGGCGGCGATCGTTCTGGCTGGCGAATCCTGATCCGCCATCGACAACACGGCGCTGCGTGAGGTCTCCTGATTCGAGAACTACTTCGGCGCCGATCGCACTTCGGTTGCTGTGCGTCGCAACGAGCTTCACTCCAATCCAGTGATTGGAGCTGTCAGGATAGTCACGATACAAAACCGGAGGCTGATTCTGATTTGCCACGATCACGTCGAGCGCGCCGCGATTGGATAGATCAGCGAGGGCAACCGCGCGTCCGTCATATTCGTCGACCGCTCCGACTTTCTTTGCGACATCCATCCATCCGGCTACGCCGCGATTGATGTAGACGCGAGACCTCTCATATCCTGAGAGGCTTGCAGTTCCGAAGCCTGGCCAGTTAGACGCATCCTCGAAAAGGTGACCGTTTGCGCCGGCAATCTTCGACATCGAATACCAGTAGTTGTTCCTGCGGTCGGCGGAGATGAAGCCGTTCGCGACGAACAGCTCGTTGGCTCCATCATTGTTGAGATCGCCGAACTGCGCGCCCCACGCCCAGCCTGCATCAGCGATTTCGCCTTCTGCGATGTTCCGGAACCGCCTGGATTCCGACATTTCGTTGAGACGGAGATTGTTGTTCTGAAAGAGATATCCGCGCTCGGATATGTTCGTGACGAAAGCGTCGAGCCGACCCCGGTTGAATGCGTCGCCGAGGGAGACTGACATCCCGCTTTTTGATTCGCTCTCGAGTCCAGCGGTTGTCAGAACAAAGCGTCGTCCGTTGTCGTTGAGGTAAAGCTCCTCCGGACCATAGTCGTTGGCGACGTAGATGTCGGGCCAGTGATCGCCGTTGAAGTCAGCGGATGCCGCTGCGAGAGTCCAGCGTGTGGATCCAACTCCCATCCTGTCGGTGACGTCCTCGAACTTCCCGCCTCCAACATTGTGGAAGAGAAGATTCTTCCCACCGTTCGTCGCGAACTCGAAGCTGTTGTGCATGATCTTCGTAGTCGCGAGATGCCACAGGTCGATGTCGCGGAAATACGCGGTGACGTACAAATCGAGCAGACCGTCGCGATCGTAATCGAGCCACACAGCGCTGTTGCTGTTTATCCAGCGGCGCAGACCTGCGCGGGCCGTCACATCCTCAAAGCGATGTCCGTCGACGTTGCGATAGAGCGCAAGATAGCCGTAGCGGTAAACGAGCACGTCTTCGCGGTTGTCGTTGTCGAAATCTCCCCACACCGCACCCATCGATACGCCTTCGCCTTCGCGATTGAGATCTGCCAGGCCTGAGGAAGCAGCGACGTCCTCGAACTTTCCATCCCCGCTATTTCGATACAGCGCGTTGCGCTCGCCGAACCGGCTGTTGGTGAAGTAGAGATCAGGCCATCCGTCAGCGTCGAAATCGGTGACCGAGACTGATGCGCCGAGTGCGGCTACGTGTGGCTCGATGTTGGCGATCTTTGGGTCGAACGTCGGCCTCCTGTGAACGAAATGAATTCCTGCGGCATTCGTCTCGTCGCGGAGTGTGAAGCCCGGATGTGCTGCGTCAGCCGCGGTGGAGCTCGGCCCCCGGTTCAGCTTCATCGCAAGGAGCAGAACTGACACGAAGGGCACCGCCATGATTGCCCGCCTTATTGCGGGACTCGGTCTGTTCGGCACGGAAAGAGTATAGCGTCAGGGCACATTGAGGGCTAACTGCGGGGCGTTTGGTGAGACAATGAGACGATGAGAACTACGTAAAACCCATGGCACACGGACACTCACGGACACTACACGGACTAGCAACACAAAACCACAATGTTTTTGTGGGGTTCAAACCAATAAAAAGAGGTTCTCCCGGATTTAGTCCGTGTAGTGTCCGTGTGCCATGGGTTTTACGTAGTTCTGGTCTTTTGATTTCTGCAGGGATGAACCAGAATTACTGATGCTTTACAGGACCGTCCTCATTGCCCTGATGTCATGCGCGCCCGCTACAACACGAACGACAGCGCCGCCACCATCGGGTACGACCAGCGAGCAGTGGATTCTTACGTGGAGCGATGAATTCACGGGCGCGGCGGGGTCGTCCTTCGACGCAAAGAACTGGGTTGCAGAGACCGGCGGTGAAGGCTGGGGCAATAAAGAGCGCGAGTTCTATACAGCACGAACCGAAAACGTCGCACTCGATGGAAACGGTAACCTTGTCATTACGGCTCTCGAAGAACCGGCGAATACGGACCGCCACTGCTGGTACGGCACGTGTCGGTTCACATCGGCGCGACTCAAGACAGCGGGAAAATTCGCCCAGGCCTACGGCAGGTTCGAAGCGCGAATCAAAATTCCAAAAGGGCAGGGAATCTGGCCGGCATTCTGGATGCTCGGCGACAATATCGACGCAGCAGGCTGGCCGAAGTCCGGCGAGATCGACATCATGGAAAACATCGGCCGCGAGCCGACTTCAGTTCACGGTACGATTCACGGCCCGGGATACTCAGGTGCGAATGGGATCGGCGGTCCGTTCACTTCGCCAAGCGCATTCGCAGACGATTTTCACGTTTACGCAATAGAGTGGATCCCGGGAGAAATCCGCTGGCTTGTCGACGAGAAAGAGTACAAGAGAACAACGCCGTCGAATCTTCCATCGGGCGCAACGTGGGTGTTCGATCATCCATTCTTCATGCTGCTCAATGTTGCAGTCGGAGGAGAATGGCCGGGCGACCCCGATGCGACTTCAGTGTATCCGCAAAAGATGCTAGTGGACTACGTTCGCGTTTACCGGCACTGACCTGGTGTTGTACTCGCGGCGATAACGCGCGAGTGCGGGGTCATCAGGATACTTCTCGTTCGGTCCGTAGGGGTATGACTTCAGCTTGTGGAATGGAAGCGGACCCACGGTAGTACCGAACGCGGTGTTCAGATCGGAATCCTTGATCCAGCCATCGGTATAGAGGAGGAAGTCGCGCTTCCATCCTCTGGGCAGAGATGTCGCGGAGCTCGCGTCGAATTGAATTGTCGCTTCGTCCCCCGGTCCCATTACGACATACATATCATCGGGGTCCTTGAGGAGCGGCAGTACATCGCCAAAGCGTGTGAAGTCACCTTCGATCGGCCGCCATGGTGACGTCTTTGTCACATCGTCATATGCGAACCAGTACGGGCCGTAGCGACCGCCCTTTCGATACATCCGTGAGAAGCCGCGATAGTGAAGATCGGCTGCAACAGGATCGAGCGTTGTAACTCTTACAGGATTGTTCGCAAGAGTTTTTGCGACGAACGCTTTGTCCCAGTAAATCTGCATGCTTGTGCGAATGCGCACGTGATGATCGGCAGTAGGAAATTTTCCGGTCAGGTCGATGACGAGAGTTTTGTCCTTGCCCGACGGAAATCCGATGTTCGGAATTACGGTGTGCCATTTTCCACTTCCATCGCGCACCTCGAGTGAAGGCGAAGCGATGCTCACTGACGGTCGCTGCGAGAGTGCGACGTTGATGGATGCATCTGTTGGATAGATCCAGCCGCGCAAAAAGAGAGAGGTGCCCGGACTTCCCGCATCAGGTCCAAGATCCATGATGAGATCGTGCGGTTCGACAACGCCCTGATACCTGGTGGGGATCATGTTCGAGACGTAGATGTCGTCGACCGCTCGAAGCGCATCGAGGACATTGTTTCCTCGCTCATCGACGGCCGAAAGCGGGAGCTGTTCCTGAGGCACCTGAAACAGCCGAAGATTCACTGGCCCCGGTGGAACGAAGCGCTCGTCCACGAAAACATCGATCGAATCAGGATGATCGACAGCGATGAGCTTCACCTGATCGGCGTATGCAGTCTCCCAGAGCTCTTCGGTGAGCTGAAGGAAATATTTGCCGTCGCGCGGCTTCATGACGTCGCCATCGATACGCAGGTATTCCTGTGACGCGCCTGCGGGAGCGAACGCACTTGTGCCACCCATCAGGCCGAGCGGCATGCCAAGCGCGCTGCGCCACATGGCGTCGGTAGCAAAGCGGAATTGTTTTCCATCCCACGTATACGCGAGCGCACATGAGCCTTTCAGTGTCTCGCTCTCGACGACATCCTGATCGCCTCCGGGAACGTAGACCGTTTGCGGAACTCCATTCGGCCACTCGATTCGAAGCACGTCCGCTTTGAGATGGGGGCCCAATCCGAAATGTGTTACGCGTCCGGTGGCAACACGCGTTTGAAAAATGTTTCCGGCGCGGAGCTCGAGCTTCGATCCGATGCCGAGCGTGTTGTTCTTACCGCTTCCTGTGCGAAGCGCTTTCAGCTCGACATTTACTGCGAGATTGCTGTTGCCACCGTTGTTCCGAAGCAGTCTGACGCCACCAGTCGAATCGGTGAGGAAGATGTCTTCATCACCATCGCTGTCCGCGTCGGAAATCGTTATGGCTGAAGCGGGCGGTGTGTGCTCGGGAATCAGTGACGAGCGATCGATGAACTTTCCTGTCCCGTCGTTGCGGAAGAGTGAAACGCCGGATGCACCGGCGACGGCCAAGTCCAGCCAGCCGTCGTTGTCGTAATCGACAAACGTCGCAGCTGATGCGTTGACGGATCGAATAGTGGAGCGACTGTCGACTGTGAACACTCCATTGCCGCGGTTGTGCCAAAGCTTAGTAGTGCCCGTCCCAACCGCGAGCACATCGAGAAGGCCGTCGTTGTCGTAATCGCCGGTAGCGACAGTATTTGACGTAGTTCCCGTAAAGGCGTGAGTTGCTGGCCTGAAGCGTTGTGCACCGTGATTGAGCATCAGCACGTCGGGGTTGCCGGCAAGCACGACATCTATGCGACCATCGCCATCGAAATCCCCGATGTCTGCATCGCGCGTGTCGTGAATTGTCCCAAATCCAAAAGCAGCTGCTGACTCGGTGAACGTTCCGTCGAGATTGTTGCGAAAGATCCTGCCTGATCCCGCGCCGATTAGAAGAATGTCCAGGTCCCCATCGTGATCGAGATCCACGAAGACTGCCTTCCGCGCGCCGGCAACATTTCCAATTGCGGCTTTGCTGCTCACGTCATCGAACGTTCCGTTGCCGCGGTTGCGATAGAGATGCGCGATGCCATCGCTTCCGATTGTGAAGAGATCGAGCCAGCCGTCGTTGTCGTAATCGGCGAATGTCGCAAACGAAGAAGTTGCCGTTACGAATCGACCAGTCGAGTCGCGGACGGAACCGTTCTGAAGCCGATACGCACGACCTCCCAGAAACAAATCGTCGTCCCCATCCCCATCGATATCGCCAACCGTGAAACCCGTCGATTGATCGCCGGCACCAATCCCGAGCTCATTGGTTGCGTCGGAGAAAGTCGTCACGTCGATCGCTGGCTGCTCTCTGACTCCTGTGCGCGAGACGAATCCTTTCGGAGCAAAAGTGAGGATAGGTCTTCCCACAAGCGGACCTTCAGTCCACTTCACATCGGCGAGCGACGCCTGATATGGCGAAGTGACCTCGATGCGCTCGCGAAGTTGATCGAGCGTCGCGCGCGACAGTGCAGCATTGCCGGCGCGGAGGAGCTGAATCGCACTATCGACAAAGATCCCTGCTTCTTTCGGAAGCTCCGGCGGAATTCGCCGCACTTCCTCGAGATGATGCACTGCGCTGTCGAGCTCTCCGCCTCTGGCAAAGGCCAGGATCAGATCCATTCGCACAGCGAGATTTGCGGGTGCAGAAACAAGTATGGCTCGAAGCCGATCTTCGTAGCGTTTGAGTGCCGCCGGGTCAGTCCCTCGCGAATCCATTTCGGCGAGCGCGTACAACGCGCGCGCGTTTCCCGGAGGTTCACGAAGCAGCCCCTCGAGCGTCGATCGCGCTTTCGATTCCCGCTTCGTTACTGAATAGAGTCTGGCAAGCGCGAGCTCCACGTCCGCGTTCTTCGGCTCGAGCTCATGTGCTCTATCGAGCTGCTTTTCCGCTTCCTGATATCGTCCGGCCTGCAGATAGGCGAGGCCAAGGTTTGCGTATGCGAACGGATCATCGGGCGCGAGCTTGATGAGCTTTTGAAACTCGGCCTCAGCCTCCTGAAGCTGATTTCGCTGGAGGAAACCCAGCGCTGCCATTCGAGCGGTGTACAGCTCCTCGACCGAAGCGCGCTCCTGCCGGCAGGAAACCCCGGCCAAAACGGTGAAGGAAAGCAAAACCGCCCATAGGCGGCCAGGTGTCAACCTCATCGGCGGTGGCAGGGCATGCCATAAATAGGCACCAAGCGTCTAACGATGCCAGCGGTTAAGAGACAAATTTCCAGTCTCTGTAATTGTCAATCCAGGAGGAGCCGTGTCGAACCAGAACGTTTCTGCTCGCGCTCTCAAGCTTGTCATATTCATCCCGCTTTTCGCGCTGATGAGCTGCGCGTCGAGCGGCCCTCAGAAAGATCCGGTGTACATAGGACCCGGCGCTCGCGGTCCTGAAGATGGGAAGACAATCGAGAACATGCTTGCTACGCGCTTCCCCGGTGTAATGGTCACACGGGAAGCAGACGGGGGCCTTCACATCCGTATACGTGGCCCCAACTCTTTCTACGGTTCGAGCGAGCCGCTCTACATCGTGGACGAGGCTCCTCTCGATGTTGGGCCTAAGGGACTTTTGTACCTGAACCCGTACGACATCGAGCGCATCGAGGTTCTCAAGAATCCTGAGGACGTCGGCGTTTACGGTGTGCGCGGCGCTAACGGTGTGATCAAGATCACAATGAAGAAGCCGGGGAAGAATTAGCTGCAAACCCAGAACGGCGGTACCAGGCACCAGGTACCTGAATGACGGACGAGCAGCCAAAACTCGTTCGCCGGTTCGGACTTCTCCCGGCAACGGCGCTGAACATGACCAACATGATCGGCGTCGGGCCCTTCATTACCATCCCGCTGCTGATGACAGCGCTCGGCGGGCCGCAGGCAATGCTTGGATGGGTTGTCGCGCTCATCATCGTCATCTGCGATGGGATGGTGTGGAGCGAGCTGGGCGCAGCAATGCCCGGCTCCGGTGGATCTTTCCAATATCTCCGCGAAGCTTTTGGACGAGAGCGCCTGGGACGCCTGATGGCGTTCCTGTTTGTGTGGCAATTCGTTCTGAGCGGTCCTCTTGAAATCGCTTCGGGCTACATCGGCTTCGCCTCATATGCATCGTACATCTGGAAAGGATTAACCCGGCCTGGCGTGATCGCGCTGATCACAGTCGTCGGACTGATCAACATCGCTCTTCTTTATCGGCGTATTCAGTCCATCGAGAAAATCACTATCTCATTGTGGGCAGGCACGCTTGTCACCGTGCTTGCTGTGATTTTTACCGGCGCGACTCACTTCAATCCGCACGTCGCGTTCGATTTCCCACCAGGTGCGTGGAATTTCTCGCTTGGTTTTTTCCTGGGTCTTGGTGCAGCGTCGCGAATCGGTATCTATGATTATCTCGGATATTACGATGTGTGCTACATCGGCGACGAAGTGCGTGACCCAGGCCGCGTGATTCCACGCTCGATTCTCATCAGCACCGCGGCGGTAGCCGTGATTTACGTCGGTATCAACCTCTCGATCATCGGCGTGGTTCCGTGGCGCGAGTTCGTTCCCGCAGCCGATCATCCGGAGTCGAACTTCGTGGTTTCGGTTTTGATGGAGAAGATCTACGGCTCGCGTATCGCGACCATCTTCACGCTGCTCGTTCTGTGGACAGCATTCGGCTCGGTGTTCGCGCTGCTTCTCGGCTATTCGCGAATCCCGTTTGCCGCGGCGCAAAGCGGATATTTCTTTCGCGCTTTCGGCAAGCTGCACAAAACGAAAGACTTCCCGTATGTCTCACTCCTCGTGCTTGGCGTGCTGTCGATTCTCGCTGGATTCTTCACACTCGGAACCGTCATCGATGCACTCATCGTCACGCGGATTCTCGTGCAGTTCATGGGACAGGCGGTCGGCCTGATGCTGCTGCGAAGGAAGAACCCCGACATGCCAAGGCCGTACCGGATGTGGCTCTACCCTGTGCCGGCAATCGTCGCGGTGATGGGATGGATCTTCGTATTCGCAACAACACAGCTGCGAGTGATCGCGTTCGGGATCGGCGTGCTCGCACTCGGCTGCCTTGCATTCGTGCTGTGGTCATGGAAAACAAGTCGCTGGCCGTTCGGCCTCGAGGGGGCGACATCGTGAGGAGATTTTCGCTTCTGCTCGTCTCGCTGCTGAGCGCTACGGTTTCAGCTCAGGAGCGCACGATTCTGCATGATGGGTGGCGCATTCAGTCATCGGCAAAGGCGAACGCTGATGGACCGGCGATTTCTTCGCAGTCATATCAGGCGCAGGGATGGTATCGCACGACTGTGCCTTCGACTGTAGTCGGAACTCTCGTCGAAGACAGCGTTTATGGGAATCCATTCTTTGGAATGAATTTCCGGAATCTGCCGGGAATGACGTACGGGATCGGCAAGATCTTCGTTCACCTGCCGATGGATCCACAAAGTCCTTTTGCAACCGGGTGGTGGTATCGAAAGACTTTCACTGTGCCGGCAACAATGCGGGGGAGGCGACTCACTCTCGATTTCCACGGAATCAACTATCGCGCGAATCTCTGGCTGAACGGAAAGCAGATCGCCGATTCGTCGAACATCGCCGGCACGTATCGTCGCTATGAGATCGACATAACGAATACGGCGAAGGCAGCAGGCACCAATGTGCTTGCTGTTCAGGTTTTTGCGCCGACGCCGGCGGATCTGCAGACAAACTGGGTGGACTGGAACCCATCGCCGCCGGACAAGAACATGGGCTTGTGGCAGCCGGTTTATCTGGAATCCAGTGGCGATGCGGTAATCCGTTATCCGGCAGTCATCAGCCATGTCGACACGGCTACGCTTCGCAAAGCGGATCTGACGGTCGTGACTGGATTGCGCAATCTCACGTCGCATTCTGTAACGGGAACGCTGCGCGGAAGAATTGGAGCCATCTCCTTTTCAAAGTCTGTTACGATTGCGCCCAATGACAGTGCATTAGTGCGTTTTACGCCTGACAGCTTTCCGCAGCTGCGAATCAGGAATCCCAGACTGTGGTGGCCGGCGGAGCTTGGCACGCCGGAGCTTTACAGCTTGAGTCTCGAGTTCACGACTGGCGGACGGATATCCGACAGTGAGCGGCTGCGCTTCGGCATTCGTGAGATCACATCGGAATGGACGCCAAAAGGCGGACGCCTGTTTCGCGTCAACGGACGCCGGATATTAATTCGAGGTGCGGGCTGGGCGCCGGACATTTTCTTCCGCGCGCAGCCGGAGCGACAGGATGCGCAGCTCAAGTATGCGCTGGACATGCATCTCAATACGCTGCGTCTCGAAGGTAATTACGAAGACGATCGCTTCTGGCAGAAAACCGACAGTCTTGGATTGCTGGTGATGACGGGATGGGTGTGCTGCAGCGCGTGGGAGGAATGGAAGAAGTGGGGACCTGAACAGCACGCGATTGCGGGAGCCTCGATTCGCGATCAGATACGCCGGCTGCGTGGACATCCAAGTGCACTCGTGTGGCTGAATGGCAGCGACATGCCGCCGCCAGAAGATGTCGAGAGGATGTATCTCGCCGCTGAGCTGGAAGAGGTGTGGCCGAACCCCACGATATCGTCAGCAAGTGCAACTCCGGCGAAGTTCTCAGGAAAGAGCGGCGTGAAAATGACAGGACCGTACGACTGGGTTCCACCATCGTACTGGATGCAGGACTCTACGCACGGCGGGGCGTGGGCGTACAACACCGAAACGAGTCCAGGTCCGGCAATACCTGTTATCGAAAGTATGCGACGGATGGTTCCTGCAAGCTCGATCAAATGGCCGCTCGATACGGTGTGGCTGTATCACGCAGCAGGCGGCCAATTCGCGAAGCTTCTTACCGAGTTCAACACAGCTTTGTCGACTCGCTACGGTTCGCCGAAAGACGTCGAGGACTACACGTTCACGTCGCAGCTGATGACATATGAAGGCGAGCGCGCAATGTTCGAGGCGTATCGTCGCAACGAATACGTTTCGACTGGCGTGATTCAGTGGATGTTCAACAATGCGTGGCCATCCATCTACTGGCATTTGTTCGACTGGTATCTGCAGCCCGCTGGCGGGTACTTCGGAACCAAGAAAGCGAACGAGCCGGTGCACGCACTGTTTTCTTATGACAACAGAATGGTCATAGTAGTGAACAGCAATCGCACTCGAACCCCGATTCGCGGAGCACACCTTCGGGTTCAGATGATCGGGCTCGATGGAGCAAAGAAATTCGAGCGTGATACGACACTGAACATTCCGGCAGACTCGAGCACGCGTCTATTCGTTCTTCCTGAGCCGACTGGCTTGCCGAATGGCTCAGCGTATTTCGTTGACCTGCGCCTGAGCAGTGCTGACGGAACTTCGCTCAGTCGCAATTTCTACTGGCTGTCCAACCAGCCCGACGTACTTGCCGACACCTCGACATGGTACATGACGCCGGTGAAGTCCTACGCGAATCTTACGTCGCTGCGATCGATGCCTGCTGCGCAGTTGAGTGCAACGGCGAGATTCTCAAGTGCTGGCGGAACGGGAAAGGCGCGAGTCACACTAAGGAACCGCGGCACAAGCGTCGCGTTCTTCACGCGACTTCAGGTGACAGGACGGAACGGGGAAGAAGCGCTGCCTGTTCTGTGGGAAGACAATTATGTGTCGCTTCTCCCGGGAGAATCGCGAACACTCACAGCTACGTATCGCGTGCGCGATCTGCATGGAGGCGCACCACGAATTGTTCTCAACGGATGGAACGTGAAGCGGTTCACCGCATCTGCGCCGCCCGATACACATCCTTCCACTTCACGAGAATGATGTTGTTGTCCTTCAGCGCTTTCTTGAACTCGGGACTCATCACGACTTCGTAGTCCCGTTGGCGCCACGCAGCACCCCATGGCTCATGGTTCACCATGACTGCCTTGAGCTCAGCGTCATCATGCCCGAGATGTACAATGATCTCGCTGACTCCAGGCTTGAGTCTCGCGATCGCATCGAGATAGAACTGTTTCCATTTGTCGGCTGTGATCTCAGGAAATGCCTGGATGATGGTGTCGACGGCCGCTTCACCGGGTAACAGACGCGGATCACGCGTCTGCGTCATGAATGGGATTTTGTTGTCCCGGGCGATTCGGGCATAGATCGCGAACAGATCATTGTTCATGAACAGCACCGCCATGTGGCTGTCGGCATGCGTCGTACGAATGCCAAGGGTACGCGCGCGGTCGAGCTGTGCGCGCAATTCGCTTTCGATCTCAGACCGCTTCGCGTTCTTCTCTACGAAATCTCCGTCTCTCGCAAGCGTTCCAGCGGAGTCGAGCAATGATGGAACTTTCTCTTTCGACAGCACGCTGCCCCAGCGGTATGTGTCCCATTCGCTCGTAATCGTGAGATGAATTCCCAGATCAGCATCAGGATGGGCTCTCGCATAGACCGCTACCTCGGAGATCCAGGGCGTGGGAATCATGAAGCTGGCGGATGAAATCGCCCCCTTGTCGAGCGCCTCAAAACTGGTGGCGTTGATCGAGTGAGCGGCGCCGAGATCGTCCGCGTGAAGAATCAGCAACTTCGCCTCTTTCGGGTAGCCGAGTTTCTCGGCGACAGTTCTTGTCTGCGCGGTTGCTACGGATGTCAGGAGGATCAGCGCGAGCGATGAGCGTAACAACATGAGAATCGTCTTCCGCATTAAGAGAATTGGACTGCGGGCTCCAGACTTTGATCAGGTGATTGGGATGAGCCCAATGTCAGTATTGCCATACGATGCGACAATCAAAGCACCGGCAGGGTTTGACTGTATGTCAATACTGCCATAAAGCTCCTCCCAATCACCTGATCAAAGTCTGGAGAAGAGCGCGTCCGCTCTCAAGTTTCTTTCTGACCTTCGGTCCAGAACACGGGGGCTGGAGACTTGGATTAGAAGATTTGGAGGAGCTTTATGGCAGTATTGACATACAGTCAGACCTTGTTTCGTAATAGAAGCTCGCAGCGTATGGCAATACTGACATTGGGCTCATCCAAATCTTCTAATCCAAGTCTCGCGCCTGGTTATTATCGTTTTCTAAGAATTGCCCTGGCGGGCGCGCCTTCGTGTCCGCGGACCTTGATTGGCAGAACGATCGCGTCATAGTCGCCGGCGCTCACGTCAGTGAGCAAAAGTCCTTCGACAATCGGAATCCCTTTGCCGAGTAGAATCTGATGCGTTTTTGGTGCGGGTGCGCCGAACTGCTCGGCTGAGATGTAGTCAATGCCGACCAGCTTCACTTTTGCATCAGCGAGAAGCTGCGCAGCGTCTGGCGCGATGTAGGCGAAGTCGCGATGAAACGTGCTCGATGACATCCATTTGCGAGCCGACCTTCTTGTCTTAAAGAAAACACGCTCGGCGTTTTTCCAATCATGCTTGTTGAGCTCGTGTGCGTCGATCGATTGCACACTATCGGCGATCTCGATGATACGTGCGGGGCCAATCAGTGATTCGAGCGATACACTGTCAATTGGCGCACCGGGAAGAACGAAATGCATCGGCGCATCGATGTGAGTTCCACTGTGTGCACCCATGGAATACATGGACAGCGACAGCGGATCTCCTTTTCGCATGTCCTTGAGGAAATCGAACTTCATCGGCGCGTCGCCTTCGTAGACTGGCGTCGTAGCAGGATCCAGAGTGGCCGTCACGTCGACCCAACTGTTCGCGCTGGTCGACGCGTCCTTATTACAGGCAATCGACACCAGCACAACGGCAGCGAGACACAGGTTCTTCATGTGACCTCTCAGAGCGCGAGGCTCAGCAGGAGGGTGAATCCAAGTCCAGCCACACCAATGATTGTTTCCGCTACCGTCCACGTCTTGAGTGTCTGCGGCACACTCATGTTGAAGAACTCCTTGATCAGCCAGAACCCTGCATCGTTCACGTGAGACAGCACAAGCGCACCGGCTCCAGTCGCGAGAACAAGCAGCTCCGCACTTGTTCCAGGTATAGCCGCCGCAATCGGGGCGACGATTCCCGCGGCAGTGATCATGGCTACCGTCGCTGAACCAGTCGCGACTCGTATCAACGCAGCAACAATCCAGGCCAGCAAGAGCGGTGATGCATGCGAGCCAGCCGCCATCGACGCAACGGCGCGTCCGACTCCACTTTGAACCAGCACAGCGTTGAATCCACCACCGGCTCCGATCACCAGAAGAATTGTCGCGGTCGGAGCAAGCGAGTCATTACAGAGCTCGAGGATGCGCTCGCGAGTGAAATGCTGCACGCGTCCAAGTGACCAGAACGAAAAGAGCAACGCGATCAATAGTGCAACAATCGGATTGCCAACAAAGTTTAGAAGCAATCGAGCGTTGTCGCCGTCGGGGAGCCACACAGTGGCCGCACTGGCCAGGAGCATGAGAAACACTGGTATCATCACCGTGAAGACGGAGATGGCGAAGCCGGGCGTCTCGGCTACCGTCGAGCCTTCGAGCTGCACTGCAAGCCGGTTCTCGCCGGTGAGATGAATGCGCGGGGAAATCCACGACGCGAAGATTGGTCCTGCAAGCGCGGCGGTCGGCAATCCAACAATGACGCCGTAGAGAATGGTCTTGCCGATATCCGCCTTGTATGCAGTTACCGCAAGCATCGCTGCAGGATGTGGCGGCAGCATTCCGTGTACGACAGATAAACCGGCAACAAGCGGAATTCCGATTTTTATCAACGGAATTCCGCTTCGACGCGCGATTGTAAAGACGAGCGGAATAAGAAGAACGAATCCCACCTGGAAAAACACCGGGATCCCGACGATGAAGGCGACGATCATTATCGCCCAGTGAACTCGCTTTTCACCGAACAGCTCGATGAGTGTCGACGCGATACGAGCTGCGGCACCCGATTCCGCCATCATTTTGCCGAGCATGGTACCCAGCGCGACGACGATCGCGATGAATCCCAGGACGCTGCCAACGCCATCCTGGAAAGACTTGACGACGTTGACGAGGCTCATGCCGGCGGCAATCCCCATTGCAAGCGAGACAGAGATCAACGCTACGAGCGGATGCCATTTTAATCGCGCGATGAGCACGATCAGCGTGATCACCGCAAGCGCCCCGTAAAGAAGGAGCTGGCTGTCAGCCGTCATTGGATGCCCGCGCGACCAGATCAGCAACGATCTTTTCAGGTGAGTCGTTGATGTCGCACACCCAGACACGCTCGTCCGGAGAAGGCTCTTCGAGTATCGCGAATTGACTGTCGAGCAGTGATCCAGGCATGAAGTGCACTTCGGCACGCTGTGCAATCCGCTTCGCGATCACTTCGCGAGAACCGCGCAGGAAAATGAATTGCACATTCTCTGTTTCTGAGCGGAGAATGTCCCGATACGCCCGCTTGAGCGCTGAGCATGAGATAACGACTCCAACGCCTTCATCGTTCGCAACGCGGATTCGCCTTGCAAGCGCACTCAGCCATCCGGCTCGATCCTCGTCGGTGAGCGGAATTCCCGATGACATTTTTTCTATGTTCTCCGTCGAGTGGAATTCATCGCCTTCAACGAATTCGATTCCGAGCGCTCGCGCGAATTGCGATCCGATCAGGCTCTTTCCCGAACCCGACACACCCATCACGACATAGATCCCCGTATTCACGAGGGGTGAAATACGACCTCGGGGAGTGATTTGCGAGAGGGCTTCCGCCCTCATCGATCAGGCGTAGTTTCTCCCCATGGCCCTGTCGCAGCGGTTTGTTCTGCGTCTGGTATCCTGGACGATGCTCTTGGCATCGCCCGGTGTTGCCGTTGGGCAGCAAGTCACGGCTGAACCCAACTCCTGTACCCCGCCTCCCCCACTGGATTCCGCGACTGCAGCGAGAAGGGCTGCCGGTCGCAAAGCGTATCTGGAGAACGAGGAGAAACGCAATCGCGTCGACTGGCCGTATCTGGCGCGTTATCGCGACTCCAACACAGTGCTCGGTGCTCCGAAGCCCGGAGAAAAGCGCGTCGTGTTTTACGGCAACTCGATTACCGAGGGATGGGCACAGCATTTCGCGACCATGTTCCCCGGCAAACCATACGTCGGCCGTGGAATCAGCGGACAGACCACGCCACAGCTGCTTGTGAGAATCCGTCAGGACGTCATCGCACTCAATCCGAGTGCAGTGGTGATTCTTGGAGGAACGAATGACATCGCAGGAAATACAGGGCCGTCAACAATCGAGATGATCGAAGACAATCTCGCTTCCATGGCTGAGCTCGCAAAAGCAAATGGAATCCGGGTTGTGCTTTCGTCGGTCCTCCCGGTCTACAAATACTCGTGGGCTCCGGAGATCGAGCCGGCGATGCAGATCGTGAAGCTGAACGCGTGGATGAAGAGCTACGCTGCAAAGAATGGAGCCGTGTATCTCGATTATGAGTCGGCGATGTCCGACGAGAAGCACGGACTCAAGTGTGAGCTGACGTACGACGGTGTTCATCCGAACACCAGCGGCTATCGCGTAATGGCGCGACTGGCCGAGAAGGCAATCGCCGACGCCCTGAGTGGAGCGCATTAGATGCAGAATCCCCAGTATGACGCAATCGTAGTCGGATCCGGAATTTCCGGAGGATGGGCCGCGAAAGAGCTGACCGAGAGGGGACTTCGCGTTCTTCTGCTCGAGCGCGGCCGCAACGTCGAGCACATCAAGGATTACGTCAACGCCACCAAAGGTCCGTGGGAGTACCCGCATCGCGGCGGACGCACGAAAGCGATGGAAGAGATGTACCCCGTCTTGAAACGGGATTACGCGCTCAACGAGAAGAATCTTTCGTTCTGGGTGAACGAGAAGGAATCGCCTTACACCGAAGTGAGGCGCTTCGACTGGTTCCGCGGTTATCAGGTCGGCGGAAAGTCACTGATGTGGGGAAGGCAGAGTTACAGATGGAGCCAGTTCGACTTCGAGGCGAATTCAAAAGACGGAACCGCTATCGACTGGCCGATCAGATACTCTGACATTGCGCCGTGGTACGATCACGTCGAGCGTCATGCGGGAATTGCCGGATCGCACGAGGGTCTGCCTCAGCTTCCCGATGGACAATTCCTCCCGGCAATGCCGCTCAACTGTGGCGAAGAGCTCGTTGCCGGTCGGGCAAAGAAGCTGTTCGATGGAAAGCGCCACATCATACCCGGACGCGTGGCGAACCTGAGCCAGGCACACGATGGCAGGAGTGCCTGTCAATACAGGGATGCGTGCTGGCTTGGCTGTCCTTACGGCGCCTACTTCAGCACTCAGTCGTCAACTCTGCCTGCTGCCGCGAAGACAGGACGTCTCACACTCAAGCCTTTTGCGATCGTCAGTGAAGTTCTCTACGACCGCGACAAGAAGCGTGCGACTGGAGTTCGCGTGATCGATGCAGTGACCGATCAGGCGACTGACTATCAGGCGCCGGTCATTTTCCTTTGCGCGTCGACACTGAATTCAACCTGGCTGCTGCTTCGCTCAGCGACCGACGTATGGCCTGGCGGACTTGGCAGCTCCAGTGGTGAGCTTGGTCACAACCTCATGGATCACCATTTCCGCGTTGGCGCGCAGGGCGGGCTCGAGGGAATGGAAGACAAGTATTACTACGGTCGGCGGCCGACTGGCTTCTACATCCCTCGCTATCGAAATCTTTTCGGCGACAAGCGAGAGTATCTGCGCGGGTTTGGCTATCAGGGAAGCGCAGGGCGCTCGGGGTGGTCACGCGCGGTTGCAGAGCTTGGCGTAGGCGGTGCGTTCAAGGATTCTCTCACGGAGCCAGGCGGCTGGGGAGTTGGAGCAACCGCATTTGGCGAGATGCTTCCTGTTCATTCCAATCAGGTATCGCTCGACCAGGCGAAGAAAGACAAATGGGGACTGCCTGTTCTCAAGATTGATTGTGCCATCGGCGAGAATGAGCACATGATGCGCAAAGACATGGCGAACGACATGGCCGAGCTTCTCGAAGGATGCGGCGTAAAGAAAGTAAGCACTTACGACAGCACTTATTTCCCCGGAATGGGGATTCACGAGATGGGAACGGCACGGATGGGCCGCGATCCCAAGACTTCGGTTCTCAATTCGCACAATCAGGTGTGGGATGCACCGAACGTGTTCGTCACCGACGGCTCATGCATGGCGTCCGCATCGTGCGTGAATCCATCGCTCACTTACATGGCGCTCACAGCACGCGCAGCGGCTTTCGCTGTCGACGAGCTCAAACGTCGCAACCTGTAACGGAGAATCATCGATGTCTTCGAACGATGGGATTGACGAGAGAGCGCTGATCACTCGACGCGAAGCAGTTCTTCGCGTTTCGGCACTACTCGGCGGAGTTGCGCTAGTTGGTGGAAGCGCGCTCATCGCAGGTTGTCGCGATGAGACGGCGAGGCCCAACACGGACGCGCCATTCACAGCGGATGAGATTGCGTT
>JBKPNY010000021.1:0-1312 GCA_046732835.1 Gemmatimonadota bacterium | reverse complement strand
GATGCGTCGATCGTGGATCTCATCGCCTCGAAAGAGGGTTTGACTTCCGGTGAAGTCGAAACACTACTGAACAAGCAGTCAGGACTGCTGGGTATCTCCGGGCTCACTGACGACATGCGCGACTTGCTGGCCGAAGCGCGTGAGCATGACGATCGTCGAGCGCGTTTGGCGATTGAGATCTTCTGTTATCGCGCGCGTAAATATATCGGGAGTTTTTTTGCGGCGATGAACGGCGCTGAAGCGATCGTGTTTACCGGCGGCATCGGTGAAAACTCTGCCGAGATCCGGGCGAGGATCTGTTCCGATCTGACGTGGCTCGGAGTAGAGGTCGATGCCGAGCTCAATTCGAAGCATGGTGTTGATAAAGGGGGACGGATCAGCACCGACACCTCACGCGCCGCAGTTTTCGTTATCCCAACAAATGAAGAATTATTGATCGCTCGTGACACCGTACGCGTCGTTGAGCAATTGTAGGGGCGGCCCTCCGTGGCCGCCGCCTGTTGGGAAAGATGTGGTGATGAGAAGACGGCGGCCATGGAGGGCCGCCCCTACAGTTTAGAAAGGGCGACGCAATAGATAACGGTTTCTTGACGAGGCGATAGAGTAGACATATTCTTTGGCGCTACCAAAGTGATCATTCCTCAAAGGACTTCCGATCCAATTAATTAGTGAAAGGGAATTGAAATGGTTAAGACACTCCTCCTCCTGACTGCTTTCTTGTTCGCGATCGCCGGTGTGGCCCACGGACAAACCATCGAGGCGTCGCTGCTTCAGAAGCCGACGTTAAGCCGCACCCAAATCGTCTTCGTTTACGCCGGCGACTTGTGGATAGTCGGTCGAGACGGAGGCACTGCGTCGCGATTGACGACCGGCGGAGGCGTCGAAACTGATCCGAAGTTTTCACCAGACGGTTCTTCGATCGCTTTCACCGGTGAGTACGACGGCAACGTCGACGTCTATGTCGTACCGGCAACTGGCGGAGTGCCACGGAGGCTCACTTACCATCCCGGCGCCGACCTGGTTTCCGGCTGGACTCCCGACGGCAAGCAGATCCTGTTTCGTTCAGGGCGCACGAGCACCAATCCCGTGCCGAAGTTGTTCACCATTCCAGTTGACGGCGGCTTTCCATCAGAAGTTCCTTTGCCGATGGGTGTCACGGGATCCTATTCATCCGACGGCACGCGCCTGGCCTACGTGCCAACGACAAAATTCCAGGATGCGTGGAAACAATATCGCGGCGGACAAACAACTCCGATCTGGATTGCCAAACTCTCTGACTCCAACGTCGAGAAGTTGCCGCGCGACAATTCAA
>JBKPNY010000020.1:0-1778 GCA_046732835.1 Gemmatimonadota bacterium | reverse complement strand
GCAGACTCCTTCATCACGTCTCCAAGCGTACCCGTGAGCTGAACTTTTCCTCTTCCTTTCACCACGCTCACTTCGATCTCGAGTACCTCGCCGCCAACGCTGGTGTAAGCGAGTCCCGATGCGACGCCGACTTTGTCCTCGAGCGACGTGTCATCGGGGTCGAACGGCGGCGTGCCAAGAAGATCTTTCAGATCCGCTACCCCGACCTGCTGTGTTGTCGATTCCGTACCACTCTCAGCTTGTCTGCGAGCGAGCTTTCGACCGAGACGTGCAAGTCGCCGCTCCATCTCGCGCACGCCCGCCTCTCGTGTGTAGCCGCGCATGATTGCGGGAAGCACATCGGGATCGAGCGTCACGTTCGAGGGATCGATTCCGTTTGCAGTAAGCTGTCGCGGAAGCAGATAGCCGCGCGCAATCGCCATCTTCTCGTGATCCAGATAGCCCGCGAGACGGATGATCTCCATTCTGTCCCGCAGCGCTTCCGGAATTCCGTTCAGACTGTTCGCTGTCGTGATGAACAGAACCTTCGAGAGATCGTAGTCGACCTCGAGATAGTTGTCGTTGAACGTCGTGTTCTGTTCCGGGTCGAGCACCTCGAGAAGCGCACTCGCGGGATCGCCACGATAATCCTGACCGAGCTTGTCGACCTCGTCGAGAAGAATTACCGGGTTCACAACTTCCGCGCGACGCATTGCCTGAATGATTCGCCCCGGCATCGATCCGATGTACGTGCGACGATGTCCGCGAATTTCCGCCTCGTCGCGAACTCCGCCAAGTGCCATGCGGATGAACTTTCGTCCCAGTGCGCGGGCGATCGACCTGCCAAGCGACGTTTTTCCTACGCCAGGCGGTCCAACGAGACACAGTATCTGCCCTTCGACATGGCCAACCAGCGCCATCACCGCGATGAAATCGAGAATGCGATCCTTCACTTCCTCGAGACCGTAGTGATCCTCGTCGAGAATCGTTCGGGCGTGCGCAACATCCAGCACTTCGTCAGTCCGCTCTTCCCACGGAAGCGCGACAATCCAGTCGATGAAGTTGCGAGACACCGTGAACTCAGGTGACATCGGCGACATGCGGCGCAGCTTTCTCAGCTCACGATATGCGCGAGTTTTCACCAGCTCCGGCATTGGCTTCTTTGCTACCAGCGCCTCGAGATCCCCGAAGTCATCGCCGTCATCTTCGCCGAGCTCTTTGTGAATCGCGCGGAGCTGTTCCTGCAGGTAGAACTCGCGCTGATTCTGGAACAGCGCACCGCGAACGTCGTCGTCGATCTTTCGCTCCAGACGCAGCAGCTCATTTTCCGCGCCGAGGGTGCGAGAAAGCGACTCGAGAAGGTCTTTCAGTGAACGAGTTTCGAGAAGTTTCTGACGCACGTCGAACTTCACTGCGATGTGCGCTGCAACTCCCCAGGCCTGTCTCTCTTCGGACTCGGTGCTCTGGATGAGACCCACAACTTCCGAAGGAATTCGTCGATGCAGCGCGACGTATTCCTCGAACAACGACACCACGCGATTCGCTAAAGCCCGTGTCTCAGTCTCGGAAACAGGATCGATCCACTCCATGGGCTCGGCAACCGCGCGCATGAAGGGTCCGCCCGAGATGTAACGAGTCACACGAGCGCGAGCGAATCCCTCTACGAGAACGCGAGTGCTCCCGTTGGGAAGCCGCGCGACCTGAAGAATGCGGCCCAGTACTCCTGTGCGGTGCAGATCTGCAGCGCCGGGTTCCTGCGTTTCCCCTTCTTTCTGGGAAACCAGCAGAATCAGCTTGTC
>JBKPNY010000019.1:0-2076 GCA_046732835.1 Gemmatimonadota bacterium | reverse complement strand
TCGCTGGGTCCCTAACCCAAAATTCCATTTCCATGGCCGGCATCAAATCTTTAATCTCGTCGTGATCGATTTCGATCCAACCTTCCTGGCGATTAATGATCTTAACGACGCCAGTGCCGGGATAGGGCTTGCCGAGCACCGCGGGTAGAAAACCAGCTGGGCCCGCGAGGGCAGCAGGCTTAGGAGTCGGGCTTGGTGCGATCGTTTTTCCCGCTTCCGATTGCGGTCGACACGACACAGCGAATGCGACCGGAAGTAGGACCACTGGAATGAGTTTGCTTAGGCGATGTGAGTGGCTCAAACTCTCTCCTTTCAACTTTGGGAACTTTAAGAGCTTGGGACACTATCACTTTTTGGGAATGAGGTCAGTACGATCTGCGGTAGCGCCAACGATCGCAGATTATCCATTGACGAGTTAAATTGGCGTATCGCGAAAAGCGAATCGCCAATCTGCAATCGCAAATCGACAATCCGAAAGCCCCACTCGCTGCCGCGGGTGGTGCTGACCTCACCCCCAAACTGATCCACTACCCGCAGGTGCCTGGTGTTGCGGCTGAGACGACATTGCATTAAGTTACCAAATTCGATTTTCGTGGTCGTGCTGAAAGGCTGATTCTTCAATGCGTAAACCCGTAATTGCCGGTAACTGGAAGATGTACAAACTGCTCGGCGAAGCAGTTGACACCGCGCTTGCTCTCAAACCGCTCGTTGCGAACGCCAACCATTGCGAAGTAGTTATTGCGCCGGTGTTCACGGCTTTGAAGACGGTTGCGGATCGGCTGGAAGGTTCGAACATCGGTGTTGCCGCTCAGGATTGTTCGACTGAAACTGACGAGGGCGCGCACACCGGCGAAGTGACCGCAGCGATGTTGCGCGACGCCGGGGCACGCTACGTGATCGTCGGCCACTCGGAACGGCGGCAGTATTATTGTGAGACCGACGAGATGGTCAGCAAGAAATCGCGCGCAGCTATCGCAGCCGGGCTGAAGGTCATCTTGTGCGTCGGCGAAAGCCTGGAACAAAGAGAGCAGGGAAACGCCGAGACCGTCGTCTCAGGGCAACTTGGCGGCGGACTTAGCGGTTTGACAGCCTCTGACCTCAACCGTATTATCCTTGCCTACGAGCCTGTTTGGGCAATAGGTACGGGACGTACAGCGACGCCGGAGCAAGCGCAGGAAATGCACGCGTTTATCCGGCGCGTTTTCGCGGATAGGTACTCAAAAGAAGCTGCTGACGAGATCCGTGTGCTTTATGGCGGCTCAGTGAAGCCCGACAATATCGCGGGCCTGATGTCGCAGGCAGACATCGATGGAGCGTTAGTCGGCGGCGCAAGTTTGCAGGCCGACAGCTTCGCGAAGATTGTTAATTATAAGGGGAGTGAATAGAGACCAGTGAATAGTAGAAAGACGCTTTAACTATTCACAATTTGCTATTCACTATTTTTCTAGATTCAACTATTCACGATTTACTATTGACTATTCACTAGGAGACCGAATTGCTCGCATATCTTTTATACGGACTGTTTATTCTTTCGTGCGTGATTCTGGTTGTGGTCGTGCTGCTGCAGCCGGGAAAATCGGGCGCGGGCGATCTGTTTTCCAGTAGCGTTTCGAGCACGGCATTTGGACCGAGAGGAACCGCCAGCATTCTTTCGAAGATTACGATTGGCGCCGCGGCAGGCTTCATGCTTTTCGCGTTGATGCTATCGCTACCGGGAGTAACCGGTTCACACTCTGTGCTGCAATCGACTGCGCCCGAAGCGACGCCGACGCCAGCGCCGGTGGCTTCACCGGCTGCAACCGTCGCGCCCGTCGCCTCACCTGCAGCATCACAGGCGGCGCCGGCCGCGGGTGCATCTCCGACTGCGTCGAAGTAGTTTTTTAACGCAAACTGTTGGTTTGCGATTGTTCGTTTCCAGTAGACGAAACTATTAGTTTGCTATTGCTATTCAATAACACCTGAATCCAAGCAGCTCGCAAACTAACAGTTTGCTTTACAGATTTAGCCGAAGTGGCGGAACTGGCAGACGCGCACGTTTGAGGGGCGTGTGAGGCAACTCGTGGGGGTTCGAGTCCC
>JBKPNY010000018.1:0-1826 GCA_046732835.1 Gemmatimonadota bacterium | reverse complement strand
TGGGGACCGGGAAATACCAACCACCTGAACTTCGCTCAACAGGAAAGCAGTCGTCGGTTTTGGCGCGACAACGTGAGCGTTCATGGCCGCAACCTTCTGCGCTTTGTACTGCTCAATTCGCTCCTGAATCGAAGGAGTTGAAATCATTGAGCCGCTCTTCTTCACGATTACACGGGCCGGCTCATACTTCTTGAACGGATCGCGTCCGCCCCGATTTGAATTAGTTACCGGCTTGGGCTCATTCGTCTTTTGCGCATTTGCAGTTTGAAGGCTGCCGCTGACGGCAACAGCTGCGGTTGCGAGTACGAAGCTTGCTCCGAATTGAAAAATTTTCGTTTTCGTCATGGTGATTGCTTTCCGGGAAGGGCTTGAAAAAGTTTTCGTTAGTTACTTGGCGGCCGGCTGTGGCACTACAGCCGGAGGAACTTGACCGGCGCCGGCAGGCTGGACAGCCGCCGGGGCCTTCTGCAGTTTTTCGGCAGAGACGTAATAGGCCGTCAAATCAAAAGTGGCGTCCACTGTCTTTGCGGAAGACTGCTTATCAAGCTGGTTCAGCTGGAAATTCGTAATCGAGACGATTCTTTGATAATGAGCCAGCTGATCAAAGAAGCTGCGCAGTGAAGCAAATGAGCTGGTGACACTAACTTCGATTTTCTTGCCGTTGTAATTCTCCTGCTGGATGTCTTCCTTCGGCAGGAACTTGGTAAGCACCAGGCCATTGTTACGTGCACGATCCTGAACGCTCTGCAAAACCATCGTCAGCTCGCGCTGTTCCGGCAGCAAGGCCTTCAGTTCCTCATACTCCTCGACTCTCGCCTTATAAACCGCGCGGAATTCATTGAGTCTCTGCGAAGCGATTTGCGCCTGGGCATTGCGCGCCAGCAGGTCAGAAATTTCGACGTTGAACGCTTGCGTCTCGGCACGAATCGGCTTGGTCACGAAATACCAGAAGCCGCCGTACATGACTGCAGCAACGAATACGAAGATTCCGAATCGCAGGTACCAGGGCAGTGTTTGAAGATTACCAATTTTCATCTGTTTCGTTCCTTCCCCATTCAGCGAGGGAGTAGTTTGGGGTAAGCGTTATTTCTTCAACGCTACCTGGTTGGCATTTGGCGTTCCGGAATTTGCAGTCGGCTGGGTTTGCGGCTTGGCGCCGTAGTTACACTTCACTACGAAACTGATCACTTCAGGCTGCTGCAGCACAACCGAATCGCCATTCGACGAAACCTTGTCGGCGCCGGCGATCTGCGCGAGTTCGCGCTGCGTTTCGATATTCAGGTTGGTGAACAGTCCGGAGGAAAATTCGAGGCTCTGACCAAACCGCGTAACTGCGGCTTCGTTTGGCGAAATGCCTTTGATCGTGAGTTGGCCGTCCTTCTGCTCGAGGCTCTTCAAATAAAGTCCCGGCACACTATCAAAGCGATACTTGATGTCTCGCAGCACTGCGCTCGGGCCCTGCTGGGATTCGCGCAGCGACTTGATGGCATCGATGCGGCCCTGAATATCCTTGGCTTTCTTTTCCAGTTCAGCCTGCTCGCGATTAACAGTAAGCATCTCCTGATTGATGTGTCGCTGATTCTCGAGTTCCTTCTCGGCAGTACTATGAGCTGACCTGGAGCTCGCGTAGTCGAAACCGATTACGAGGATCAGCAAACCAAACACAGTTACGGCCAGCAATAGCGTTTGCACGAATGGCGTTGCGACCTTGGCTTCCACCATAGCCGCGCCAGTCGGGCGATCCGTTACTGATTCAAGCAAGTTAATTTTGATCATGCCGCTTCCACTCCTCTCAAGGCGAGACCGACGGCAATTGCCATATCAGG
>JBKPNY010000017.1:0-2613 GCA_046732835.1 Gemmatimonadota bacterium | reverse complement strand
GGCTGATGTGCGCGGCGTCGCCGGCACCTGGAAAGACCTGACCGACAACGTGAACTCCATGGCCAGCAACCTAACGGATCAGGTACGCGGTATTGCTCGCGTCGTAACCGCCGTCGCCAACGGCGACCTCGAACGAAAACTGACTGTGGAAGCGAAGGGTGAAATCGCCGAACTCGCTGACACGATCAACAACATGACTGACACGCTCGCGACGTTTGCCGATCAGGTAACGTCAGTGGCGCGCGAAGTGGGCGTCGAAGGAAAACTCGGCGGTCAGGCAAACGTGCCTGGCGCGGCCGGCACGTGGCGAGATCTGACGGACAACGTAAATGGTCTGGCTGCAAACCTCACCACGCAGGTGCGCGCGATCGCTGAGGTTTCAACCGCGGTGACGAAGGGTGATCTCACCAGATCGATTACGGTCGAAGCGCAAGGCGAAGTCGCGGCGTTGAAAGACAACATCAACGAGATGATCCTCAATCTCAAAGAGACGACCCAGAAAAACATGGAGCAGGATTGGCTGAAGACCAACCTCGCTCGCTTCACGCGCATGCTGCAGGGCCAGCGTGACATGACCACCGTCGCGCAGATGGTGTTGTCGGAACTCGCTCCCCTCGTTGATGCCCAGCAGGGCGTCTTCTACGTGAACGAAAGTCCTAACGGCCAGCCCGTGATGAAACTCCTCGGCGGCTACGCGTACAAGAAGCGCAAAAACCTCGCGAATGAATTTCACGCGGGCGAGGGTTTAGTTGGCCAGTGCACTGTGGAGCGTGAGCGCATCCTGGTCACAAACGTTCCGAGTAACTACGTTCACGTCACTTCCGGCCTGGGCGAGGCGCCGCCGAATAATATTGTCGTCTTGCCGGTTCTGTTTGAAGGTGAAGCCAAGGCGGTGATCGAACTGTCGACGTTCAAGACCTTCAGCGACACGCACCTGACCTTCCTTGATCAGTTGACGGAAAGTATCGGCATCGTGCTGAACACGATCGCCGCAAACACACGCACCGAAGATTTGCTGCAACAGTCGCAGTCATTGGCCGCTGAACTGCAGAGCCAGCAGGACGAGTTGAAGAAGACTAACGAACAACTCGAACAGCAGGCGGAATCGCTGCGCGAATCTGAAGAACTACTGAAGAGCCAGCAGGAAGAGCTGCAACAAACCAACGAAGAGCTGCAGGAGAAAGCGGCGTTGCTGGCGCGACAGAAGGCGGAAGTTGAAGAGAAGAACCGCGAGGTCGAAGAAGCGCGTTGGGAGATGGAGGAAAAGGCGGAGCAGCTCGCGCTGACGTCTAAATACAAATCCGAGTTCCTCGCGAACATGTCTCACGAATTGCGCACGCCCTTGAACAGCATGCTGATACTTTCGCGCCAGCTGGCTGAGAACAACGACGAAAACCTGACCCCGAAGCAGATTCAGTTTGCCCAAACGATCCACTCGTCAGGCTCCGATCTGCTTTCGTTGATTAACGACATCCTCGATCTATCCAAGATTGAATCAGGCATGATGGGCGTCGAAGTCGGTAACGTGTTGGTGACCGACATAACCGGACAGCTCGAGCGCAGTTTCCATCAGCTGGCTCAGGACAAGAACCTCGAATTCGCAATTGAGTTAGCGGAGGATATGGATCCGGAGATTCACACGGACGACAAGCGCTTGCAGCAAATCCTGATGAATCTGTTGTCGAATGCGTTTAAGTTTACTGAAACAGGCAAGGTTGTGTTGAGCGTCGCACCGGCCAGGCCCGGTGAGACCTATCATCTTGAGTCGCTGAATCGCGCGAGCGAGGTGATTGCCTTTGCCGTCCATGACACGGGTATCGGCATTCCCACCGAGAAGCAGCGGATCATTTTTGAAGCGTTTCAACAAGCCGACGGCACTACCAGCCGCAAGTATGGCGGCACGGGCCTGGGCTTGAACATCAGCCGCGAGATCGCGCGCCTGCTCGGTGGCGAGATTCGTGTAGTTTCGTCCCCCGGTGAAGGCAGCACGTTTACTTTCTACCTGCCGCGCAATTACACCCCGGTCGTTTCGAACGTGAGACCCGCGGAGCAGCAACGAACCGTAACCGCCGCCCGGGAAACTGAAGCTGCGTGGACACCGGTCGAGTCGTACGACACGGAAGCACTGGCGCTACTGTCGAGTGAGTCGGCAGCGATTGCCGACGATCGCACGATGATCCAAAGGGGCGACCGTACTGTCTTGATTGTTGAAGACGACATCAGCTTCGCGAGCATCCTGCTCGACCTGGCGCGCGAAAAAGGATTCAAAGGCATCGTGGCCACCAGCGGCACGATGGCCCTGGCCCTGGCGCAGAAGTACAAACCGTCGGCAATCACGCTTGATATCCGTCTGCCGGATCGCGATGGCTGGACAGTCCTGGATCGTCTGAAACATGACGCGGCGACCAGTCACATTCCAGTTCACATCATCTCGGTCGAAGAAGAACGGCAGCGTGCATTGAAACAGGGCGCATTCAATCACGTTCAGAAACCAGTGACGCACGAGGTGCTGCATAAAGCCTTCGACGACATTCGCGACTTCGCCGAACGACGCGTTCGCAAACTGCTGGTCGTTGAAGACGACGACGTACAGCGGATGAGTGTGGTGGAGTT
>JBKPNY010000016.1:0-1644 GCA_046732835.1 Gemmatimonadota bacterium | reverse complement strand
CTAACCAGGTAGTGAGCCAACAGCCTGCCGCCGGCGCACAGGTAAAGGCAGGTTCGACCGTTGAATTAGTAATCGCGGTACAGCGGCAAATTCCTGTGCCCGACGTTACCTTCAGGCCGGCCAACCTCGCGCAACAACAGATCACCGCGGCGGGTTTGAAGTTTGTTATGAAGGAACCGGAAATGGCTGCGGCCAATGTCGCCCCTGGAAATATCAAAAGCCAGAACCCGGGTGCGGGTGAAAAGGTGCCGCCGGGAGCCACCGTTGAGCTGGTGGCCGCGGCGCAACCGACCACCGTTCCCAACGTACACGGCAAGAGGATCGCGGAAGCGCAGATACTGTTCCAACAAGCGGGCCTGGAGCTGGGTCGCGTTTCCGGAACTGTAAACGAAAGTAATGCGAGCACCGTCACGATCACCGGCCAAACGCCCGGTGGAAATACGCAGGCGGCGAGAGGTGCAAAGGTTGATGTGTCGGTGCCGCAGCTGTGTCTGCCATTTCAACGGTGTGCCATGTTCGTCGAAGGCATTCAATTCCAAAAAATGGATACGACCCTGAAACAGCGCATGCTGATTAAACAGTAAGCTGAGCGCGCGCCGGCGCCTCGAGGCCGGCGCGCGCCTGTCTTTGCAAGTCAAAACTCACCCGAGGAGAAACCTCATGGCAGAAGAATCTTCACCAGGAGCCGGCATACTGGGACTGTTCCTGGGCCTGGCGCTCGCCGGCGGCAGTTACTTTGGGATCATGAAACTGATCGGCGCCGATTTGATGACCGCGTTAATCGTCCTGGGCGTGGCCGCAGTGATCGGTGCCGCTTATGCCACGCTTGCATTCGCGAAAAGCACTTACGCGCTCGGTGTTTTCGCGGTACTTGGCTTTCTGCTGGACATGAGTTGGTCACTGCTCAACACGCTGGCCGGCTTTCTCGTTTGGATTCCCGCCTGCAAGATAGCGGGAGCTAACTTCGTCGCGAACACAGATGACAGCCGGCGTTCGGGCACGTTTGTCTACGATAAAAATCCGCGCGGCGGCGCTTATGCGGCCACGACGATCGGCAGCGTCATCGCCGGTGGCTGGTCGTCTCACGAGGAGATGCACGTTTGGCAGGCGCGCATCTTCGGTCCCACTTACATGCTTGCCTACATCCTTGCCCTGATTATCAACATTCCGTTCCGGCTAATCACGGGCAAAACGGAAAACCTGACCATGGAGGCTTACTACCGGATTCCCTTTGAAGATTGGGCCTACTGGGCCGGCTCGGTTTCGGGCGGTGACATCGAATGGGGTTGGTGGTTCCTCGGCTTCCTGCTCGCGCTCATTTACACCGCGGCTTTAGTTTCGATTGTCGCCGGCGTCGTTCTCGGGATGTGGCCGGTGTGGGTCAGTGGAATTGGCGTCTTGGTCATCTACAGTTTGATTCGCACGTTCGCTCCGAGCGGACACTAAGTTCAAATGACTCCAACTAAGGTCGTAATCATAGTCCTGGTCCTGATCGGTTTGATCTTCGTCGTGTTCATTGCGCGCGGCGCCCTGCGAGACGAACCCAAACCCGCCAGCGACCAATCGACCGCGGCCAGGACCAGACCACCCAACTGGACCAAGACGATTAAAGGACTCTTCAAGTCGTTTCAGCCCGAGCTCGAG
>JBKPNY010000015.1:0-15541 GCA_046732835.1 Gemmatimonadota bacterium | reverse complement strand
TCGCTGAAGGCTGCGCTAACCTCGGGCTTGCCTATCAACGCGGGACCGGCGTGAAGAAAGATTCGATTCTCGCTGTCTCTCTCTTGAATGAGGGATGTGAAGGCAAGGCGATGGAAGGCTGCGCCCAGCTCGGAATTCTATACAAGCGCGGCAAGGTAGTGCCGAAGGACATTGCTCGTGCAGCATCACTCTTTGCCGAGTCGTGCGAAGGCAAAAGCCAGCTCGGCTGCGCAAACCTCGGCTTCCTCTACGCAGATGGCGAGGGTATTAGCCAGGACGTCGCGCGCGCCGCTCAACTTTTCAAGACTGCCTGCGATGCGAAGGTGCCCACCGGTTGTGTCGGACTCGGGAAACTTCACACAACGGGTACGGCGGTCGCGCACAATGACTCGCTTGCCTCCGTTTTATTCGAGCGCGCATGCCATGATGGCGAGCCTGCGGGATGCTTTTATAGCGGCATGGCCTATGAGCTTGGCGATGGTGCCGATCAGAGCTTCTGGATGGCAGCCATGCAGTATCGCGAAGCATGTGAAGACAATTACGGCGAAGCATGCGCGCGGCTCGCCGCATTTTATGAGAAGGGCTCGGGCGTACAAAAGAGTGCCGATAAAGCAAACGACTATAGAAAGCAGGCATGCACAGCTGGTTACGCGCCCGCATGCGATAAACCGAAGGCGACATCATGATCACCGCGCAACCGCTTCTCGAGATCGAGCATCTCACGAAGAAGTATGGAAAAGTCATTGCGCTGAATGATGTGAGCTTCAGCATTACCGACGGTATCACGGGAATTCTGGGGGAGAACGGCGCGGGAAAAAGCACCGCCATCAAGATCCTGCTCGGTCTCGTCAAGCCAACCTCCGGTTCCGCACGCGTGCTTGGTCAGGATGCATCAGACAGTGTTGAGGTTCGTGGCCGTGTCGGCTACATGCCTGAGCATGATTGTCTTCCAGCAACCGTGAGTGCTGCAGAGTTTCTGACTCACATGGCCGAGGTAAGTGGCCTGCCTCAGTCGATGGCACGCACCCGCGCTGCCGACACCCTGAGGCACGTTGGATTGTTTGAGGAGAGATACCGCGCGATTGGCGGATACTCGACTGGAATGAAGCAGCGAGTGAAACTCGGACAAGCGCTCGTCCACGATCCCGCATTCGTGATGCTCGATGAGCCCACAGCGGGCCTGGACCCTGCGGGCCGTGAGGACATGCTCACGCTCATCAGGAAAACGCATCGTGAATTCGGAATCAGCGTTCTCTTCTCATCACACCTGATGGCCGATATCGAGCGCTCATGCGATCGCATCATCGTGCTTCAGGGTGGACGACTGGTGCAGTCAGGTGAGGTCGAACAATTCACCCGGGAAACGGAAACTGTATTCATCGAAGTCGACTTGAATCGTGAAGCACTGGTGGCCGCACTGGAGAAAAGAGGTGTCGTGGTGACAATCGAGCGCAGCGGTTTCACGATTCAGGGTCGCGACGAGACAGTGTACGATCACGTTCGGGACGCAGTGGTTGAAGCACACGCACCGCTCAGGCGCATGGCCCCGCGTCGTCGTGCATTGACCGAGCTCTTCGAACGTGATGGTGAAGCCGCATGAGCGAAGGAACTGTCTTCGACATCGGGTACCAGCCTTACACCGGCGTCAGAGAGGGCCGTTCGCGCGGCCGACGTGCGATTTTCAAGGACGGTGTTCGCACAGCGCTCGGATTTGGGCGCGGAGGACGCGCGAAGATTCTGCCGTGGTTCTTCATTGTCGCTCTGTCGGCGATAGGACTGGTATTCTCCATCGTAGCCGCAGCGGCCAATGTGATGGGTGGTCCCGGTACAGCTGAGAAAGTCGACATCCCATCGCACTCGGACTTCTACGGCATCGCATCGATAATGCTCTTTGTGTTTGCCGCTGTCGTTGCTCCGGATTTGTTGTCTCCCGACAAGCGAAACGGCGTGATCAATCTTTATCGCGTCCGCCCCATCACTGGTACTGACTATATCGTTTCACGGTGGGCGGCTTTTCTGAGTGTGATGCTCATCGCTGTGTGGCTTCCCCAGGTCATTCTTTTTCTCGGGCTTTCGGGCAGCGATCCTGCGCCAATGGACTATATGTCGAAGCACTGGCTCGACATTCCGCGCTTCATTCTCGCGGGCGCGGCAATAGCGGTATACGCGACGACTCTGGCGATGCTTGCTGCATCGTTCACCACGCGGCGCGCGTACGCTTCCGTATTTCTTGTCGGCCTTTTCGTCATTAGTGCGCCATTTACTGTCGGCATGGCTCAGGAGATCGGCGGCACTGCGGGGCAATTCATCTCGTTGTTCGAGCTGACTGCTATTCCTGTTCACGTCAACGACATCATCTTCGGTGACGTCAGCGAAATGACGGAGCACGCTCCTGCCAAGAAGCTCGGGTCGGCAGTGCTGATCGCCTGGTACTTCGCGTGGACGGTGATCCCTGCTTTTATACTGTGGTCACGCTACCGGAAGCTCGCGTCATGACGCCATCAAACGAAGCAGTTATTCGCGTCGACCAAGTCTCACGCTGGTTTGGAAATGTAGTTGCTGTCAGCGAGGTCACTTTCGACATCATGCCCGGTATTACCGGACTGCTTGGTCCCAACGGCGCGGGCAAGACGACTTTGCTGCGGATGATGACTGGACTTGCTGCTACGTCGCGTGGCTCAGTCACAGTGTTTGGCGAGCCGGTGCGGGACAATCCCTCGCTCTATCGCCGTATCGGCGTGATGTCTGAGCACGAAACTGTTTACGAATTCATGAAGGGCCGCGACTTCGTGAGAATGATGGGCCGCTTGAAAGGTGTGAGCGATCTGGAGAGCGCAGTCGATCGCGCGATAGCTCTCGTCGATCTTGCCGACGCTCAGGATCGCACGATGGATACTTACTCGCGCGGCATGCGTCAGCGAATGCGGCTCGCCGCGACGCTGGTGCACGATCCGGAGATTCTGATTCTGGATGAGCCGCTGAACGGCGCCGATCCGCGGCAGCGTGTTCACTTCAAGCGCCTGCTTCAGGAGCTCGCGTCAGGGGGACGCACGATTGTTCTGTCGTCCCACATTCTCGAGGAAGTCGAACAGCTTGCGGATACCGTGCTTCTTATCGTGAACGGAAAGCTTGCGGCAGCTGGAGGGTTCCGCGCGATTCGCGCCGCGCTCAACAAGCGGCCGTATCACGTTCGCGTGCTGTGTGATTCACCGCGCAGGCTTGCTGCTCATGTTCTGAGTCTGGAATCGGTCGATGCTGTGCATGTCGATCCCGATGGCGCGCTGGTGGTGTTGAGCCGGAATGTTCTGGATCTCCAGATCGAGCTGCCAAAACTCGCGCAATCGTCCGAGATCAGGCTTCGCAGAATCGAGCCACTCGATGATTCTCTCGAGAGTGTGTTCGGTTACCTCGTGGAGCAATAGACATGGGACCTGTTTATCGCCTGACCCTTCGTCAGCTTGCAGGACGCTGGCGGCTCTCGATCATGACTGTACTTGCAGCGCTGCCGGTGATCATTGCTGTCGTCATGCTTCACTCTGACCACGCACCGTCGGTGATGGAATTCGAGAAGTCGATCTTGAGCGCGATGCTGGCAGGATCGATCGCTCCGCTCGTTGTTCTTGCAATCGCGGCTGCCGCTTTTGGAAACGAAGTCGAGGATCGCACGCTTGCGAATCTCACATTGACTCCGATTCCGCGCTGGAAGATTGCGGTGCCAAAGCTCCTGGCGACGATCACTATCGCAGCACCGTTCATCGCGGTGAGCGCTTTCTTCACGAGCTATGTCGCATTTGTCGGCGACATCCGGGCTACCATTGCTGTAACGGTGTCGGCGATAGTCGGCGTCGTTCTCTACGCGTCAGCGTTCGTATGGCTTGGCCTGGTGTCGACGCAGGCAATAGGGCTAGGTCTTCTCTACATCGTTTTGTGGGAAGGATTCTTCTCCGGGTTTGTCAGCGGCGTTCGGCTGTTGAGCATTCGTCATTATGCGATTGGCTTGATGCATGGAATCGATCCGCGTCGGTTCGACGGTGTCCCGCACCTGACTATGACGCCCGCGATTGTCATGACTGTTTTAGTGGCGGGAGGATTTCTTTTTATGTCAATTCGACGACTTCGACGGATGGACGTTCCATGATGCGCGCTCGCGGTGGGTAGTCCACGGTAATAGCCATTGGCGCAGGAGGTCGCTGGTTCAAATCCGGTCGCCCCGGTGACGATAACTTCGCTTGAGCTGCACGCCGAGACTCGATGAAGTCATGATCGAACGATACTACGCTTTGGCCTGTCTAACGCACATTGGATCGGGTCATACTCGCCATTCATTTTGTTGTCGCGGAGATATCGTGAAGAAATTCCTTTTGATTCCATTGCTTTTCGTCGTCACCGCCTGCGCCTCGACGAATGCGAATCGTATCACGAGCTTCGTGCGCGACGCGGACGAAATTCGTAACACGCTCCGAATACCCGGTCTGTCCGCGGCGATCGTCGAGAACCAGAAAATCCTCTGGATGCGCGGCTTTGGATATGCCGACGTCGAGAACAAGGTGCCCGCGACGCCTGAGACTTTGTACAGCATTGCCTCGGCTACGAAGACGTTCGGCTCGACACTTCTCATGCAGCTGGTCGAGAGAGGACAGGTGTCGCTCGACGAACCGGCAATAAATTACCCGCCGTCCAGATACGCAGCGCCGATCACCGATCCGCGAGTGCAGATCCGCCACATTCTCAGTCACACATCCGAAGGAACGCCGGGCGACGCGTTCAAGTACAACGGCGCGCTCTACGACGTCATCACCGGTGTGATCGAAAAGAAATACAACGCGTCGCTTGCGCAGGTGATCACACGACAGATTCTCGACCCGTTGCAGATGACTGAGAGCGTACCGGGCCATAGTGTGATCGAGAATCCGGAGCTCGCGCGCCGCTACGCACCCGCACTCGCGCACTTCGCCAAGCCCTACGCCTTCTACGGCAATGGTGAAATCGTCGCCGCCACATATCCGGGCAAAGACATGAGCGCATCAGCAGGTCTGCTCACAACGGTGCGCGACTTTGCGAAATTCGACGTTGCGATCGATCGCCACAAACTACTCCAATCGAAAACGCAGGAGCTTGCGTGGACACCGTTTGTGTCCAATTCCGGAAAGACGCTGCCGTATGGATTGGGCTGGTTCGTGGAGAATTATCGAGGCGAGCGGATGGTCTGGCATAGTGGAAACTGGGGCTCCGGCTACTCCGCCATCTATTTCAAATTGCCGGCGAAGAATCTCTCAATGATTCTTCTCGCTAACAGTGAAGCGCTGAGCGATCCCTTCTGGGTGCCGGGCCAGACGAATCCCTTCGTCTGTTCGTTTCTCAGGCACTTCGTTTTCAACGGCGACGATCACTGCAAGGAAGCAGCGGATTCGGTGATGCAGAGTTGGCTGAAAGGACGCGCCGCGCGTGCGGAGCCGACGATCGCGCTCGACGAGGCCGTCCTAGCCGCATATGCAGGTGAGTACCGTCAGAACGAGCGGCGGACCTACTCGGTCACGCGCGAGGGAACGCACCTCTTCATCAACATTCCGACAAAAGACGATCGATTGGAGTTGTTCGCATCTCCGAAAGGCGATTTCTTTTTTAAGGTGACGACACCTACGCGCGTGCGATTCGTACGCGAAGGTGCAAACGTCACTGGACTGGAGTTCCACTTCGGCGAAGGCGAGGAACCGGTTAAGGCGAAGAAGATTCGCTGACGCTCGCACAATGGCTTTTTTTTGATTAATGCATTTCACCAAAAATGAAGAAAATCGGTTTCTTATCCTTTGGACATTGGGATGCCTCGCGTCAATCGGCCGTGCGATCAGCCGCCGATGTTCTACAGCAGTCGATTGACCTCGCGGTTGCGGCGGAGGAGCTCGGCGCGGATGGGGCGTACTTTCGCGTCCATCACTTTGCCCGGCAGCTCTCGTCTCCATTTCCGCTGCTCGCCGCAGTCGGCGCGAGAACCACGCGCATCGAGATCGGCACCGCCGTGATCGACATGCGGTACGAAAATTCGTTCTACATGTTCGAGGATGCAGGTGCAGCCGATTTGATAAGCAACGGACGACTGCAGCTTGGAATCAGCCGCGGCTCGCCTGAGCAGGTTATCGACGGCTGGCGTCACTTCGGGTACGCACCGGCGGAAGGTCAATCCGACGCGGACATGGGCAGGCGCCGTGCTGAGGTTTTTCTCGAGCTGTTGAAGGGCGAAGGATTCGCCCGGCCAAATCCGCGGCCAATGTTTCCCAATCCGCCGGGATTGCTCAGGCTCGAACCGTATTCCGAAGGATTGCGCGAGCGAATCTGGTGGGGCTCAGCCTCTAACGCCACCGCCGTATGGGCCGCGCAACATGGAATGAATCTGCAGAGCTCAACGCTCAAGGAGGATGAATCCGGCGAGCCTTTCCACGTACAGCAGGCGCGACAGATTCGCCTCTTTCGAAAAGCGTGGAGTGATGCGGGCCATTCGAGAACGCCGAGGGTATCGGTTTCTCGATCCATCTTTGCACTGATGGACGATCGCGACCACCTCTACTTCGGTCGTGATGAAAGCGGCGATCAGATTGGGTACATCGACAACATGCGAGCGGTATTCGGGCGCTCTTATGCCGCGGAGCCGGATCAGCTGATAGAGAAATTGAAAGTTGATGAGGCAATCGCTGAAGCCGATACCCTCCTGTTGACCGTCCCGAACATGCTTGGCGTCGATTACAACGCGCACGTCATCGAGTCGATCCTGGTGCACGTGGCACCTGCGCTTGGCTGGCGATAACTTCGCATCGAGACAGCGTTTTAAACTCTGGAGAGGCTCGCTACAAAGTGGCACCCGTCCGCAAAGTCAGATCCATCCTCACCTTATTCCCCATCGTCACGGCAAACTGCAGCTCAGGAGAAAAAGCAGAGCCGTTAGCCGCAAGGACGATCGCCGCAAATTCGCAAACAAACCTGTCGCAGTATGTGGGACTTAATATTTCTCCGCCGCCTTCTGTCATCGTGCGCGATCAGAACGGAAATCCGTTTGCTGGCGCGCCAGTCACTTTCAACATCACCGCGGGCGGAGGCACAATCTTTGGCGCGTCTCAGGTCACCGACAGCTCCGGTGTTGCGACGGTCGGAGCATGGACGCTCGGTTTGACCCCGGGTCCGAACGTTCTTACCGCAACTTCAGGCAGTCTCTCATTCAGTTTTACCGCAAACGGCGTTTCGAAGTGCGAGCTTCACAGGGGATTTCAGCCAGGCTCAGTCGGCGGGTTCCTCGAGACGAACGATTGTTCGCTGCCAAATGGGCGATTCGTCGACTACTTCGAGATAGAACTGCCAGCAGCTGATGCGTATCTCTTCAGCGAGAACACGACCCTCTTTAACACCTATCTGTACTTATCATTCGCAGACGGCACTGCCGTCGCCGAAAACGATGATCAGAGCGGGACAACCACGAATTCAGCCATTAAGGCGACCCTCCCCGCGGGGACATACCTCCTCGGTACAAGCTCGGCACTCCCGTCGATCACGGGCGCGTACAGTTTGCAGGCAGCCAGTACTTCACCGAACAACACCGGTTGTGAGCTGATTTTTGTCGCGAGGAACGTTTCCACCAGTCAAAACATTGCATCGACCGATTGCCTGTGGAACCAGCCACCTGCGTCACCAATTTACGCCGATAAATTCCAGATCTTTCTGAAAGCGGGGCAATCGGCAACAATCAGCATGACATCCGCCAGCATCGACTCGTATCTCGAGATTCTAAATGCGACCGGAAATCTTCTGGCACAAGACGACAACCGTGATGCGACAACCACCGACGCGCAAATCACGTTCACGGCTGCCACCGCCAGTTACTACACAATCGTCGCGCGCGCTGCTGGTTCTTCACAGGGCCAGTATTCCCTTGCGATCCAATAGGGCACCGATCGCCAGAAAGTTTTAGAAAACCCTCAATGCTCCGCATCGCGGGTTTTCTTTCTGAAGGTGGCACAGGCGGCAGGCCTATGCATACATTCCGCGCGCCGAACCCATAGAGAGAGATCCGATGGGCATCGTCACCGAGTGGAAGACCTTCAACAGTCAGCAGCGAAACGCATTCATCGCCAGCTATCTGGGATGGATGCTCGACGCGTTCGATTTCTTCCTGATGGTATTTGTTCTCCGCGCTGTCGCTGCGGAGTTCCACTCCGACATAAAAGCTGTCTCCGTAGCGATCACGCTGACGCTCGCCATGCGACCTCTTGGCGCGCTTGTGTTCGGAATACTTGGCGACCGCTTCGGACGCCGTCCCGTCCTCATGGCGGACATTCTGCTGTTCTCGATTCTTGAGCTCGCGTCCGCGTTTGCGCCGTCCCTCACTGCACTGCTGATCATCCGCGCCGCATTCGGATTTGCGATGGGAGGCGAATGGGGGCTCGGCGCATCACTCACCATGGAGACGATTCCGACGAAGTCGCGCGGGGCCGTGTCAGGAGTTCTTCAGGTGGGCTACCCCTCGGGCTTTCTACTCGCATCGATCGTCTACGGACTTCTCTTCGATCATATAGGATGGCGTGGAATGTTCATGGTCGGAGTGCTTCCCGCGCTGCTTGTGGTTTTCATTCGGCGCAACGTTGAGGAATCGCCGGCATGGCACCGCATGCGTGCACGCCCACGCGTCCCGATTGGCGCGCTGATCAAAAATCACGGAATGCTTTTCCTTCACACCGTCATACTGATGACGGCGTTCAACTTCCTGAGCCACGGCACGCAGGACTTGTATCCGACGTTCCTTCAGGCTCAGCGGAAGCTGGACACACAAACCGTCAGCACTATAGTGATCATCGCGAACCTCGGCGCTATCGTTGGCGGGCTTTCGCTCGGGGCCTTTTCACAACGCGTCGGGAGGCGCCGAGCAATAATTACCGCCGCTTTACTCGCACTTCCGGTAATTCCATTGTGGTCATTCAGCACAAACCTCGTACTCCTCGCACTTGGCGCATTCCTCATTCAGCTTTGCGTGCAGGGGGCGTGGGGTGTCATTCCCGTGCACCTGAACGAGATATCTCCGGACGAGGTGCGCGCGACATTCCCCGCATTCGCCTACCAGCTTGGAAATCTGCTGGCGTCGGCGAATGCCACACTGCAGGCAGGTTTTGCTGAGGCTCGCGGTGACAATTACGCGCTGGCACTCGCAGTAGTTGCCGCACTCGCTGCACTGTCAGTCGCAATCCTCACTTTTGTTGGACGCGAGAAGCACAGCGTCGAGTTCGGGGTCGCAGCCTCGACGTGATTCGATGACCGCTCACCATGCGCTGAGCAAGGAATTACTTTGGCACCAATGTCATCGAGCCACGACCATCATCATCATGCCCACACCGTCCCTGGTGAAGCGGAGCGAAGTGCGTACGCCGAGGCTTATTCCGCGGCACAACCCGACAGCGGTCGCCGCGTCGTTTCGGTCGAGATAGAAGCAAGCGAATCTGACTGGGAGTTCGTTCCCGGAATCACAACACGCGCCTGGACTTTCAACGGAACGGTACCCGGGCCAACCCTCGAAGCCACCATGGGAGATGTACTCGAGGTGCGTCTTACGAACAAACTTCCCGAACCCACCGTCATACATTGGCATGGACTTCGAATCCCGGCTGCGATGGATGGAACCGCAATGGTTCAGCAGCCTGTCGCTCCAGGCGAGACGTTCACTTACAGGTTCCGTCTGCCTGATGCTGGAACTTTCTGGTACCACTCGCACTTCAATGAGACGGTCCAGCTGGAGCGCGGACTATATGGCGCTCTCATCGTTCGATCCCCGGATGAGCCCGTGTTCGACGCCGACAGAACTCTGGTGCTTGATGACATCGAGCTCGAGGATGATGGTCAGATCAAGTCGCCAGGATGGTGGATCGAATCACATGACGGGCGCGAAGGCAGCATCCGGCTCATTAACGGGAGGCAGGAACCACGACTCACGATGGCCGCGGGACAGGTAGAGCGGTGGCGTATCGTGAACGCGTCGAGCGCCCGGTATGTGCTTTTCTCGATCGATGGCCGCGAGTTCAGCATCATCGGGACCGACGGCGGTCTAATCGAGTCGCCGGTCCCCGCGAAGGAGATTCTTCTCGCACCTGCGGATCGCGTCGAGATCGTTGTCGGTCCCTTCGCCGAGGGGGAAACGCTTCGTATCGAGACCCTGCCCTTCAATCGAGGATCGTTCAAGCGACACAAGAAACCGGAGCTGTTTGCTACGGTTCAGGTGTCAGCTCCAGAGCCATCGAGATCGCGTCTGCCAGAACGACTGCGTGAAATCAAGCCGCTTGTGACGGGATCGGTCACGCCGAATCGCGAGGTACGTCTCGGATTCAGCCTCGGATTGAAACACGGCGTTGAGTTCAACATCAATCGCGAGCAGCATCATCACGCCGACCCGGTTCGCGTTGGAGAGTTGCAAGTCTGGGACGTATTGAACAGATCGCCGGTTCATCATCCTTTCCATCTGCATGGCTTTTTCTTTCAGGTCCTCGAGGTTAACGGTGAGCCTCCGGCATTCCTTTCGTGGGAAGACACAGCGAACGTCCCTGCTTTCGGGCAGATTCGTATTGCGTGGATGCCTGATGACCGTCCCGGAGAATGGATGTATCACTGTCACATTCTCGAGCACCACGCTGCGGGCATGATGGCTCATTTTGACGTCATCCGTTGAGATCAAGTCACAAGGAATTCAGAAGGATGACGTCAGGTTGAACGACAAAACGGAATTCACTGAAAAAAGCCCTGCGATGAAAACATCGCAGGGCTTTTTTTTATTCGTTGCCGTCGCTGTGCAGCTGTCCGCGTATCTCGCCGCCGGGAAAATCTCCCGGGCCGGTATTGGCAGGCGCAATTCCGTCGTTGGTGTGAACGTTCACATACGTCCATCCGTTACGCATCGCAGTGAGAAGGGGAAGCCCGCTTGCAGGGTTTCCTGCGGCGGCTGGACAGTTAACACCGGCAGCGTCAAACGTGCCCGATGCGAGGATTCCGTTCTGCTCCACGATTCCCGGAGGAGGTAGCGGCGGGCCACCCGCTGTGTTCGGGAAAAGCCACTGGCCGATAGGACCGGTGGTTCCGGGAATCCCGCAATGAATGTGGGACATGACAACGTTGTTGATGTTAGATGCAACAAGCCTGAACTCGACCATCGTTCCTGTGATTCTGAAAGTCGCTTGCCCCTGCGCCGTCGACACCGACGTGTTCGGAATCGTGGCCAATACTTCTTCACCACCCCTCAGGTGAGCTCCCATGTTGGTGTCGGCGTTTCCGCCCTTTGCATACAATGGAACCGTCGTTTCGAACTCAGTCGGTACCGCACGCTCTGAAGAACAAGCTGTGATGGCGACCATCGCTGCGAGCCCTGCTGCCTTTCTCATCCGCATCCTCCTCATCTCTGCCATTGGTTGAATCGGCTAGCGCGTACCCAGACGCGTGTTGCACGACAATGAACGAGGTAGTATCTAGACCGGGCCGGTGAGCCGGCGGTTATTCACCGGTCAGAAGCCGGTGAGGTTGAAGGATTTTTAAGGATTTATGCTGAGATTACGGACTTTTGGCGGTTTAAGCCTCGAAAAAGAAAACGCGCGGCTCGACGATCTTGCTTCGCAGCGAAAGGCATTGGCTCTTCTCGCCATCCTCGCCCGTTCGGGCGAAAGCGGCATCGGGCGGGAAAAATTGATGACGCTGCTTTGGCCCGAAAGCGATATGGACCGCGCGCGGGGAGCACTGAAGCAGATGCTGCATACGATTCGTCGCCAGCTCGCCGCCCCGGATGTGATCGTCGGCACTTCAGAGTTGTCTCTCGATTCAAGTCTGATTGCCACCGACGTTGGTGAATTCGCTGATCATCTGAAAAGACATGAGCTCGAAGCTGCCGTCGATCTGTATCACGGACCGTTTCTGGACGGCGTTCACATCGACAAGGCTTCGGAGTTCAGCCGATGGCAGGATGCCGAGCGGGACGCGCTTCACCGCGATTACCTGGGCGCCCTCGAAAAACTGGCGCGCGCCAGCGAATCAGAGGGGAGAATCCATGACGCCCTCGTCTGGTGGAGGCGATACTCGGCCGCCGATCCGCTCGACAGCCGCGGTGCCGTTGGTCTGATGACGGCCCTCGATGCCGCTGGCGATCGCACGGGTGCACTGCGTCATGCGCAGAATCATCAGGCTCTTCTCAAGAGCGAGCTCGACGCAAACCCGAACGCTGACGTCAGTGCGCTGGCCGACAAGCTGCGCGCGTCGACTGGAACTCCGCGGATGCAGATGCACATCACTGATGCGCCTGCAGCTGGAACGCGGGACCTGGGTGATGTTCCGACTCATCGATTTCCGAAATTGCGAATCGCGCTCATCTCCGCCGCGGCTCTCGTCGCAGTCGTTGCTGGTGGAACCATGATCTCGGCGAGCTACCGCGGTTCAACGAGGAACGCAGTCAGCACGAATGCATCGCCCGCGCATACGATTGCGGTGCTTCCGTTCACCAACATGAGCGCGGATCGCAGGGAAGAATATTTCAGCGACGGCCTCACCGACGAGCTGATTGGAACGCTCTCGCATGTGCGCGCTTTGCAGGTGGCGTCCCGCACTTCCGCGTTCGCGTTCAAGGGACAGAACCGCGATATCCGCGCGATAGGGCGCATGCTCAACGTGCGAACAGTTCTCGAGGGCAGCGTAAGAAAGGTCGGGGACCGGGTGCGCGTTACTGCTCAGCTGATAAACGCTGATGACGGATATCATTTGTGGTCGGAGACCTTCGAGCGCGAGGGTCCTGATATCTTTGCGATACAATCGGATCTCGCTCTCCGTATCACGCGCGCACTTCAGACTGAGCTTACACCCGAAGAGCGCGAGAGAATCGTCCGCCCGCGAACGACGAACGACGTCGCTCACACATATCTGATGCAGGCACGCTACTTCGCATTGCAGAGGCGGAGCGGAAGTCTTGCGAAGGCCATCGATTACTTCAGGAAAGCGATCGAAGCAGATCCGAATTACGCTGAAGCGTATGCGGGGCTTGCGTCCGTCTATCCCCCGCTTGGGGTGCGCGGCTACATCTCATCGTCCGAAGGTCGCGAGCGTATGCGTGCGCCGGCAATGAAAGCAGTTGCACTCGATTCGAGTCTTGCAGAAGCACACACCGCGCTTGGCGGCTACTTCTATGCGTTCGAATGGAAATGGACCGACGCCGAGCGTGAGTTCAAGACGGCTATTGAACTCGATCGCTCTGAAGCACATGGATGGTACAGCGTTTACCTGATAGCGATGCATCGGTTCGATGAAGCGGTTCGCGAAGCGCGCATGGGAACTGTGCTCGCGCCGCTCGCAGCAATTTCGTTTTCGCAATTCGCATATACGCTGGTTGCCGCGGGGCGCGCGGACCTTGCGATGCAGCCGATTAACACCGCAATTGAGCTGGACTCAGGGTTGTCGCAGCCGCACTGGACCCTCGGCCTTGTTTATGAGTCCGCGGGAAAGCGTGAAGAGTCCCTGCGGGAATTCAACAAGGCGGCGACCCTCGCCCGTGGCGGTGCGATCGAGACAGCGTACTACGGTCGTGCGTTGGCACTGGCTGGAAAGCGTGACGAGGCTCTGCGCATTCTCGACAGCCTCAAGTCGAGTACATCGAAAACGAAGATTTACACGCCGCAAGTTGCGCTGCTCTTCGATGCAGTTGGACAGAGAAAGGCCGCAATCGACTGGCTCGAGATATCAGCTCAGCAAAAGCATCCTGGATTTCCGCATGGCGTTGCAGAGCCTGGATTCGCCGCACTGCGGCGCGATCCACGATTCCGCGCGCTGCTAAAGAGCAACGCGCTGCCCGTTAATTAGTTTCCAGCTGGCGGCTTCATACTGCTCAACCCTTTACGCGCCACCAGCTGTTGATACGTCACGAGGCGTATCTTGCCAGACCGCACCATCTCCGCCAGGTCGGGAGAAAGCATCGTCTCCAGCTCCGCCTTGCGATGATCAACGACGCCGGCGGCAGGAGCGTTCTGCGACGGCGCGTTCATGTCGAAGATGACTTCCATTTCTGGAGTACGCTCGGCGACATGCACTTCGATGAGGTTGACGCTGTCTCGCCTGGCTTTGGCGAGATGGTCGAGCAGTGCCGATCTCTTGGAAGCGACGGGTTCGCCCCAAAGTGAGAAATACGACTCGCCGAAATAAGTGGAAATCGCCAGGCCGTATTTCCTGGCTACGCGCTCCTCGACCTCGCGCAGCTGCGGAGTCGAACGGACGGTTCCCATGTGATGGTCGACATAAGTGATCTTCAATCCCGAGCGCAGAGCGCGCTCGACCTGCGCGCTCAGCTCGCGCTCCACTTCGCCGAGATCATACTTGCTTGCGAGAAAGGCATCGACCGACGGAAGGAAGTAGCCAACGCTGTCCACCAGTGACGGCACTCCTCCTTTGCCGAGTACCGGGCCCCAGCGGTAATTGCGCCACTCGGAATTGAGCGCGAGGTGCACCCCCACAGTCACGTTCGGATACTTCTTCAGGATCTCTACAGCCTCCTGATACCACGGACAAACGAAAAGCATCGACACTGAGAAAGGCATTCCTGTCCGAGCGACTTTCTCGATCGCGAGATTCACTGAATGATTCATCCCGATATCATCCAGACGAAAGAGAACCTCGGGAGTGTTAGTCTGTTGCGCGCTCAGTCTGTGCTGCGGTGCGACGAGCACGCTGCACATGAGGAGTGCTGCGCATACGCGATAACGACGAATCATTGACAAAATGAAAAGAGTTGGCGGCAGCGCTGCTCGCACGAATATATCAAATGCGCATGCTGCCAACGAATCTCGACGGTTCTTACGCTGCGAAATCCGAATGTCCCGTGTAGAGGAGGACAACAAGGCGAGCAGGAACTGAAACGCGTGTGATAAGCAGGGATCTTCGATCCCGTTGAGCGGCAACCGGTGCACCAGTGTATCATTAGTTGGACGTTACGATCGCGCCGGAATCTCCCACCAGCCCGCCGATCTGCCGCCGCACCGCAATGCCCGCCCTGGCGCTTCTGGCGACGCCTCGATCAGCCTCAACAGGAGACGCACATGTGGCAGCAGCTTCGAAACCGCTTGCTCGGAATCCGTGCGGCACGCAGCTCGTCCACTCCATCCCTCGACGAGACGATACTCAACGGACGCATTCGGAGTGTGGATTCCGCACCGAAGCCCTGGCGAACCGTCGGTATCACTGAGCAGAGATTACGCGATAAGAACAAACGCTCGTGGCTCACGAGCTCAAAAGGATGGTCCGAAGTACTCGGTCGCTTCTCCAGATCGAAGAGCTGAAAATATCGGCCGAAGGGCAGCCATTCGTCGAGGATATCGAAACGTACGCGCAGGATATTGTCGATACGGTGCGTAGGGCCATGCGTCGAATTCTGCTTGTAGAAGACAACGAGATGAATCGCGACATGCTTTCGCGACGCCTGCAGCGCCGAGGCTACGAAGTGATCATTGCCCTCGACGGACAGCAGGGCGTGCAGATGGCGCAGTCGAGATCACCCGAC
>JBKPNY010000014.1:0-2930 GCA_046732835.1 Gemmatimonadota bacterium | reverse complement strand
CGACGCAATCCCTGCCGTCGCCTTGCTGTCGTCAGGACTTCGGTGCTGGCGTTGCCGTCAATTCACCCAGACGAACTCTTGCCTCTCCAGCAACCGCTCCCTTAGAATCGGCTCCCAAATCAGTCCAGATCTGTTTTGCTTTTTCCTTGTTTCCGGCGCTGAGGTAAGCCATCCCAGCCGAGGCCAGATCACGCTGCCGGTCGGCATCAAAGCGGGCGACCTTCGAAGCCTCCTCGTACTGCTGGGCGGCCGCGTTGTAGTTCTTCAGCTGTTCGTATCCGGCGGCCATAACCTTGTGAAGCGCCTCTCCAAAATCCTTGCTCGAGCCCACCTTGTCTTCTGCTGCCTTGAGCTCGTTGATGCCTTCCTGGTACTTGCCCTGATCGTACATGATCTGGGCTAACTGAATGCGCGCCAGGCTCGAAGCGCTGGTGCCGTCGTACCGCTCGATCATCTTCTTCAGGTCTGATTCGGCCAGCGGCATATTGCCCGCATTCACCGAACGCTGGGCCTGATAGTATGCCCTTTCGGCACGCTCCGATTTGAGCTCCCTGGACCTGTTGTAGAACCAGCCGCCGGCGGCCAGGGCCACAATCGCGATTCCCGCCCACGTCGCCTCGCGGCTGTGGAGCTGGAACCAGTCCATGATCGATTCTGTACGCTCGGTAGTCGAAAAAGGCTGCGTCATTGTCTTTTCATTGAAGGTTGAGATGCCCCCGGGGTGACTCGAACACCCGGCCAACGGTTTAGGAAACCGCTGCTCTATCCACCTGAGCTACGGGGGCCGGGGCTAAGCCAAATTAACCGAGCAAGATGCTGGAATGAATACTGAATGCTGAATGCTGACGGTCAGAATTCAGAATCCGTTGCCTACCTTCGCATCCCGAAGGGAAATTCGAGCTCGCCGTCGATCGCATCGAGATCTTGCACGTCCTCCACCTCCGCTGCATCCGGACCTCGGCGGACCTGCTTCCTCATCTCGTCGAGCTTCTCCTGAGGCCCCGACGCGGCGAGCTCGACTGAGCCATCCTCACGATTCCTGACCCAGCCGGCCAGACCGAGCCGCCGCCCTGCAATCCTTACAAACCAGCGAAAGCCGACCCCCTGCACCCGCCCAGTCACGAGGAGATGCATGGTCGGCATCAGTGCTTCACCCGCGCATTCTAAGCAGCACGGCGAGTGCTGCTGCCATCGCAGCTTCGGGCCGAGTTCCGTAATGCTCATCGATCACAAGCTCGCCACTCCGTATTCGATGAGCGATTCCATCCAGCGCGTTCGCAATTTCATCTGCTGTTGGACTCTCCGATCTCGAGGCACTGGCATGATCGCCGCCCGGGGACTGACGCCCCGCGACCGAAGACCCAACTGACACCGGATCTGGCCAATCCGATTCACTCCACGCATCAGATGAATCCACAGCCGATGAAGTGTTTCGATTGAGTGCCGCTGCAGACGACCAGTCGTACGACTGCCAGGTTCCCGCAGCCCATCCTTCCTCAGTCTGCGCTGAGATCGGCTCGGAATATTGTTCGACATCTTCCGCAGACGGGGCAAAATCCTCGATTGGCGGATAGTCCGCTTCCAGGAAATCGTCGATCGATGGAAGCTCGTCGAGAAAATTCTCGATGGGAGGAAGCTCAGCCTCAGTCGCTACAGGCTTTGGCGCTGATGCGCCAGGTTTCGCAAACGGTGGATATCGAAGGCCTCGCGTCATCTCATTCCTCCCAGCTGTGTTTGCCAAGGAGAGGAACGAACCGCACCGGCGCTATGTCTTCCCTTTCGAGCTTGTCCCCATGCCGCGTGAAGAGATGCAGAATCTGCTCTTCGCGATTTCCCAGTGGAATGAGAAGTCTCCCATTCTCGGCGAGCTGTTCCATGTACGCTTCAGGAATGTCGGGCGCCGCAGCTCCAACGAGAATTGCATCGAACGGCGCGAACTGGCGCCATCCCAGTGTACCGTCGCCGAGCATGAAGGAAATGTTGTTCGCTCCCATCTCCTTTAAGACTTCTCTGGCCTTGTCGAGCAACGGCCCAATTCGCTCGATCGAGAACACCTGTGACGCGAGCCTCGAAAGAAGCGCGGTTTGATATCCCGAGCCGGTCCCGATCTCCAGGACTTTCTCGTTTCCCGTCAGCTTGAGAAGCTCGAGATACCGCGCGTGAATCGAGGGCTGCGAGATGGTCTGGCCATTCCCGATTGGAAGGGCCGAATCTTCGTAAGCACGATGACGAACCCCAGTCGGAACGAAGAGATGCCGCGGGATCTCGTCGATCGCATGAAGCACAGACAGATCGCGGATACCCTGATCCTGCAGCTGCTCGACAAGTCGGCGCCGCGGACCACGGAAATCCTGCCCTGCTACTGTTCCTGCCACCACTTCTCCGGTGATTCGAGCATCGCGTGATGTGTTACGTCGAGGTGAAGCGGCGTGACCGAGATGTATCCCTCTTCGATCGCGCGGAAATCAGAATTCTCCGGCCCTGACCACTCGATCGATCCACCGCCAATCCAGAAGATCGGCCTGCCCCACGGATCCTGCATTCGCTTGATTGAATCGGAATAAACCCTTCTGCCGAGCCGAGTCAAACGAACGCCTTTGATTTCGTCGCCTTTGAGCGGCGGAAGATTGACGTTGAGAAGCGTGTTTTCAGGAAAGGTCGGCAGCGATGTAAGATGCTTCAGAAGCGCAGTCAACGGCTCGATCTGATGGTCGAGCATGCTCACATCTGCCCGAAGATCTCCACCTGCGAATGAGATCGCGATGGATGGTATGCCGATGGATATGCCTTCCATCGCAGCCGCTACTGTACCGGAATACAGTACGTCCTCGCCCATGTTCTGCCCGTGATTGATTCCACTCAGCACGAAGTTTGGACGCTCGTCCATCAGAGCTTCGACAGCGAGCATCACACAATCCGTCGGTGTCCCG
>JBKPNY010000013.1:0-1071 GCA_046732835.1 Gemmatimonadota bacterium | reverse complement strand
CTCGTCGCTAATGTATTTGAAAGCGTCTGCCACACGGCGAGTATAACGAAAGCGGCGTCTTTTGGAGCGCGTCAACTCCTTGGAGTGCGATGACCCGTCACCGCTTTGTTTTCGTTGCCACCTGTCGCAGCGCCGTCACCGCAGCTTCAAGCCGAGGCGAAGAGAAAGCGGCGTCCTGCCGCCGCACTCCAAATGTGTTGCCCTCTTACTCACCGCGATGGTCTGCAGGTTGCTATTGCCTGTAGATCTCCGCACTATTGTTTCAAAAGCGTGCGAACAGACCCACGGGCAGCTGCGACAAACGAAAGGGGTTCAGACATGTTTGCGATTATTGGTTGGATAGTCTTTGGCTTGATTGCGGGGTTAATTGCGAAAGCGATTATGCCAGGTAAAGACCCGGGCGGCGCTATCGTAACGATTCTGCTCGGAATTGCGGGCGCGGTGATTGGTGGATTTATCGGACGCGCGCTGTTCGGTTATGGACGCGCAGCGGCCGACAGCGGAGACATAAGTCAGCCCGGATTCCTGATGAGCCTCGTGCTCTCCGTTATCGGAGCGATTGTGCTGCTGTGGATCTACCGGCTCATCAAAGGCCGCAACACAAACGTTTAGAGTCGCGCGGCGTTTGAATTAACACGCGCCTCTTCGCACTAAAGCAAGTTGGGCCGAAGTCTGGCGGTTTGGCAGGTCAGGCAGGGTTTCGTTTGTTCAGCCACCAGTAAAACGGAATGCTAAAGCCGAGGCCGCCGAGGAGAGACAAGGCGATAAACCAGTACCACTTAATTCGCCCGACTGGTCTGGTGGCAAAGTAATAAGCGAGCAGTCCGAGCGACAGGAACGCGTCGAGGATGAAAGCGATCGCGAGTTTGTTCTGAAGGACATTCGCCAATCCGTCATACTCATAGAACAGCCAATACACGAACAAACCGTTGGGAACGAGCAGTCCGAATAACGCAATGAGCAGCAGAAACATGTTCACCGTCCTTGCCGTTTCCATTTCACGGAACGATGCAATTTTCCAACAGCAGAAACGCCTTTGAGTTGTCGAAGCCGCCTCCCAGACCGCGTACA
>JBKPNY010000012.1:0-1940 GCA_046732835.1 Gemmatimonadota bacterium | reverse complement strand
CAGTTCGAGGCTTAGCGTCCGAAGCTTCGACACCGTCATCATCCCTCGCTGCCGCGACCGGCGGAGCTACACTGCTCGCACCACGCTCGATCCGCTTCACACGTTCTTTCGCTATCAGGTGATACATCCCGCCGCGCCGGTACCAAATTCCCTGCTCCGTTTCGCGCGCTTCGTCCACATCGAGATTTGTGCCGTCAACTAACTTCAAGCGGACGACAGCGGGATCGAGCGGTGCCTCAGCCAGTGGTTGCGCCACAGGCTTATGTCGCACTCTCTTTTTAGCGTAGACCTGCGGGCCGCCTAACAACAACGTAGCCAGCGCCAACACCTGCATCGTCTTCGCGGGGGTTTTCATTTTTTTTGCTCAGATAAAGCGTTCTACAGCTCAAGCGGATCGGCAAGACTTTGATCCAACAATGAATCATTGCGTTTCGAGTGTTCGAATCGATGTGCGTCATCAAAACTGTGCGACGTGCCGAAATAATTCCGCCACGCGATGTCAACGATCGCTGGCGTCAGTTCCAGATTCTGTCCTTCGAACAAACAGATATCAGTCGCTCGATCGAGCAGGTCGCGCGGCTCGCAACCTTTCATCTGGCGGTGTTCGACGCGATATTTGCTGATAACGTGATCGAGCACTGACTCGTGAAAACGAATGCCGCGGGTGTGCGCCTGTCGCTTGAAGATTTCGGAATAGGCGCCCGCCGTCGGCGGTTCCACACGCGCCCGATAGCCCATGCGCCGAAGGAACGCCTGATCCGCAAGATCGTTTTCATCGAGGTTCGTCGAGAACACGACTAATTGCTCGAACGGCACTTCGATCTTTTTACCGGTGTGCAGCGCCAGATAGTCCACACGTCGTTCAAGCGGGACAATCCAGCGGTTCAGCAAATCCTGCGGGGCCACACGCTGGCGACCGAAGTCGTCGATCACGAGCGTGCCACCGTTAGACTTCATTTGAAACGGCGCCTCATAAAACTTCGCTGACTCGCTCCAGGTTAAGTCAGCGTTCTCCAGCGTCAGTTCGCCACCGACGACAACCAGCGGCCGCTTAATCAGTACCCAACGCTTGTCGTATTCGACGGGCGTATCTTCCAGCGGCGCCGGTCGATGGCAATGCGAGTCGAAAACGCGAATGATTTGATTGTCGATTTCGACTGCGTACGGAATCCAAATCGCACCAGGCAACGCATTGTTGATGCGTTCCGCGACGGCAGTCTTTCCGGTTCCCGGCAAGCCGGTGAGAAACAACGAACGGCGGGAATTGATAACGCAGCCCAGCGTTTGCAAAAGGGAATCCGGCAGAATCAGGTCATGGAACGCCGACTGAACTGTGTCGAGCGACGCCGGGTGAGACGGTATCGACTGCAGCCGCATCATGTGCGCGTAGTCGTTGAGCGAAACCGGAGCCGCGCCGGTGTAACCGCACATCGCCATTAACCGCTGCAGCCGGTCCCATCCGTGATCCAACATGCTGTAGCGCGTGGAGCCAATCGCAGTCTGCAGACGCACTTCGATCAGTTTTTCGCGATAAAGCTTTTCAAGAATCTCTTCAGTCAGTGAGCGCGGCAGATGGAGTCGATCCGCAACCGCGGCGGTTGTCGGTTCGGGCAACATCGCGACATGCTTCAGTGCTAAATCGCAAAGAAATCCTTCACCGATGCCTAGATCTGCAATCTCCTCGGCAACCGGCGGTCCCATTGATTCGAGTTCTACGCGCGAAAGTATGGTTGTTTGCGTCATGATGTTTTGAACGAGCCTATTGATTGCAATGCGGCACTAGGGGAACGTTGGCCACTGCTACTGCAGCGGGCTGAGAAGGATCAACTCTGCCGACTCGTTTGTAGAGCGCCGGCAAGCGTTTCAACGCCAGCGTCGAATTCGGGTCGATGCGGCGCGCAGCCTCGTAATACTTGATCGCGTAATCGTCTCTTCCGAGG
>JBKPNY010000011.1:0-2780 GCA_046732835.1 Gemmatimonadota bacterium | reverse complement strand
CGATTTCGAGTTCTGGAGCTTGTCTCTCAGCTCGCTGACGAGCTGCTCCTTTTCGGTTCTCTTCATTGTGGCTTACCGGTAAGGAGTTGTGTCGATTGCAACGCCAGGTCCCATCGTGCTCGAGATCGCAACGGTGCGAACATACACGCCCTTGGCCGCTGCCGGCTTGGCGCGAACGATCTGATCCATGAACGCCGTGAAGTTCGTCTCGAGTGATTCCGCCGAGAACGAGACTTTGCCGATCGCTGCGTGAACGTTTCCGCTCTTGTCGACGCGGAACTCGATCTTTCCTGCCTTCACCTCTTTGACAGCGCGCGTGACATCGAATGTCACTGTGCCTGCCTTGGGGTTCGGCATGAGTCCGCGGGGGCCAAGAACACGACCCAGTGCGCCGAGCTGGCCCATCTGGTCGGGAGTTGCAATGAGAACGTCGAAATCGAGCCAGTTCTCCTTGATCTTCGCGATGTACTCGGTTCCGACGAAATCGGCGCCTGCCTGCTCCGCCTCGCGCGCTTTTTCACCCTGCGCGATGACGAGAACACGAACCGACTTACCGGTTCCTGCGGGAAGAACGACAGTGCCGCGCACGACCTGATCGGCGTGACGCGGATCGACGCCCAGGCGCACCGCAACTTCGACCGTCTCGTCGAACTTCGCGAATGCGGTCGACTTGACGAGATCGATTGCCTGCTTTGCCTGATAGCGGGTGGCGGCATCACGCTTTGCAGCGGCGGCCGTGTACTTCTTTCCGTGCTGGCGCATCAGTCCTTCACCTCGACACCCATCGAGCGTGCGGCACCGGCGACCATCGCCATTGCCGACTCGATCGTATCGCAGTTGAGGTCAGGCATTTTGATCTCAGCGATCTTGCGTACCTGCGCCTTTGTGACAGATCCGACTTTCGTGCGGTTCGGTGCACCCGAGCCCTTTTCAATCCCTGCTTCCTTCTTCAGGAGGACAGCCGCGGGCGGCGTCTTGGTGATGAAGGTGAAGGATTTGTCGGCGAAAATCGTGATCTCGACCGGGAGAATCGTGTCCTGGCCCTGCGTGCGAGCATTGAACTCTTTGCAGAAGGCCATGATGTTGATTCCCTGCGGGCCGAGAGCGGTGCCGACGGGGGGCGCCGGGTTCGCCTTGCCTGCAGGGATCTGCAGCTTGACGAATCCAGTGACCTTTTTTGCCATGATACTCCTTTGAGCGTAGTCCGCGGGGTGCTCTCCATGAGCGGCGCGGTTTCAACTACCACGGTTGGAGTTAGCGTCGTAGTGGTATCCGACGGGTGCGCTCCTCGCCTTATCGGCCGCCCCGCGCAAGGGCCACCACCCGCATCCAGGAGTCGGAATGCTGTGGCTCTAAGACAGCCTTCCAATGTAGTGACAACACCCTTTCTGTGGAAGGGGCCAACCCAAACCAGAACTGCGGTACCGGGTGCCGGAAAAACCAGAACTGCGGTACCGGGTGCCAGAAAAACCAGAACTGCGGCCTACTGGTACCCGGTACCGATTTTCTGGTTGTTCCGGTACCCGGTACCGAGTTTCTGGTGTTTCCGGTACCCGGTACCGCAGTTCTGGTTTCCTCTGCAATCAAATAAAAAGGCCGCAACCTATGCGGCCTCTTCAATCTCGACAGTCAGCGAGTTCAGTAACCCTTCAGCTGGAGATAGTCGAGCTCGACTGATGTTGGCCTTCCAAACAAAGAAACGGAAACGCGAACCTTTCCTTTGTCCGCAAGAACTTCTTCGACTGTTCCGTTGAAGTCAGTGAATGGCCCTTCGGTGATTGCGACGGCTTGCCCGACGAGGAATGGAATTTCCTCTTTCGGCTCTTCGGCTTCAGTGTCGTCTGAAATCCCGAGCAGCCGATTCACTTCCTCGGGCCGCAATGGCTGAGGAAGACGCTCGTGCCCGACGAACTTGATGACGCCCTGAATTCCGTTCACGGTGTGAGCGGTTTCCTGGTCCATCACCATTTCGACCAGCACGTAGCCGGGATAAATCTTTCGCTCGACGTTCACCTTCTTCCCGTTCTTGATCTCGACAATTTCCTGAGTCGGAACGAGCGCCTGGCGAATGGTGCGATCCTCGGGTGTGCGAGGATCGCCGTCGATCTTACGCTGCAGAAGATTCCGGACCTTGTTCTCGTGGCCCGAAGTCGTCTGAATCGCGTACCATCTGTGCTCCACGATCAACGTCCCGTGAAGAGCGAAGGAATTCCCTGGACGAGGATCAGCTGCAGCAGCACGTCGAGGACGCCAAGAATGGCGCCGATGAAGAGCACGAAGATGATGATCTTGATCGTCGTGTCCTTCAGCTGCTCGCGGTCAGGCCAGGTGACCTTGCGCATCTCGGCCACGACTTCGTGATAGAAAGTCGTGATGCGAGCTGGCAGGCTCTCCTGGCGCTGGACTACCTCGACGGCCATTTACTTCGTTTCCTTATGCAGCTTGTGAGCGTTGCAGCGCGGGCAGTACTTCTTCCACTCGACGCGCTCGGGATGCAGGCGCTTGTTCTTGGTGGTGAAGTAGTTGCGGTTTTTGCAATCGCTGCACGCGAGTATGATCTTGTCTCTCGGCATTGTTTTTTTCTCTGTTAACTCTTGCGTGGACGAGCGCGAACGCGCCCGGCCCTCTGCTAACTCTACTTAATGATTTTCGTTACGACGCCGGCGCCGACGGTTCTTCCACCTTCGCGGATTGCGAAGCGAAGTCCCTCGTCCATCGCGATCGGCGTGATCAGCTCGATCGTCATCTGAACGTTGTCGCCTGGCATCACCATCTCCATT
>JBKPNY010000010.1:0-2484 GCA_046732835.1 Gemmatimonadota bacterium | reverse complement strand
TCGAAGAGCCTCTGCACCTTTCAATCATGGGCTGCGCCGTTAACGGTCCCGGCGAAGCTCACGATTCACAACTCGGCGTCACCTTCGGCCGCGGCGTGGGCATGATTTTCAAAGACGGTATCCCGATGCGCAAAGTCGCAGGGGAGAACATCGTGGATGCCTTCGTCATGGAAACTGAAAAACTGCTGGAGGAGATTCAGTCGAAGAAAGCTGTCATGCCGGTCGCCGAAGAACCTCAACTCGTCTCCATCACCTAAGTGTTCGACAAGCTTCAGTTGTCGCTGCCAAACAACGAAACCCAATTCAGCGCAAACCGCGTATTACGTGCGGTCTTCGATTCGTCTGTTGAAGGGGAGGGAACTCAGGATGAAAAGCACTCTGACTTCTGCCCGCGCCGCGTATCGCCAGTACCGCGCCGCCAAAGCCAATAGTCGCGGCTATCGAATCTTTCGTTATGCGCTGTTCACCGGCGTAATAGCTTATTTATTGCTGCTCAGTTTTCCGCAGGCCCTGTTTGCACATGAAGCTGAATACAAGAGATTTCATGTGTACTCGCGCGAACCGCTCAGCGCTAACCTTCATAAAGTTCTCGACGACGCGGAAGCGAAGTTGGCTCGGTCCGAATTGAATACTCAGGACGTGAAGCCGAAGATTTTTCTGACCAACAGCACGCGTCTTTATGCCGTTCTCAGTTTGTATGTCGGCGCGAATTCGTTTGCGAAAGGTTATCCGCTTTTACCAACGACGAATGTTTTCGTTAATAGATCCGGCGTCGATGAAGACCTCGTCTACCGCGATGCGCCGGAGAACAACTCGCGCAGTTTGAGCGGCGTCATTGCGCACGAAACTGCCCACTTCCTGGTTAGGAAAAAACTGGGCTACTGGGGCACTTTCATGTTGCCTACCTGGAAGCAAGAGGGATACGCCGAGTACGTCGCCGGTGGCTCAACGCTAAATGATGAAACGGGGGTGAAACTGTGGAAGCAGAACCCGCGTGATGGGACCGGCTATCAATACTTCAAGTACTACATGCTGGTGAAGTATTTGCTCGAGCACGACAAACATAGCGTGGACGACTTTCTACACCGCGACTTTGATGTGCGCGAGTTAGAAGAGAAAGTACTTCTGAGTTTGTAGTTATTTCGGGACGAAGCGACGACGTTGTAGCGGCGGAGCGGCTGCGGCCATCGTGAGGAGGAGCGCGTCAGTCGCAGCCTTGCGGTTGATGTTAACGATCAGTTGTTCCCGCATTTCTTCGATCTGTGAAATCCATGATGCGGGACGTTCACTGTTTAGACGTTCGGCTATTTTTGTCAGCTCTGGCAACAAATCCTCATTGACCAACTTGTCCGGCGGAACGTTCAACGCGAGCGCCCAGGCATCGCGAATCAGCGCTTCAAGAATATCCAGACGCGACTCGTAGTCGTCTTTGTGTCGGGCATCGTTAAATTCTTCAGCTGACCGCAACAATTGTATGCGGTCGTCGTTCAAAGCGAGTGCCTGCAAGACTCGCAGCATCGCTTTCCGTTGGTCCAGATACTCGTCGAATCCCTCAGCCACGGCGCGACTGAGACTGCCTCCGGAAACTCGCGCGCGCAGATGCGCCTCGGCGCCTTTGGCAATTTTGTTTCGGACCAGATAAGACTCGAGCTCTTCCGCAGCTATGGGCGAAAAGCGAACCATCTGACAGCGCGAACGTATCGTCGGCAGCAACATCGCCGGCCGCGAGGTGAGCAGCACGATATGGGAAGTGTGGGGCGGTTCCTCAAGCACTTTCAATAATGCGTTCGCCGAAGCCTCATTCAATTTGTCGGCGTCCTCGATCAGAAACACTCGCGCTTTGCCCTCGTAAGGCCGGTAGTTCGCTTCGCGTTCAACGGCACGCATCTGCTCAACCAGAATTACGCGCTTGGGAGCGACAATCATTCCGACGTCGGGATGATCCGTCCAGATAACGCCCTTCCAATCGTCCGAATCACTGCTTTGCGGGTAGTTGAATTTCGCGATCCGCTCGCAAGCAGGACATTGACCGCAACCTTCGAAAGCGCCACCCGCATCCTCTGCTGACGTTTTGACCGGCGTGCGGCAGTTGAGCGCCTTGGCGAGCTCGAGTGCGAACAACTTTTTGCCAACACCGTCTTCGCCAGTGAACAAGAATGCACCGGGCACACGACCCGCAGCCAGCGTTCTTCTCAGCAGAGTCTTTACCTGTTGGTTCCCGGTTAGATCGTCAAACATCGTGGTTATATTTCGGTTTCACTGGGAAGAGTGAATTCCACTTCAGGATCGCAGGCATGACCGCGACTCTGCAGAAACGGCACCACCAGGGCTTTAACACTCTCATGCGTCAGCTCGAGCGGCTGATCGGTTTTTATCACTTTGATACGCTCCGGCTCCGCTGCTGCCAATTGCAAATACGCCTCGCGCACGCGCGTATGGAATTCGGCGTCTTCTGAATCGAGGCGATCGGCGCGATACGTGCCG
>JBKPNY010000009.1:0-4193 GCA_046732835.1 Gemmatimonadota bacterium | reverse complement strand
ACGGCAGCAGCTGTGTCGGTCTTTGCCGAATCAGTCTTCGCAGAATCCGCTGGCTTCTTTGCTGTATCCGCTGTGAAGAGGCCTGAGGTTCCAGCTGATCTGGCGGCGGTGTCGACAGGCTTGGCTGCGCCAGCCGCTGTCGCAACTGTTCCCGAGATTCCCTTCACCGCTGCGTCGAGTCGCGGGAGTGCTTTCTCGAGTGCCTGAGTCTTGTCGGTAATCTGGAACTGAAGGAAGGCAGACTTCTGCACCACTTCCTGCGCGCGCTCCGGATCGTCGATGCCCGGAAGCTCGACAATGATTCTGTCGTTCCCCGATTTTTGAACAACCGGCTCGGAAACGCCGAACTGGTCGATGCGAGTGCGCACCACCTTGAGGGCGCGATCGAGAGCTTCGCTCTTGTTGGCCACTGCGCCCTTCGACTCATCAACCTCGAGCGCCAGATGCATCCCGCCCTGGAGGTCGAGTCCCCGCTTCAGGGGAACGCGGCGTACTGTGTCATACTTGAAGCCGGTCGGCGTCTTTACGCGCTCCTTGACAGTGCGCGGAAACAGCGCGCCGGCAGAAGCCACGATGAGGCCGATAATCAATAGAATACGGTACTTCAGGGTCATGCGACTGAAGGGTAAGGTTTTGCAGTTTTTGGGGAGCCTATAAGGTTACCGGTGCTGCGAGAGGGAGTCAACGCGGAGAGTGCGTTTTCGCGGTCTTTTTCGAGCTGGCGAATGAGCTCCGTTGCATCGGCGAATTTCTTTGTTTCCCTCAAGAATGCGAAGAAGTCGATCCGCACTCTCATACCGTAGAAGTCGGCGTCAACGTCGAACAGATGCGCTTCGATCGAGCGCTCCGGATCGCCGAAAGTCGGGCGCGGTCCGAGGTTCATCATCCCGCCGAAGCGCCCCCTGGGTGTCTGCACCATCACCGCATAAACCCCTTCGGGCGGCAGGAGTTTCCTCGGCGACGGAGGCGAAAGGTTGATTGTCGCGAATCCAAGCTGTCTTCCGCGCGAGTTTCCCGCGACAACCGTTCCGGAAACAGAATAATGCCGTCCAAGTCCTTCAGCCGCTCGCTCGAGATCCCCGCCGGCGATTGCTCTCCTGATCGACGTTGAGGAAACGTGCTGTCCATCGCTGAGCGACACCGCCTCAACAACGTCTACATCGAATCCTCGCTCGATGCCGAGCTCTTTCAGGACGCCCACGTTCCCTGCCCGACGATGACCAAATCCGTGATCGTATCCGATGAGAAGCTCGGTCATTCGAAAACGCCGGCGCAGGATCTCGTCGACGAATTCCTCGGCTCCGTACGATGACAATGCGTGCGTAAACGGAACTATCGCGAAATACTCAAGGCCCGTTTCGGCCAGAACCTCGAGCTTCTCTTCACTCGTTGTGAGTAACAGCGGCGCCGCCGCAGGATTCACAACCTCGAGCGGATGCGGGTCGAAGCTGACGAGAAGGCTTGGCTTACCGGCAGCCTTTGCCTGATCGACAAGGCGGCGAATGACGTCCAGATGTCCGCGATGCACTCCGTCGAATGTCCCGACTGTGACGACTGTCCCGTTGACAGTGGGCGGAAGTCCCGAATCAATCACGAGCGACAATCTCGAGCTGTCTGAGACGAGGCGCCGATGTCTTCAGCTCGTCGAGACTATGCGCATTGAGAACATCGAACGGGCCGCTCCTGATCCGGCGAAGTGATGCGAGATGCGCTGCACTCCCGGTCATTCGACCAAGATCGCGCGCGAGCGCGCGAATGTATGTGCCGGTTCCGCAGCTGATTGTGACGTCGATGGTGTCGTCCGTTCTATTGCGAACTATCCATTCATGAACACGAACCTTTACTGGCTCGAGCTGGAGCGCTGCGCCTTTTCGTGCAGCCGCATATGCACGAGTGCCGTCGACTGACTTTGCGGAATAATCCGGCGGAACCTGATCTATGTCGCCGGTAAGTTTTGCAATGGCTTCATCGATTGCATCACCCGAAGGAACATTCGCGCTTGTAGTTACTGCGCCGGTGGAATCATCGGTATCGGTCCCGGAACCGAATTTGATGGTCGCCTCGTAGACCTTCGGCTCGTTCACAATGAAATTCGCAAGTCTCGTTGCGCGGCCGATCAGGAGAACCAGCAGTCCGGTTGCAAATGGATCGAGTGTGCCGAGGTGGCCGATACTTTTTTCACCGTAGACGCGGCGCACAATCAACACGACATCGTGTGATGTGAGTCCGGCCGGCTTGTCGACAAGCAGCAATCCTTCTGACCGTTCTTGCACGAGTGGCAAGACCTACTTGTCTTCGTCCTCGCCCCTCGATGCGGGCGATCCCGACTTGATGTCAGCCAGCAGGGATTCGATGCGAGCGGCACGTGCGACGCTTTCATCTTCACGAAACTGAATCTCAGGTGCGACTCTCAGTCGCAGGGCGCGACCCACTCGCGAGCGCAGATGAGAGGCGGCGCTGTTCAATCCCTCGAATGTTGCTGTCTTTTCAGCTTCGCTGCCCATCACGCTCACAAAAACCTTCGCGTGACGGAGATCCTGCGTAACGTCGACACCCGTCACGGTTACGAAGCCGACAATGCGCGGGTCTTTCGCAGACTCCGTGAGGAATGTCGCAATTTCCTCGCGGATCGCTTCACTGACACGATCCGCGCGACGAGTATTACGCACCGCCGGCTACGCCGTTGCGCTCGGCGCGAGTGTGCGGGCGATCTGCTCCTGGCGATAGCACTCGATCACGTCGCCAACCTTGATGTCGTTGAAATTCTCGATGCCGATTCCGCACTCGAAACCTTCACGCACTTCGCGCACGTCATCCTTGAAGCGGCGCAGCGATGCAATGTTTCCGTCGTAGATCTCGATGCCATCGCGAATGACGCGCGCTCTCGCCTGGCGGTTGATGATGCCGCTTCTGACGGAGCATCCAGCGATGAGTCCGATACGAGGAACCTTGAAGGTTTCGCGCACTTCTGCTTCACCGAGCACAACTTCGCGCTCTTCGGGCTTGAGCATTCCTTCGAGCGCGGCACGAACATCTTCGACCGCTTCGTAAATGACCTTGTACAGCTTGATGTCGATACCTTCGCGCTCGGCAGCCGCGCGCGCGTTGTTGTCAGGACGCACGTGGAAGCCGACGATGATTGCACCAGATGCGCGAGCGAGAAGAATGTCTCCCTCGTTGATCGCACCAACGCCGCGATGAATGACTTCGACTGAAACCTCTTCGTTCGAGAGCTGGCCAAGCGCGTCAGCCAGAGCTTCAGCCGGACCACCCTGGTCTGCCTTGATGACAATACGCAGCGTGCGCTTCTCGCCCTCCGCAGTAGCGCTCATGAAATCTTCGAGCGAGACGATGTTCTTCGATGTACGACGCGACTTTGCTTCGCGATCGAGACGCTGGCGAGTCTGCGCGATCTCGCGCGACTCCATCGCGTCCTCGACAACGACAAACTGATCGCCTGCCATCGGAACGCCACCGATACCGAGAACCTGAACAGGAATCGCGGGACCAGCTTCCTTCACGTTTTTGCCACGCTCATCGAGAAGCGCGCGTACGCGACCCGAGTACATGCCGCAGATGAAGTCATCTCCGACTTTGAGCGTGCCTGCAGAAACGAGAATGGTTGCGACAGGTCCCTTGCCTGGATCGAGTGAGGCTTCGATCACTGCGCCAACTGCGCGACGATTCGGGTTCGCCTTGAGGTCGAGAATTTCGGCCTGAAGAAGAATCTGCTCGAGCAGTGCGTCGACATTGGTTCCTTTCTTTGCAGAGATCTCGCTCGACAGAGTAGTTCCGCCGTACTCCTCGAGAACGACTCCGTGCTGCAGGAGATCCTGCTTGACCTTTCCAGGATTTGCTGCAGGAAGATCGATTTTGTTGATCGCGACAATCATCGGCACGCCTGCATTCTTTGCGTGCGAGATTGCTTCGATGGTCTGCGGCATCACCTGATCGTCAGCCGCAACAACGAGCACGACGATATCAGTTACCTGAGCACCACGTGCACGCATTGCTGTGAACGCTTCGTGACCAGGCGTATCGAGGAAGGTGATGTGCTTGTCGCCCGGCAGCGTGACGTGATACGCGCCGATGTGCTGAGTGATTCCACCTGATTCGCCGGCGACGACATTCGCTTTGCGAACGTAGTCGAGAAGTGATGTCTTGCCGTGGTCGACGTGACCCATGATCGTGAC
>JBKPNY010000008.1:0-16139 GCA_046732835.1 Gemmatimonadota bacterium | reverse complement strand
GCACGCCATTCAATTTCGTTACCACCAACGACATCGTCGGCGGCAACAGCGGTTCACCGGCAATTAACAAGAACCGCGAACTGGTCGGCTTAATTTTCGACGGCAACATTCAATCGCTGGTCGGCAACTTTGAGTATGACGAGTCAGTCAACCGCGCGATTTCGGTGGACTCACGCGGCATGCTGGAGATTCTGCGCAAGATCTTCGGCGCAAACGCCATCGCCAACGAACTCCAACGCGGCTAGTAGCAGTAGGACAGGCGTTCCCGCCTGCTTCTTTAAACGCGCGCGAAGCGCGTCGAGTCACAGCACCGAAGGCGCGCAATGTTTATAGGCCAAGGCAACTGGACCCCTTAAAGTCTTTCGCCGGCCCTCGATGGGTCGGCGAAACTGTTTGCACAAAGCTCAGCGCTCACTGCCGATTGTTCCCAAATCAACTCCACGCCTAACACGGGGTGCAAATTTTAACTAAAAGGTCTGACTGGAGCGCAAGCGTCTCGCTTGCGTATGGTTCGTTAGAGACTTACGGTCCATAGCGCTACAAAGACCGTCCGCGGCGGAATTCGATTCCCAGGCTCAGCTGTCTTCATTTCGACGCAACTAGCCAAGCCCGCGATCCATCTAACCGTCCTCTCAATCCAACTAACTCAGCTTCACATCAAATCAAGTCGCCTTTCGATCCGACTCAGTGCGATCAAGACTCAACTTACTTTGCTTTCGATCTTACTCATTCGGATAAAGGCGCAACTCTCTTTCTTCGTGATCCAACCCACTTAAATCGAAACCGCACTTACTTTCGTCTTGACCCCAGCTCCCTGGATCACGACCGACGCTACTTTCCTCTCAATCCAACTTACTTGGATCAAGCCCGAAGTCGGTCGGATCAAGAGCTAACTCACTCAGATCCGGAGTCAAAGTTCAGTGGAAAAGCCGCTTTTCCTTAGCAATCCGCAAGAAACCGCTTGTATTTCGGCCCTAGCCCCATATACTACCCGCGTTCTCATAGGGTAAACCTCGCTTGGTCCTTGCTTAAACTTCACCCCTAAGGAGGTGCCAGTCTCATGGCTAGATTGAAAAGAAAGTCCTCGGTCGTCGAAACGGCGAAGGTACGCCTAGCCGGCCTCAACGCAATTTCACCCGCGCCGGATTTCGGCCCCGCCCTAACCAAAGTCGCTTACCAAACACGCGTTACTAGTTTGGAGACCGCCTTGGCGGAATACAACGGGCGGCTGTCGGCGCTCGATGAAGAACAAAATCGGATTGACACGATGGAAGAGGAGCTGAACCAGTGGAACAAACGGATCCTCTCCGCCGGCGAAGCTACCTACGGGACGGACAGCAGCGAGTATGAAATGCTCGGCGGCACGCGCACGAGCGAACGCCAACGCCTAACGCGCCGCAGCACCAAGGGCAACGGCGGCAACGGTACACCCACAACCTAACCACGCGTCTGGACCGGCGCACGCGCGCGCATCACCGGCACGCTAACAATGTCTTCGGGAAGATGATTATTAACAGTTACCAAACTTAACTCACCAACCCTCGCCAGCGTGCGGTGGAGGCCAGGGAGGAACCTCCACCGCCTGCCGAGACTGATGAGTTATGGCCCTAACTGTGATTCGTACGTTTTCACCGATATCCAAGTCTTCATTGGTATCTCAGGGAACCACAGGACTCGAGCAAACCTAACAAGCCATGAAGAAGGGCAGATGGTAGAATTTAGCTTACGTATGCGATTCACATCTCCGTTATCCCCAACCTCATGGATGTAACAAATCTCATTGCCGACGAAGAGAAACTTGTTAAGCCGCAAACGCTAGTTCTCGTCCTTGTGGGACTAGTCGGCTTGTTGATATCTATCAATGTCGGCCTCAACCAATTAGCTGCAAATTGGAGGCTCCGGCAACTCCCATTTGACTTAATAATAGTTGCGGCTTGGATTTGGTATTGGAGTTATCGGCGATATCGTTTACCAACAAACGAGACGGAGCGATTAGGAATTGTCATCGCTCTGACGACTGAAAACGACAAAGAGAAAGCGCGAGTAAAATTTGATGTGGTGAATCGGTTCCGCCAATTATTAGTAGCGGATGAACTTCAGGACTATGTTCACGTCATACCCTTCACCAATCATCAAGCGAATCAGATTATTCCCGTTTTAGAGAAACATGGCGCAGGTACTTCAGCCTTCAAGCCTATGGCGGCGGACGCCAGGACCGAGCAGAGATGGAATCGAATCAAGAGATCGGTGAAGGCAAACGTTTATATTTACGGTCATGTTAACGAGCGACACGACCGACAAAATAAAATATTATCTCTCGTCAAATATTCTTGTTGTGCACATGGCCTTAACTGATGAAGCGCGTAAACAGTTAACGGTAGATTTCGCGAGTGTTTGGGTTCGTGAAGTCAATTTCGCAGAACATGATGAAAAGCCGGGCTTTGAATTCACTTCTCGGTACTGGTTAGCGGCCGCTCAGTACGCCTGTGGCTCCGCCGCATTCGCCTCTGGTGATTTTTGGACGGCACTCAAGCTTTTAGAACCTGTAAAAGTTAAAATCGACATTTTCAGAACGTCCCCTAACTTTCCAATAATCCAAAGACGACTCCATGAACAACTCTCGGCCACGCATGCCGTTCTCGCAAACTTCTTTAGACAAAACGGTGACTTACCAAAAGCCCTTGAACAGTTGAATAAGTGCTTGCAGATTGACCCTAAGCACTACAGCGGGCATTTGATTAAAGCTATCGTAGAATTCTGGGACGAGCGCAATCCTAAAAAGGCGTTAGCGACAATTCAAGAGCTAAGTAAGTATGCGGGTAAAGATCGAACATGGCTGTACAGTCAAGGATTCTTGCTTCTCTATCTGGAAAGGTTTGAGAAGGGACTTGTCGCATATCGAAGAATTGCAAAATCAACCTTCGAAGGAGAGGAAGTCATCTTGCCCCAAGTGATTGCCTTCAATGAGCAACGCTTAGTCATGGAATCTCAAAAAATTCAATCACACTTCGTTCTTGGCTATATTAAATTCAAAAAGAACATTAACTATCCAGAAGCTTTAGAGCACTTAGAAACTTTCGTAAGAAAAGCAACGGCGGCAAAGTTCAAACCGTTAGTTGACGAAGCGAATGCATGCATTAGTTTATTAAGTAAGCAAATGAGTTGATTGGGTAGGAAAATGAGCGTCGTTTGGAGGGATTCAGCGCTTGAGTCATAAATTGACGCATCCACGGGGCGGGGGCTTGTAATATTGGACTATCTTTTCTAGCGACGAGGCCTCTTCGGCGTCTATGAGGGTCTGATAGACACTCTAAAGTCGAAACTGAGAAGCCAAAGACCTGTGCAATAGAAAGATAAATGTGTGCAGGACGGAGTGCGGTATTATTTCATCAGGACAAACCAACTCAGGAGGCGGACATGCTCGAAAGAGATAATTCGAATCGAGATTCAAATACTAGTGGCGATTTGGAAGGAGTTTCTCAACCTCATAGTGATCCTTCAGTGGAAAGGAAAGATATCAGCTCAAGGGATGAGGACGCCAAGGTCCCACGCTTATCGCCAGAAAATCTGAAGGAGCCTGAATCGTTCGAAATTCCCGATGAAGATATTGATGATGGCGGAGTACTTTGTTTTTGAATCTTACAAGTGGATGGCAACCACATCCAGGACGGGGTCAGTCAACGCAACCAATTCCCTTCCACTCGTGAGTACGATAGCTTTGGGATGACCGGCTGCCACGTAACAGGCTGAGAAACTCTGAATGCGCATGTCAACGACAATCCTTATGTCGGGCGGAAGACCATATGGAGAGACGCCACCAATCGAATAACCTGTTCGTGCCTTTACTATGTCAGCTTTAAGCGGCTTGACATCCGAGCCGAAACGTTTCGAGAGTGCCTGACCATCGACCCTCTGATCACCACAAACAACTACAACTAATACGTTGTCGTCGTTTCCAAAGACGATACTCTTTCCTATCTCGCTAATCGAAACACCGAGCGCTTTAGCGGCATCTTCCGCCGTGGCTGTCGATTCGGGCAAGAGTTGAACATGGGCAAATGAACCCGCCCGGCGAAGGAAGTCTTGTACGTGTTGCGCGGCCGGCGGAAGGACTTCAGTCATCAATAGAGGCTCGCCAGAGTCGAGTAAATTAACGCGAGCGTTGGTTTTTGATTACTTCGGGAAGCGTATTCCACGGACTGGCTTGGTGGGATCGTTATCGAGCCAGACCATTGCAATACTTTCTTGCGGGAAGGTAAAGAACCTCTTTGGCAATCCAGGAACTTCTTCTATTAGCCTCGAAGGCTTCGGGCACCTCGAGTCGTCAGTGGGGGAAGCTTGCGGTTTCTTCGTTATATGCATGAGTTCTACACCTTCTTGAGCAAGGAACAACTAGTAGTTTTTAGCTGATTCCCCGAAATTCTGGGTCATTCTACGCAACGAGTGGCGAATCGGCAAATCGCGAAGAGGGACATCTGTTACCCGCCATATCCATCCCTCCTGAATCAATTGCGAAAACGATTCCGGTGTCAGCAAAGCAAAGGGCCTATCCGATCTTGATGCCCGCAAAAGGCTGATGAGCAATTCCAATTTGCTTTGATCAACATCATAGTATCGAATGCTGTTGGTCTCAGAACGAAGGGCAAGAATGGTACGATCGGTTGGCTTAGTTGACAGTGAGGCTCCCAGGGACATTTGGGACTCTAACATCAATTCATCAACCACGTCATCCTCAAACTTGACGTGTTGACCTGCCGAAACACAAATGAACGAACCGAGCACGAAGGTTTCCAATGAATCGTCTACCTTTAAGTTCACCCAACGATCGACATCGCGCGATGCCAATATCACTTGGGCCAATTCCCGTCGCAATAACGCTTGGAGGTGAATGCTCAGCTGCAGTTGAGACATATTTCGGGCGAATCCCATGATAGCTTCCCACCGTTTTTGTGGAGCAGGTGTTCGTCTCAATGATTCAACCCAATCCGTGTCAACATAATCCAAAGTTTTCCACAGAGAGTTGCCTTCTATCGCTGTGTATTCGTAAGCCGTCTCCCGAAGAACTAACATTACTGCATAGAGCGTGAACACCTTCGCGGTAAAAATTTCCCACTGACTTAAATCCAGGTCAGTTGAATGATATGGGAACAGGTGCGGGAAACTCCTTGCGAACGGATTCACCTGCACAACCTCTGGAGTATCGAATAGCAGCTCAGGCTTGATCTGCGAGTAAGTCCGGGCGTGCAGGCCATCAGTGGATTCGAGTGCCGTACCGTTGTAAAGGGTCAGAGTATTTATGTGAATTTCGCACCCTAATCTCAAGCATTCAAGCGCCACTATAATAGAGTTGTCTATGCTGTCCGTTGGCTGAGTCGGTCCCTCGAGTATGAATGCGCAGATCGGAAGAATGCCTTTCTCGCGACAGTACGAAAGCCTTCGCCTAGTGGTTTCCCATGACTTTAGAAACGGCTTGTTCATCCTTATCTGGGACTCAGGTGATACCGCATCGATGCCAGTAAATACACCCACACATCCAGCCTGGGAAAGCAAGTCGATGATTGGTTCGCTGAGTTGGGGGTAAGTTGCATAACACTCCCAGGTTAGTGGTAGCGCAGCATCGCCTAAGAGATGACAAAGGGCCGAGGCCCATACCGGTGAATTCAAGAGATTATCCTGAACTAAGAATATGTGACGTGCCCCCAAGGCCGATAAGTAACGTAAATCCTCTATGACGCGGTCTGGTGGTTTATTACGCACCGCATCACCGTATTGAAAAGGGCTGTAACAAAACGAGCACTTAAAAACACAACCCCGTCCTGCTTCATAATTCAGGAGGTGATCGGGATTCAACATAAAGTACTTCTGTAAATCAATCAGGTGATAAGCGGGAAAGGGCAATTCTTCGAGCACAGGTCTTTTCTGTTCATTTGAGCCTGAGACAATTTTCTCGTTGTCCCGGTACCAAACATTTCGCGGTAAGACTTCTTTGGTCTTGATATTTGACAGGCAATCAAGGATCGCTACTACTGCGTGCTCGCCTTCTTCTGTGATCACGTAATCGACAAAAGAGAACGTCTGCAAGATTTGCCGGGGTATTGCCCCGAAATGCGTCCCGCCGAAAATATTTTTAGTTTCGGGTAACAGTCCTCTTAGTCGACGCGCGATCTCAAGTGAAACGTGCGACTCAAGACACATTGAGGTGAATCCGACGACGTCGGGCATTTCTGCTGAGATCTTGTCGCAAGCAAATTCATAAAAACGCGAAGCGCTTAACGAGTGGTCGGCGATCACTTCGAAGTTAAGATCTAAGACCACTACTTCGTAATGACATTTCTCGACTGCAGCCGCGAGCGTGAGCAACCCTAGGGGCGGCGCTAAGTATTTCAGATCGAACAGACCGTTAGGTGGATTTACTAGAAGCAGCTTCATGCTGATGATGAATGGCAAAACCGCTGGAAAACCTACGGAGCCCGATCTTCATAACACTTCAAGGGGCTGTTCATATCCTTAGCACGTCTCCAGTCAATTGCCCGATTTCCATCCTTCCGGATAGCCACAATGTTAAAAAGATAGTAGCTGGCACTAATATTATTACCGGCCTTGTCAATAACGTATTGCCGTTTATCAGAAGTATTAAAAGGCAAACTTATGTTAATTGGCTGGCCGACCGGACCCGTTTGTAGTTCACCTCTCACCCGCATGTCTGTTTCTGTCTGCTTTGCATCGCTCTTCAGTTTGTTAATAGCCTTAATTACTATTTCTCTTCCGGATGCATTGCCATTGGCCATTAATCCATTGTTCAACATGGATGTTATTAAGTACGCGCCATCTGCTACGTATAAAGCATGAGTCATCTTAAACTCGTCCAGGTTGAGCTTTGAGCCTGCATCCACGTAACCTTTTAATGCTTCTGGCATGACACAAGGGACAGGAAACGCTAGGTATAGATTGGGTAAGGCTTGCTCTCCCTGAATGCTGATGATCTGAGTATCCAAATATTCATCCACCGCCCCGTCGGTCAGGATTGTATATGAATAATCAGCTCTCGATGTTTTAGCCTGAGTCAGCGTTTCAACCGATGCATTGGTCATGCCTATAATTAACAAGGCGTCATCCTGCTGAGAACCACTCAAAATTGAATAGAGAAAAGGCTGCGTTTCGGGGCCCCCCACGGGCACAACGCTAATAATATGACCGAACTGACCAGCGCCTCGTGCACCCGGATCGCTTAGTGGTCTTTGCACATAGTTTTCACGGAAACTCTCGAGTAAATCACTGCTCCATGTGTCGTTAGATAAGTCTGTTACAACAACCGCCTGCCTGATGTTCTTTTGATACAATAAAAAATCTGAGATTACTCTTGCCTGTTTATCATTAGGTGGTGGCAAGCGCAGCACGGTCGGAACCTTTAGCACTTCTAAATCATGGATGAGATTGGTAGCTGTGGCCAAAGGCAGAATCATTGGCAGCTTGTATTTGCCGCAGAACTCTCCGTATTTTAAAGTAGAAGTCGAGCTGACATTACCAAGGACTGCGACTACCTCTCGGCCACCAGCTTCGGCGGCTTGGAGCGCCTGCCTAAAGGCTCGGGAGTATGATTCCTGGTCTCCATCGTAACCCTCTGGAAAACAGAAAAAATCAATATCATCATCGTCCTTGAGCGCTCTGCCGTTTGAAGCATTATCAACAAGCCATTGCGTCTTTGCGGCCTTCACAATTTCACGAATGTTTTGCGAGGCCTTATTGGTGTATCGCCCCTCAAAAGTCGCATCACCTTCCTTTTGAATGAAAGTTGAATACTCAGTGCTGTTGGCCTGTAATGGGACTAGTATTCGATATTTTTTAAAAACCCGAAGGGGAGTCTGTGGCCAGACATTATAGGCAAGTACTCCAAGAGCAAGAGCGAATCCCGCTATAGAGCAAATGGTGCCCCAATAATGAATGTCCTTTGGTTTGTGAGGTGAGGTGGAATAGAACGATTCGAACATTTCCGGTTTAGGTCTAGCGCGTTCTTCCGCCATTGGCTCAACAACATCGCTCATCTGGTTTCCTCGTGGTGAGTAGTTGGATTGTTTGGGTTCATCGCAAGCCAAGCGATAAATAATAATGACCTGTAGCGACTAAGCTCGGTTCGAGGGAACTACTTTTACTAGGGCCGCTGCGGAACAAACGTTGTGAGCCTCGCAGCCAAAATGGACTTCTCTAATCTATTGTGAAGCTACGAGGGTAAGACGCTCGGTAGCCGAAACGGTATGACACAGTGCGTAGTCCAGTGGCGCAGCTTAATACCACCCCAGATATGTGTCAACGTGAAGTTTCCAACCTGTTCCTATTTGCTGCGTGATTAATCTTGAACGACGTCCGTATGACTATTGTTCCGAACCGCTTGGTGAAAAAGTCTCGGAGCGTCGCAAACTTAATTCCACTACATCACGTCGCTACGGTTTTGTAAAAGCGTTGGCCGATGGGCAGCCCACTCACTCCAAACGGAGATGCGGAACAAATCACTAGCAGGACGAAAAAGCGTCCAACCTTGATCACTCAGGATTGGACACTTTTGCTCTTCGCTGGAATGGAAGGCTTGTTAGTAAACTTGTTGCAGGTTCAGGATCGCATTCAGAATCGTGCTCAGGATTCCCGCTGTGCCGTTTGAATAGCGGCCGTATTGCGAACGGCTGTAGTAACCGTCCTCGTAGCCGCGTTGGAAGCCTTCGCGGAAGTAGTACTGATACTCACTCTGGTCCACGTAGTAGCCATCGTAACCAAAACTCGCGTCCTGGTAGCCGATAGCGTTCTGCGGATCAAACTGCCAGCCGTCTTCGCGATCGGCCTGACCGGCGCGGAAGCCTTCTTCGTAGCCATTGTTAACTGCCTGACGCAGCATGTTCGCGCCGTACTGGTTTGTTTCGTAATACGTACCACCACGCGAGTAGCGATAGTTGTAGGGACCGTAGTCGTTATACCTCCAGCTCTGCAGACGGTACTGGTCCTGACGCAAGCGCTCAAGGTAGCGCTGCTGGTAGCGCAACTGGTTGATGCGTCGCTGTTGTTCTAAGAGACGTTGACGCTGGAGGGCATAACTCTGCTGCCTGCTCCATTGCTGGCGATACTGGTTAGCACGTTGTTCCTGATAACGGCGCCAGTCGCGCTGCTGATCGTTGTTGGTGTTGTTCGAGCGCCAATCGCGATTGTTGTTGGTGCGGTTCGAATAAATCTGTTGCCGGCGTAATTCTTCCTGGCGCTGCTGTTCCTGCTGACGTCGCTGCCAATCGGAATTCTGTTGCGAACGATCCGCGCGGCGCTGCGATTCAATCTGCTGTTGTCGTTGCGAGCGCTGTTCTTCTGTTCGCGGGTCGTCCTGCTGCTGCCGCTGGCGAGTCTGTTCCCAACGCTGCTGCTGTTCCGCGCGATTCTGCTGCTGCATCTGCTCGACGCGCGCTTTGTTGGCTTCCCAACGCTGTTGCTGCTCCTGCTGATTGCGTTGGACGCGCTCGCGATTCTGCTGCCAGCGCTGGTTCTGCTCATTTTGCTGGGCGGCACGTTGGGCTTCGCGCTGCTGCTGTTCGGCGGCGCGTTGCTGTGCAGCTTGCTGTTGTGCGGCCTGTTGCTCCTGCGTGCGAGACTGGCGTTGCTGTTCCCGCGCCTGACTTTCAGAGTTGGCGGAGTTGCGACGGGCCTCTTGTTCAGCCCGCCGCTGCTCACCCTGCCCCTGATTTTGATTTGATTGCTGAGCCTCCTGGCTGCGTTCCTGCCCACGACCGCGCCTGCCCTGCGCGCTGGTGATGTCAGCACCCGATATAAGCAAAGCCGAAGCGAGCGCTGCCGAGATTGCGAGCCCCTTGTAATTTACTTTCATTGTCTTCCCCTTTTTACTCACTACTCTTCGAAGAGACTTGTCCCCGCCTGCGTTTGGCAAACGGCATTCCAAGGGAACGGAGTAAAAGCGGAAAGGGGAAAAGTGAAAAGGTGAACCGAAAACCGCACAGAGAACCCGTGAGGAATCGATTCAGCGCAACGATATGATTCACGACTGAACGTTATGGGATGAGGAGGCGATAGTCTTTGGAGTGCGGTGACCTGTCACCGCTCTTGCAGGTCGCGACCTGTCGCGACCGCGTTTCACGAGCACTGAGGCGCTCGTCATCGCGCTGACTTTCTGTACCAGCGGTCTTAGTTTGCAGTAACAAATCCGCCGACGGCGACGAGTTGTTTGGCATCAGGGTCGAAGCTGATCAGGTAAGCTCCGCGCGCGCCAATGCGACGCTCTTGGCCGAACGTGATCCGTGGACTGAAGCCCGTGTCGAAGTCTCGCAGGTTTTCGAGTGCGTTTATGACCTGCTCGCGCGCGGCTTTGACGTCTAAAGGTTTTCCTGGTTGGAGCGCCGCGCGTTTTAATCCCTCGACGAACACTTTTGCCGCTGCCAGAGTTTGAAGCTGCGAAGCGACGTGCGAACTGGTTAGGCTGTGGTTCGCCTGAAGCGCACGATACTCCGAGATGGCCGAAACGTCCGACGGCACCGTCGGAAATGACAAGAAGAATTTGTTTTTGAACGCGGAGCTTAATGCACCATACGTCTGTGGGGTCGATATGTGTCCGTGTGCCAGAAACGTGGGCGTGAAGCCGACCGTTACACTTTCATCGATAAGCCCTTTAAGCATCGCGGGAGTGGCGAAGACAAAAACTGACTGCACGCCGCGCTGCTTTAAATCGTTGACCAGGCCTGCCGCCTGAAACGCTTTATCCATCTGCACAATTCGGGTGACGCCCGGCCAACCCAAAAGTTTTGCCTGCTGCTCCACGGCGTCTACACTGGCGCGGTTGAGGGCGTTGTCGACATAAACGATCACCGCTGGAGCCTTCTTAAGCTCAGGCTTGCCGGCGGCAAAGTTAACCAATGCACGCGCCTGATCCTTAACTCCGGAGTACAGGTGGAACACATAACGATTCGGAGCTTCGGGAGGATCCAGCGACGCGGCCCCGATCAAAGGCACCGCTTCACTTTGCACCACACTTCCGATCTCCTGTTCATGTCCGGCGATGATGCCGCCGACAAAAGCCACAACTTTCTCTTCAGTAGCAAGCCGCTTGAGGTTCGCAGCTGTGGTCGCTGGTTCCTTATCTAATGGAGCGATTCGCAATTCCAGTTTTCGCCCGTTAATGCCTCCGCTCTTGTTGACCTCGTCAATATAGGCCTGCAGCGCGGCACGCTCGGCTTCGCCAGTTTCAGCAACCGGACCGTCAACCGGCACGATGATCGCAATCTTTATTGGGACATCGACAGCGGCTTGTTGAAGAGTTAAGAGAAGAGTTAAAGCCAGGAGGATTTTCATGCGGGCAGATTATAGAGACCGGCGCTGATAACACAACGAGACTATGATTAGCTGCTGGGCCAGGGTCGGATCAGGCGCGCTCGAGCCCCGCGTATTTTTCGATCAGTTTCTTTTGGCCGTAGCCAGGGAAGGTCACTGTTAACTTTAGAGAATCGCCAACACCCTCACGCCGCAATACTAACCCGCGACCATATTTGGCGTGTTTGACGTAGGAACCCGGAAGAAATTCAGTTTCGGGTTTCGAGTTTTGAGTTTCGAGTTGGGCGTTCGGAGAGGATTGAACTTTGGGCTTTGAACTTTGCAGTCGTTTCTGTTGTTCAGCTTTTTCGCGTGTTGATTGAAAACTACCGCTGGTGTTTCCCAACTGCGTCGCGCGCTGTTTGAAGAACTCGGCGATCGAGTCGACGCTGTTGTAAGTCTTGCCTTCGTATTTGTTCTTTTCCTTGCGACGACCGCCGTCGTCGCGAGACCCGCCGGCAGCGGCTGCACGCCGGTATTCGCCGTGCTCGTAATCGATTTCAGACGATCCGCGCGCGTATGACAGCCATGAGTTCCCGCGCGAGAGGTCTTCAATTAGCTCCAAAGGCATTTCATTCAAAAACTGCGATGGTTCAGACGCTAACTCCTCGCCGTACACGCGCCGCTTCATCGCGTGAGTCACGTAGAGAAAGCGCTCGGCACGAGTCATCGCCACATAACACAGTCGCCGTTCCTCTTCGAGCTCGGCGGGGTCGGTGGCGGAGCGTGAGTGTGGAAACAGTCCGTCTTCAAGCCCGACGATGAACACGAGAGGGAACTCGAGGCCCTTTGCGGAGTGCGCAGTCATCAATGTCACCGGAGCATCAGCTTTGTAGTCATCGGTGTCAGAAACAAGTGCAGAGTGGTCGATGAAGTCGCGCAAGCCTTCCAGTCCCTGTTCGTCGTAATCGACTGCCGCGTTGACGAGCTCCTGCAGGTTCTCCAGACGCGCTTCAGCTTCGTCAGTCTTTTCGGACTTAAGCGCGTGTTCGTAACCAGTGTCGAAGATGGCGGCTTTGACGATGTCCGAAGGAACGACGGCGATTTCGGATTTCGGATTTCGGACTTCGGATTGTAAGCGCTCGCTTGCGGTTGTGGTGTTGCCCGCATCGCTATCCTGCAAAGTGATTTGCTCGTTCTGATTGGTCGCGGGCAGGCTTTGGACGTTCGACGTTGGACTTTGGGCTGGTGACATTCCAGCCATTTCGCCCAGCCGGTTAATGATGCGACGAAAACTTTTTAACGCAGATACGGCGCGCAGACTCAAGCCGTCAGGCTTCTGAATTACCAGGCCGATCGTCTCCCACATGCTGACGCCAAAGTCTTCCGCGCGGCGCGTCAGCTCATCGATAGTTTGTTTGCCGATGCCACGCGGCGGACTGTTGATGACGCGCTGCAAGGCAATCGAATCGGTCGGGTTCAGGGCCAGCTTTAAATACGAAATGATGTCGCGCACTTCCATCCGCTCATAAAACGAGAAGCCGCCGACGATGTTGTAACCGAGACCCGCGCGGCGCATTGCTTCTTCAAATACACGCGATTGAGAGTTCGTGCGATACAGGACGGCGGCACGTAAGTCATATTCGTCCTGACGGTGTTCGAGGATTTTTGAGGCAACAAATCTCGCTTCGGATTCAGCGTCGAAAGCCTGGTAGTAGCGAACCCGATCGCCGCGCGGATTCGAAGTCCAAAGGTTCTTCCCTTTGCGTTCTACGTTGTGTTTCACCACCGCGCCGGCAACATCGAGAATCGTCTGCGTCGAACGATAATTCTGCTCGAGCCGGATGGTCTTCGTGTTAGCGAAGTGGTGCTCGAAATTCAGAATGTTTGAAATGTCGGCGCCGCGCCATTTGTAGATCGACTGATCCTCGTCCCCGACGACCGCGATGTTTTGCTGTTTCTCCGTTAACAAGCTAATCAGGTTGAACTGCAGCGAATTCGTGTCCTGGTATTCGTCGACGAGGATGTAGCGAAACTTGTTGTTGTACTTCTCGCGAACCTCGGGAACGTCGCGCAAGAGGCGCACGGTCTTAATCATCAAATCGTCAAAGTCGAGAGCGTTGTTAGCGTGCAGTCTTTCTTCGTAGGTCGCATAAACGCGGGCCTGGGCGGCGCGACGTTCGTCAACGTAATCCGCGCGCGCGGAAAACGCGTCGACATCTTCGCCGCGATTCTTAGCCGAACTGATGGTCGACTGGGTGGCGCGCAGGCCCAGGTGCTTTTCGTCGAAGCCAAGGTCCTTCATACAATTCTTGATCAGGCGCAGCGAGTCGTCCTGGTCGTAGATTGTGAAGGTGCGGGTGTATTTGTCGTTCAGTTTTTCAATGTCCTGGCGAAGTATGCGCACGCACAGACTATGAAACGTCGAAACCAGCGGCATGCTGGGAACATCTTCGTCGTGCAGGAGTCGCTGTACGCGCTGCCGCATTTCCTGCGCAGCTTTGTTAGTGAAAGTTACAGCGAGAATATTCCACGGCGCCACGTTCTGTTCAGCGATCAGGTAAGCAATGCGATGCGCGATCACGCGCGTCTTGCCTGAGCCGGCGCCGGCGAGGACCAGCAGCGGCCCCTCGGTCGTCTTTACAGCTTCGCGTTGTTCGTTGTTTAGGGATGCTAGAAAGTCGGTCATCGTGTCAGTAAGCAGTAAGCAGTAAGCAGTGAGCAGTCAAAAATGCAGCGCGCGTTTAGAACTAGCCTTCTATTTTTGAACCCAGGCTCTTTCGAAGACCGTACGTCAGTGCTAAGCACTCATCTACTCGGCTTTCAACGTTTCAATTTGGTTCTATCAAGGTAGCCGACACGATATGCGATTTCAAGTTGTGTGCTTATTTCGTTTAACGAACCGATCGCGATTGATAAGTAGTTTCGAACTTGTATTGCTGATCCCCCTGCTGCACCCTCGCTGATGCTTGAGAGAACCGACACTGACGCGCTGCGAATTTGAGACGTCAGTGCATAAAGCTCGTCTATTGGAAAAGTCTTTGTAAGTTCGTAAACAACCACAACGAGATCCATTCTCTTACGCCATGCAAGCAAACGCATATGAGGTGTTTCCATGAGATCCTTTAGATCAGCGGCGGGGTTGGCAGTTAGCGGCTGCAGACGGGTAAGCACCATTTAAGCATTATGAGCGCGCGTATCCAAACCCACGCACGACTGCTTACGGCTTACTGCTCACCGCTTACTACTTTGGCCGCAAGATTCGGATAGATTGGTTCCAGCGGCGCCACTATTATCACCGTGTCCAACGCCGTAACGACGAACGGAAGGTGATAAAATGAGCGCAATAATGAGCGAACAAATGAACTTGCTGGACGAGCACGAGGCAAAGTGGCAGGCAGTGCTGCAAAAGAATTCTGCCTTCGATGGCCAGTTTGTCTACGCCGTGAGTTCAACAGGAATTTATTGTCGACCGTCATGTGCCTCGCGACGTCCGCGCCGCGATCGCGTTTCGTTTTTCGAACTACCGGCGCTGGCTGAACAGTCGGGTTTCCGCGCGTGTCTGCGATGTAAACCAAACGCGGTCAAAAGCCGTGACCCGCAGCTGGAAATGGCGCAGGCGGTGTGCCGCATCATCGAACAAAACGAAGGTGAAGCGATAACGCTGTCGGAGTTGAGCAAGCGAGTTGGGGTGAGTTCGTTTCATCTGCAACGCACGTTCAAGAGCGTCATGGGCATCACACCAAAGGACTACGCCGCCGCTCAGCGTGTAAACAAATTCAAACGCGACGTGCGTGGCGGCGAGCGGATTACCAACGCCATGTACGACGCCGGCTTCGGTTCCAGTAGTCGTCTGTATGAAAGCGCTGCGTCACAACTTGGTATGACGCCGGCGACGTATGGCAAAGGCGGGCGTGGCGTCGTCATGAACTACGCTGTGGCGAAAACTTCTTTTGGTTATTTGCTGGTGGCGGCGACCAGCAAGGGCGTTTGTTCTGTCATGCTCGGCGATTCTGAAGGTGAGCTCAAGGAAGACTTGTCGCGCGAATTTCCGGCCGCGGAAATTCATGCTGATGGGGCGTCGTTAACCGGAGCGTTGAGTGCGCTGGTTGAGCATTTGGAAAACAAACGTCCGCGTCTCGATCTGCCGCTGGACATTCGCTCGACTGCGTTTCAGCGACAGGTTTGGGAACAGCTACGCGCGATTCCGTTCGGCGAAACATACTCTTACACCGAAGTAGCAAAGGCCATAGGGCAGGAGAAGGCCGTCCGCGCGGTGGCGCGCGCGTGTGCAACGAATCCAGTAGCGCTTGTGATTCCGTGTCACCGGGTGATTAGAGAGGACAAGAGCCTGGGCGGTTATCGTTGGGGACTGGAACGAAAGAAGAAGTTGCTGGCCGCGGAGAAAGAAGCCGCGGTAAGTGCAGGTGAAGTACGGAGGGATCAGCCGAGCGATCACAAAATCAGAACCCGGAGCGGTAGCGACGGGGTGCGTGGTTAAGCTTACCAATGTGAGTTTGCAGAGTGACCCGGTCGCTACCGCTCCCGGTTCTGAATTGGCTGAACCACTGCATTGAGACAACTCACAAGGGCACTAGCGACTAGTCAAGCGCTTCTTGCTTTTCCCTCCGATGATTTAAAGTTGCTCCATCATGCGGGGCAAGGTTTACGTCGGCACTTCGGGTTGGCATTACAAACACTGGCTCGGTTCGTTCTATCCTTCCGATCTACCCGCAAAAGATATGTTCGCGTGGTATGCGCGGCAGTTCGACACCGTCGAGCTCAACAACAGTTTATCACCTACCCGCTCTAAAGACTTTCGACGCGTGGCGCGACAATTCTCCTCGCAA
>JBKPNY010000007.1:0-2866 GCA_046732835.1 Gemmatimonadota bacterium | reverse complement strand
ATCGATGCGACGATTACTCCGGAGCTTCGTCTTGAGGGACTGGCCCGCGAGATCGTGAGCCGGATTCAGAGGATGCGGAAGGAATCGGGTTTCGCGGTGAGTGACAGGATTGTGCTCACGATGGGCGGAACCGATGAGATTCAAGCGGCGGCTCGCGCCCACAAGGCGTGGATTGCCGAAGAGGTTCTCGCAGTAGGAATCACCGTTGGCAACGAACTGAATTCAAACGCGGCGCAATCGGTTGACATCGACGGTCAATCGGCAAGCATCGCATTAGAGAGGGTAGTGTAGATGGCAACGACAACCGCCGCCAAGAAGCAGAAGCCGATGACCAAGAAAAATCTCGAGCATTTCGAGAAGCGGCTGCTCGAGGAGAGGAAGCGTGTTCTCAAGGAGCTTGGCAACTACGATGTGGCGTTCGGCTCGACACCGCAGGGTGCCGACGGAAACCTGAGCGCGTACTCGTTCCACATGGCAGACCAGGGTACCGACGCAATGGAGCGTGAGAAAGCGTTCCTGTTCGCGAGTCAGGAAGGACGTTTCCTCTGGCATCTCGACGAAGCGCTTCGCCGTCTTTACCGTTCACCCGAGACTTTCGGCAAGTGTCACAACTGTGGCCAGGACATTGCCTATGAGCGTCTCGACGCGCTTCCCCACGCGCGTTACTGCATTGACTGCAAGCAGCGTGAGGAAGATGCAAAGAGGCAGAGCTAATACACCGCTTTTCTGGTCGGTCCTTGGGATTGTCGTCCTCGCTGACGTAATCACCAAGGCGATCGCGGTCTACTCGCTGGTTCCGCAGCGGATTCCGCACGAGCTCTTCGGCGATACCATAAGGTTCACTCTCGTCTACAATCCGGGCGCAGCTTTCGGGCTGCACCTTGGAGCGTATTCGCGATGGATCTTTATGGTATTGACTGTCGGCGCGCTGTTCATTCTCGGCAGACTCTATCGCGCAACTCGAGATGGAGATCTTCTCCGCACACTGGCGATCTCGCTCGTGTGCGCAGGCGCTGTTGGGAATCTTATCGACCGAATTCGCTCCGCGCAGGGCGTTGTCGATTTCATCGATGTAGGAATTGGCGATGCAAGATGGCCGACATTCAACGTCGCTGACATGGCCGTGAGTATCGGGGCATTTCTGCTTGCGTGGGTGTTGTGGGGCGAAGACAATGAAACAAGAGAGGCAGAGCAGACAGAGTTGCAGAGCGCAGAGATTCCAAATGCCGGCGATGCGCCTCCGTCCATCTCCATGAGAGCGGCCGCAGGCGGCGGAGCGGACATCTGAGCACTGGCGGCAGCTACGATTTTTTCATCGAGGCGGACGGCAACGTTCGCCTCGATTTGCTTGTTGCATCTCGCGCTGACATTTCGCGAACTCAGGCAGCGACGCTGATCGCAAATGGCAACGTCATAGTGAACGGTAAGCGGGAGAAAGCGAGCTACAAACCGGTTTCAGGGGATCGAATTGTTTTTGATGTACCTGCTCCTGTCGAACGGCCAATCGTTGCCGAATCGATTCCGATCTCGATCGTATTCGAAGATGAGCATCTGCTCATTGTCGACAAGCCTGCGGGAATGGTCGTGCATCCCGCGCCGGGTAACTGGTCGGGCACGCTCGTGAACGCTCTGATGGGTCGCGGAGGTGAGCTGTCTACAGGAAGCTCTCCCGATCGAGCCGGAATCGTTCACAGACTCGACAAGGAAACTTCAGGACTGCTGATCGTCGCAAAGACCGAGAGATCTCATCGCATTCTGAGCTCGGCGATCGCTTCGAGACGTGTAAGAAGACGTTACGCAGTGATGATCTGGGGGCATCTTGATGATGACCTTCTCACTATCGAAAAACCTCTCGCGCGAGATCCGCGAGACCGAAAGCGCATGGCAATCGTCAATAACGGCAGGCAGGCAAAGACGGACTTCGTTCGTCTTGCCCGCTTTGGACCGGGAGACCTGTTGCGTGCGCATCTGCACACGGGGCGGACCCATCAGATTCGAGTTCATCTCGCGTCAGTCGGACATCCAGTGATGGGTGACGATGTGTACGGCGGCGGGGGTGGAAGGCGAATCGCTGGACTCGCACCCAAAAGGCATTTTCTGCACGCGGCGTGGCTCCAATTGAATCATCCAATAACTGGCACGCCGATGGACATCCGCTCACCCTTGCCCGACGATCTGAAGGCCTCTCTCCGAGTGATTGGAGAAGGCGAAGCCGTTGCGCAGGCAGAGGATCCCCTCGCCGCGCTCGGCTTCTATGCCGATCCTGGCTGAGATCCCCCAGGACGAACCGGAGGTAGCACCCGAGCCCCAGCCGCAGGAGATGCGGCGGGTGCTGGTGTTTGCCGTTGCCGGAAGAACACGGTGCGCCGATGTGGATGAAGTCCGCGAAATCGTTCCCATTACGGCTACCACTCGTCTTCCAGGTGCGCCGCAGTACGTGCGCGGTCTGATAAATCTTCGCGGCAGCCTTGTCACAGTGATGGATGCCTCGATGTGTCTTTACGGCGTTTCTGCCGACGGTCCCGATGCGAGCATTCTGCTCGTCGAGCGGGACGGCCGGTTTGCGGGCGTAATTGTGGATTCGGTCTTCGACATTCAGTCGCTGCCGAAAGATGAGGTTGAAGGTGGCGCGCGCCTGGATTTGCGCGCGATGGTGGAAACAGCTCTCGCTTGAGGAGGCAGGGGTGAACAACACAGTACTGGTGTGCGATGACGCAGTGTTCATGCGCACGATGATCGGAGACATTCTCACGCAGGCAGGTCTCGAGGTTGTCGGTGAAGCCGACTCGGGAGCATCTGCAGTCGAGAAATACAAGGCACTGAAGCCTGATCTGGTGACGATGGACATCATCATGCCGGAGATGGG
>JBKPNY010000006.1:0-39564 GCA_046732835.1 Gemmatimonadota bacterium | reverse complement strand
CTCTCGATCACGCCCGGATGGTTGAGGAGTATGAAGCTGATCCAAAGGGAGCTGCGATCGAATTCAGAAAGCACCTCGGCTGGTATGTGAAAGGTCTTCCGGATTCGGCGGAAATGCGTAAGAAACTGTACGCTGTTGAATCGTTCGGAGAAGTCGGGGGTATATTCGAGGAGTATCTTCGGAGCCATGAAGAGGAGTTGGCTCAAGCGGCTGCCTGACAATGATTTAGGCGGCCGATATAAAGCAGGTTGTCAACCGATTTTCGTTGACTTTGGGGCTGAAAAATCGTATAATTAGAGTCTTACGGGGGCGACTGGCTTCGACGGGGTTGGTGAAGCTGTGGCCGCGTGCCCAGGTTTCTCGGATCCTGGTAAATCCTCTGGGAAATTGATTTAACTGCGAACAATAACCTCGCACTGGCTGCGTAACTGCTTTTAGCAGTTGCTGCACCTGCCCTTAGGGAAGCTCGCTCGAGGCGGCTTTAAGGGTATCGAAAATTCGGGATAGTCGGCTGTCACGCCTTCGGGCGGCCGGCGAAAATTTAGAAGGCTTGTCCATCCGTGGGCCGCTCACTGGCCAGCGTATGGAGACCTCAATCGGTGAGATACGCACGTAGACGCTGTGGTGAATCTAGTCTCGGACCGGGGTTCGAATCCCCGCGCCTCCACTAACTAAAGTGGCAACTCCAAAAGGGCATCCAGAAATGGATGCCCTTTTCGGTATTGCCACACGTTACCGCCAACGACTGAATGCGATCACTCTGCCTCTGAGCAATATCCGTCCTTACGTCCGTACTACTGCCGTTGCTGAACGGCCGAATTGGTTCTTTCTTTCGTAACCGCTAAGAGGCCAAAAATGAAGCGAGTCATCGCTGCCACGCTGGGCTTGGCACTTCTCAACGGAGCTATGGCGTGCTCCGACAGTCCGGCAGGCGCGCGCGATGACGATTCCACGGCCTCAGCACCCGATGAGACAAAAAGCGCAAGCACTACCATCATAGTGTCGAACGCATCGCCACCCATCGCGAACTTCAACGCGACATCCGGCGATGGTTCTCGTGCGACATCAGCCAGTGCCTTCGCTTACGTATCCGCTGCGCCTGGAGCTTTTCCGCACGCGACCTCCGCGGTTGTGCGGAATAACATGCGAGCTGATGTTGCGCCGCTAACAGTAGCAATCGTCGCGGCTGGTTTTGATCCGGTAGCCATTCGTGCAGAGTCTGGGGATGAATTGTCTGTGACACTGAATGGAGAAGGGCCGATCACTCCCGTAATGATCAAGGTGCCGCCGCGCCGTCCACCGACAGTCGTCCGGACAAGTCCCTCGAGAGGGCGGACTGATGTGGCCCTGAATGTTCAGGTCACGGTTGTCTTCAGCGAGCCTGTCGAACCTTCAGTTCTGACGCTGTCATCTATCCACCTCCTGCACGACGGCCATGCAGTGAATGGCCACGTCGAGCTCTCGCCGAATGGATTGACGGCTCAATTCGTTTCCGACGCTCCGTTTGAGGGACAAACTACGTATTCGCTGGTTGTCGACGCTGGAATACGCGATCTCACCGGAGATGTTCTATCGGAGGCGTCAGTCGTGAGCTTTACAACGTCCACGGCAATCGATCCACCAGCGCCTGTGGATCAGCTTGGGAGTCTCGAAGTGAAAATTGCGACTTCCGGCGTCGAAGCGGATACCGACGGTTATGAGCTTGTTATTTCCGCCGAGAACGGGACGGGTTCGAGCGCGAGATCTGTGTCATCCAACACCACAGCAGTCATCTCTGCACTCACTGCCGGCAATTACATCATCACTCTCTCAGGAGTGAATGCAAACTGCGACATAGCGTCACCAGCGCCGCATCGATCAGCGGTGACAAATGCAGGCGTAACAAAGATCGACATCGACATCCAGTGCGCCGAGCCGCTCCAGCTGACTTACGAGATGGGCGGTGGCTGGGACTACGATTCTCCGCCGCGCCTGTTCTGGACCGTCAGCTCGAACGGTAAGAACGCCAAACCGCTCACGACAGGTGGCACATGGCTGAGTGACCCGGATTGGTCGCCCGATGGAACTCGAATGGCTTACGAGAGTGCCGAAGGAGCGGCGTTTGCGATTCAGATAATGGACGCGAGCGGAAACGTAGCTGCGCTCGCGACCGGACTCGGTTCGTCATTTGGTCCGCGGTGGTCGCCCGATGGGAGAAGGATAGTCTTTTCGAGCAATGCCTCCGGCAAACACGAGCTGTTCACCGTCGGAGTGGATGGCCGAGACCTTGTTCATGTTACTGCCGGCACACCGGGAGATCTTCAGGCGGATTGGTCCCCCGACGGAAAAACTCTTGTATTTGCCAGTATGCGCGATGGCATCTGGGGTATCTGGCGCGTGAACATCGACGGATCCGGACTCACGCGGCTCACGTCGAATTCCGGTGGCGAAGGGGCCGAGGATAACTCTCCGGCGTGGTCGCCCGATGGTTCCACGATAGCGTTTCACCGCTGGGGACCGGGACAGGGAATTTACACGATGAACGCGGATGGCTCGAACCTCACCAGACTGCCGATAGATGCAACAGTCACCGGCAGCCTGGACTGGTCGCCTGAGGGTCGCAAGATCGCTTTCACCGCAAGCGTGTGCCATGAAGGCAAGTGCGAAGACGGGATTCGCATAGTCGGAATCGACGGTACGCGGTACACACCAATTATTATCGAGGGCGTTGTCGGCGACGTGGCCTGGCGTCCCCGTCCGTAGGGAAACCCACGAAGATTATCGCGGGTTCAAAATAGGTACCCCTTACGAGGTCACGCGCTCTATATTCTGAGCTAATGCGAACCGTGATCCTCATTGCAGGTCTTGCGACAGTAGCCGGCTGTTCGGCTCCAAAGACCGAGCCTCCACCCAAATCCGACGATCAAGTCGTGGCGTGGACGGCCATCGCAGGCGCGCCAAAGCCCGGACCTGAGAATACCGCGCTGGTCGACCTCCAGGTTCAGGTCACAGTAACCGGTGGCTGGCACGTGTATTCGCTGACTCAAGGTACTGGTGGACCGACGGCGATGACTGTAAAAGTCTCACCACCTTACGAGATTGCCGGCGAAATTACTGGCCCCCCAGCGGACAAAGCGCAGGATCCGAACTTCGGAATAATTACCGAGACATACTCGGGTGAGCAGGTCTTCACGATTCCGCTCAAGCTGGCATCATCAGCCTCGCTGAATCCGCCGCCGATCGAAGTGAAGATCCGCTCGCAGGCATGCAGTGACAAGCTCTGTCTTCCTGCGCGGACAACTACGTTGAACGTGACTCCCGAAAAGTCATGACCGCGTCATTCCTCTGGCTCGCTGCGGTAACCGGAGCTCTGTCGCTCCTCACGCCGTGTGTGTTCCCGATGATCCCGATCACAATCGCGTACTTCAATCAGCGAAGTGAGAGCGGAGAATCGCACGCATTGCGTCACGCCATTCTCTTTGCCGGTGGAATCATCGTCACGTTCACAGCGCTTGGACTTGGACTCGCTGTTCTGGTCGGCGCAGCCGGACTCGCCCAGTTCGCATCTGATCCATGGGTCAACATAGTCATCGGAATTCTTTTCATCGGATTCGCGCTGAGCCTCCTTGGCATGTACGACCTGCCGCTTCCATTCTCGAACCGATTCCTGAATCGCGTCGATGCATCTGTACGCGATAAATCAGGAAAGGCACTCGGCTCGGTGCTCATGGGATTTGCGTTCACACTCGCCTCATTCACCTGCACAGCGCCTTTCGTTGGACCGCTGCTCGTTTCAGCATCGAGAGGTGAGTGGAAAGTCCCTCTCGGGGGAATGGCTGTCTTCTCGACTGTTTTTGCCGCGCCTTTCTTCATCCTCGCACTTGTGCCGCGGTGGACCACTTCGCTCCCGCGCGCAGGTGCGTGGCTCAAGGATGTGAAGGTTCTCGTCGGCCTGTTCGAGATCGCTGCCGCCCTCAAGTTCTTCTCGAACGCAGACATGGTGTGGGGCACGAATATTCTTTCGCGGAATGTCGTCCTGATATCATGGATTGCCATTGCCCTTATTGCTGCTGGATATCTTGCGCGGAGAATCATTCGCGAAAAAACAGCGTCTCCGTATCGCTGGCTTGCACCACTTGCCGCAGCAGGAGTCGCGCTTTGGCTAAGCGGTGGGCTGAGAGGGAATCCCCTCGGCGAAGTGGAAGCATTCCTGCCTCCAACACCGTATGATGGCCCGGCTGCAAATCTTGCGTGGATCATGAACGATCAGCAGAAAGCACTCGCAACCGCGTCGCAAAACAATCAGCTCGTATTCATCGACTTCACGGGCTACACCTGCACCAACTGCCGGTGGATGGAAGCGAATATGTTCGATCGACCCGACGTTTCCGCGTCGCTCTCGAAATACGTGTTGAGCCGGCTCTATACCGACGGTGAAGGGGAGATGTACGAGAAACAGCAGCAGTTCCAGGAAGAAAATTTCGGAACTGTAGCGCTGCCGCTTTATGCGATTGTCGACAGCAATGGAAAAACTGTTCGCACCTTCTCAGGACTCACTCGAAATCCGCGAGAGTTCCTCGCCTTCCTGCGGGACGCTTCCTAGCATTCCCGGCTCGCTTTCGTGCGCGAGATGTTCCGCCTCTTGAAGGGCACGCGATCTCTTGAGGATGAATTCGGGCGCCAGTGCCACGCCCAGCAGCGTTACGGGAATAATCTGTAAAGTCTGAATAAGCAGCGACACAGCGATTGCATCGCTTCGTCCGATTCCAAACGGCTCCGCTGTCAGCGCGAACACGAACTGAAAGAAGCCTACATTCCCAGGTGTAGCGCGAATCACTAAACCGAGATTGATCGCTATCAGAGTGGCGATGCTTACGCCCATCGACATCGGGACGTGCGCTGCATCGCCAGCGAATTTGAACGTGAATACCTGGCACGCCCACGAAGCGAGAGAAAGAATAAGCGCCGCGAAAAATCTTGGTGCGGTCGAAAGGGATCGCGTGCTCACCGCAAACCCGATCATATACGCCTTGAATCGCCCCCAGAGATTCGGATGCTCTGCCTTTGTCGAGGCGGCATCCCCTCGCTTTGCGTGACGCGCGGAATAGAGAAACCACACGATCAGAACAGTGATGATTCCCAGTGCAACTTCTGCGGGGATTTTCCAGCGTTCCAGAGCAGGAGGCAAGGTGTACGCGAGAACCCCGTACACAATTAGAATGACAAACCCCACTGGATCGAACAGCCGCTCGAGAGCGAGCGTCGCGAGAATGGTAGAGCTCGGGATTGCCGTCGCCCGGGAAACAAACACAACACGCGCGGCATCGCCTCCATTTGCAACGAGCACGTTGTTCAACCCGGCCCCGGCAACTGTGGCGCGCAGTGAGAGAGCGAGTGAGGGAGATCCTGCGGCGCGCAAAAACATCCACCACCTGACGCCCTTGATGATCAGCGAAAGGAAATTGAAAGCGACGGCAAGCAGGAGCAGGGAGAACGAGGCATGCCTGATCGATGACCACGCCGCCGACCAATCAATCGTGCGAGCGAAAATGACGAGGAAGACAATAATTGCGCCGGTGAGAAGCCAGCGCAGGTATCGTCCCACTTTTGCTTTCACTGTGCCGGGAGCGTTACGAAATCGAATCCACTGTCGCGAAGTCGCGAGATAATATCCGGAACCGCGCGAGCAGTCTGCATTCGATCACCATTGGCGTTATAGCCGTCGCCATCATGAAGCAGGATTATCGAACCCGGCTTTGTTCCTTCAATAGTTCGATCGACAATCGCTTTAACGCCCGGACGATCACTGTCCCAGACGCCGAGCGACCAGCCAATAGTACGCTCACCGAGAGAGCGCGCAATCGCGGTTACCCACGGGCTCCGGAAACCGTGGGGTGCGCGAAAGAATCGCGGCGTCGATCCTCCGGCACGCTCGATCGCCCGCTTTCCGAGAGTGATGTCGCGCTTGACGTAAAAAGGAGACTTCAGATGAAGCTTCTTGTGGAAATATCCGTGATTGCCGACCTGGTGTCCCTCCGACACGACTCGTCGCACAAGCTCGGGCCAACGCTCGGCATGAGCTCCAAGAACAAAGAACGTCGCTTTTACGTTGCTCTCGCCGAGGGCGTCGAGAATGCGCGGTGTCGCATCGGGATTAGGGCCGTCGTCAAAAGTCAGAGAGACTGTCTGACCATCTGGTGGAAGCTGGCCGAGCACTGAGCCGAACACCCGGCTGTTGCGATAAAACGCGCCATGTGCGGCGCTCCCAAGAGCTGCGAGACCGATCGCAGCCGGGATGATCACACGAGCTTCCTGCTGCGACCAAGCACAGCGGTGTAAACATCGAGAACCGCAGCAGTCACGTTTGGCCAGCCATAGGCCAATGCATTCTGCCGGCCGACTTTTCCGAGTCGCGCGCGAAGAGTTTCATCGTCGAGAAGGCGAACGAGATCGTCGGCGAGAGCGTCGACGTCACCGCAATGGAACATCAACGCTTCACGTTCGTGTTTGACGACGTCACGGAATCCGAGAATGTCAGAACAGACGACTGGTGTCTCGCATGCCATCGACTCGAGCAGAGTGATGCCGAAGGACGCCTTGGTCGTAGGGCAGGCATACATCGCGGCATGTGCATAGTAGCTCGGTCGCGACCCCAGTACTGCGCCGACGAACGTAATTCCCGGATCGCCAGCCGCGGCGCGGAAGTAGTGGTTTCTCAAAGGACCATCACCTACGACAACGATGCGAGCTTCCCGATTCTTTCCGCGGATTTTACGGTACGCATCGAACAGTGTCGTGAGTCCGTTGCGCGGATCGAATCGCCCAAGAAAAAGAATTACCGGAACGTCACGCGGAATTCCGGGAGGCGGAGGCGCATGAGGATTGAACAGATCGAGATCGATTCCGTTAGGAAGAATGGTCCAGTTCGCCTCGAAGTATCTGTTCAAAGCGATTGTAGTGGAATGCGAAACAGCTATCGCGGCTGAAAGCTTGTCGAGTTTGTTCTGGAGAATCTTCCTCGTCATGCCGTACAGGTACGACTTGTCGAAGTAAGTGTGGAAAGTGCCGACAACGGGGCAGTCTGCCGCCTCGATTGCAACGAGAGGAAGGATCGGACTCAGTGGCGAGTGGACGTGCACAATGTCGTATTTCCCGCGCGCGAAAATCTTCTTCAGCTTCCTCTTGAGTCCAAGGCCGAGAGTCATTCGCGCCTGCGACCCGTTCGCGTATATCGGCTGGCTTCTTCCAACGCGAATCAGGTTGGGCTCATCGCGTCCGCCCTCGATGTTCGAGGTAATGATGTCGACGTGATGCCCGAGCTTTCGCGCTTCACGCGCAAAGAAATGCACGTGCTCTACTATTCCGCCCAGGTGCGGATAGTAGTACTCCGTAACGAGTGCAATGCGGAGCGGTCGCGCGAACGCAGGCGTTGCCGCAACAATCGGCAGCGCCGGTTCGAGGTCGAGGATTCGTGCGGTACTAAGCGGTGATGAGGGCGGCATGAGCAGCGGCTAGTCGCGCAATGGGAACGCGAAATGGTGAGCACGACACATAATCGAAACCCATCCCATGACAAAGAGCCACAGATCGTGGCTCACCACCATGTTCACCGCAAATGCCGACTTTCAACTTTGGTCTGACTCGCCTTCCGTCTTCGACCGCGATCCGGATCAGGCGTCCAACTCCCGTCGCGTCGAGCACCTGGAAGGGGTCGTCAGAAAAAATGCCGCGCTCGACATAGGACGGAAGAAACCGTCCCGCGTCGTCGCGGCTCAAACCAAATGTTGTCTGCGTGAGGTCGTTCGTCCCGAAAGAGAAGAACTCGGCGCTCGACGCAATTTCATCAGCCGTAAGTGCGGCTCGTGGCAGCTCGATCATTGTTCCGACGAGATAATCCACCTTTGAACCCGCCTTGGAGAAGATTTGTTCCGCGGCCTCGTCAAGGATGGCCCTCTGGTTCTCAAACTCCCTTACCGTGGAGACCAGAGGGATCATGATCTCGGGGCGAACGTCGATCCCGCGCGCCTGAGCCTGAACGGCAGCCTCGAAAATCGCGCGGCCCTGCATTTCGGTGATCTCGGGATAGGTGATGCCGAGCCTGCAGCCGCGATGCCCGAGCATCGGGTTGGTCTCGCGCAGCGACTCCACGATGTGCGCGAGCTCGGACCTCTCCATGCCGAGCCGCCGCGCCAGAAGCTTGCTCTCCTCGCCACCGTGCGGAAGAAACTCATGGAGCGGGGGATCGAGCAGACGGATGGTGACCGGAAGTCCGTCCATTGCCTCGAAGATTCCGTCAAAGTCCGAGCGCTGCATTGGGAGCAGCTTGTCGAGCGCGCCGCGTCTCCCGCCTTCGTCACGTGCGACGATCATTTCACGCATCGCAGTGATGCGCTCACCTTCGAAGAACATGTGCTCAGTGCGACAGAGCCCAATTCCTTCAGCGCCAAAGTTGCGAGCGATCTTTGCATCGCGCGGAGTGTCTGCGTTCGCGCGCACTCGAAGTGTGCGAATTTCATCAGCCCACCCAAGTAATTCCGAGTAGGACTGGTAGAGCGGCGCCTGGTCAGGTTCGAGAGTTCCGTTCGTCACGCGAACAACTTCACTTGGAATCGTCGGCAGGTTCCCGGTAAACACTCTTCCGGTTCCTCCATCGAGCGTGAGCCAGTCGCCTTCATTGACTGTGGTTCCATCGACGCTGAAGCGCCGGTGTTCGACATCGACCTGAATGCTCTTGCAGCCGACCACCGCGCACTTTCCCATTCCTCGTGCGACTACGGCAGCATGGCTCGTCATTCCGCCGCGAGCCGTGAGAACAGCACGCGATGCAACGATGCCGTGAAAATCTTCGGGTGTTGTTTCATCGCGAACCAGAATCACCGGATCACCGGCTGCATGCCGGCGCTCAGCCTTGTCAGGATCGAAGATCGCATGACCACTTGCTGCGCCCGGGCTCGCAGGCAGTCCGACGCAAAGCGGTTCGGATCGAACCGAGGGATCGATGATTGGATGAAGAAGCTGGTCGAGCTGTGCTGCTGGTACTCGCTTGATTGCTTCATTTCGATCTATCAGGCCCTCTTTGACCATATCGGTGGCGATGCGTACCGCAGCGGCTGCGGTGCGTTTCCCCGTACGGGTCTGAAGCAGAAACAGTTTCCCACGTTCGACGGTGAACTCGAGGTCCTGCATTTCAGCGAAATGCTGCTCAAGCTTGTTTTGAGTATTGAGCAGATCCTCATAGGCTCCCGGAAGTTTCTCCGCCATCTCCTCGATGCGGAGCGGCGTGCGAATTCCCGCAACGACATCCTCGCCCTGCGCGTTCACGAGAAACTCGCCGTAGAACTTTTTTTCTCCTGTCGACGGATCGCGCGTAAATGCGACGCCAGTACCTGAATCATCGCCGAGATTTCCGAACACCATTGAGACGACGCTGACGGCGGTTCCGAGATCTTCGCTGATGTTGTTCACCTTCCGGTAATCGCGCGCCTTCTTCAGTGTCCAGGATTTCCATACCGCTTCGATTGCGCCCCAGAGCTGAACCACCGGATTTGTCGGAAAATCCTGACCGGTTTTATGGCGCACCAACGACTTGTACTCCTCGACGAGGTTCCTCAGCACGTCCTCGCGAAGATCGGCATCGGTTCGCGCGCCGGTCGTGAGTCGTCTTGCCTTGAGCAGATGCTCGAAGTCGGACATCGGTACATCGAGTACCACGTCCGAGTACATCTGAACGAAGCGCCGATAAGAATCGTACGCAAACCTCGCGTTGTTACTCTGCTGCGCGAGACCAAGTGCAGTGCGATCGTTCAATCCGAGATTGAGAATTGTCTCCATCATTCCCGGCATCGACACCGGGGCGCCGGAGCGCACTGAAACGAGAAGCGGATTCTTCGGATCGCCGAACTTTTTCCCGGTTACGGCCTCGAGCCGCGCAACATTTCCTTCCACCTCCGCGCGCAGACGGTCGCTGTACTTGCCGCTCTCCAGATACGAGATGCACTCACTACAGGCGATCGTGAATCCGGGCGGAACAGGAACGCCGAGATTCGTCATTTCCGCGAGATTGGCGCCCTTTCCGCCGAGCACCGATTTCATGTCGCGCGTGCCTTCCGCGGCGCCGTCGCCGAAGAAGAAAACTGATTGTGGCATCAGCTCAGCAGCCGCAGCCGAATCGAAGCTTTTGCGGATCCGCCGGTGGAGGCGTCGGATAATCCCCGGAGAAGCAGGCGTGACAGAAACCCTCGGGACCACCGGGTACCGAGCCAAGCATTCCGTCGAGCGAGAGATATCCGAGCGAATCTACTCCGAGAGATTCGGCGATTTCGTCGACAGTCATGTTCGCTGCGATCAGCTCCTCGCGACTTGGCGTGTCGATTCCATAATAGCACGGGCCTGTAACTGGAGCGGAGCTTACCCGCATGTGAACTTCGCGCGCGCCGGCAGCCCGAACCATTGCGACGAGACCTCGCGTTGTCGTTCCGCGAACGATCGAATCGTCAACCATCACTACGCTTTTTCCGTCAAGCACTTCACGCACAGCGTTGTATTTTACTTTGACCTTTGCGTCGCGTCCGGACTGCGTTGGCTGAATGAACGTGCGGCCAACGTAATGATTTCGAATCAGCGCGAGCTCATAGGGAAGATTCGATTCCTCCGCAAAGCCCAGAGCTGCCGAGTTCGATGAATCGGGGACTGAGAACACGAGCTCGGCAGTCGGGGCAGGGCACTCTTGAGCGAGTCTCCTGCCAAGCTGTCGTCTCGCTCGATCTACCGATCTCCCAAAGACGCGACTGTCGGGCCGGGCGAAATAAACAAACTCGAACACGCAGCGACGGCTTTCCTTGCGAGCGAGCGGGCGTGACGCGCGCATACCGGTTCGATCGACTGCGATAATCTCACCCTGTTCGACTTCGCGAATAGTTTCGGCGCCGACGATATCGAGCGCGCAGCTCTCACTCGCAAAGACATAAGAGTTTCCGAGTTTTCCCATCACGAGTGGACGCCATCCTCTCGGGTCACGCGCAGCGAGAAGTGTGTCGCCAATCGTAACTACGAGCGAGTACGCGCCTTCAACGTCGCAAAGCGCATCGGCGAGACGACCTTCCGGTGTATCAGCGTCGGAGCGCGCGATGCGATGAACCAGCACTTCGGAATCCATCGTCGACGTGAAGATCGAGCCGTGATTCTCGAGCTCATGACGCATCTCAGTCGCGTTCGTGAGATTGCCGTTATGTGCGAGCGCGATGTATCCGTCCTTGAAGCGCGCGAGTACCGGCTGCGCGTTCTCGATTGTCGACGAGCCGGCAGTGCTGTAGCGCGTGTGCCCGATTGCGACATCGCCTTTCATCTTGTCGACGTCGGCCGAGCTCAAGCCTTCCGAGACGAGTCCCATGCGCTTGATGGCCTTCGCGCCGGTTTCCGGATCTGACGCCACGATGCCCGCGGATTCCTGACCGCGATGCTGCAGCGAGTAGAGGCCGAGATGCGATATCTCAGCCGCGTGTGGATGGCCGTGAATTCCAAATATTCCGCACATCGTTTATACCACCGTCATCGCTGGTTCCGGCTCGGCAGCAGCTGCTGGAGTCGACATCATCGACGGAATTGCGTTATGCCACGCGTTTGAGAGGGATTCGACGTTTGCTTCGAGCGTGACGTCGCCGTATCGAATTCTTAAACCACTTTCCTTCTGAACCACTTGTCCAATGCGCCGAACGGGAACTCCATGCCTGTGCATTATCCGCTCGACAATGTCGGGACTGAATGAGCTCAGGATGTAACGCCCCTGCGATTCACCAAACAGCATTGCCCGCGCCGAGACATTCGCTGCGCCGGTGACGTCGACGTCAGCTCCCATCTGGACGTCGCGGTTTGCCATGCAGCATTCCGCGAGTGCGACTGCAAATCCACCATCACTCAGGTCGTGCGCAGAATTTACTGACTCCGACTCGATTGCTTCGAGCAGAGCATCGATTGCATTTCGCTCGGCATCGAGATCGCATGCGGGCGGCTGTCCGGCAACGGTGTCATGAATCAGCGCGAGGTACTCGGTGCCGCCCAATTCTTCCTTGCTGTCACCAATGAGCAGAATGGTATCACCCGGCGATTCGAACGTGCTCCGCGTGACGTTTGTAATCGACTCGATCAATCCGATCATTCCAACTACCGGAGTCGGGTACACAGCTCCGGTGGGGCTTTCATTATAGAGAGAGACATTCCCGCCAGTCACGGGCGTCGACAGCGCAGTGCAAGCTTCCCCCATGCCCTTGATGGCCTGCGACAGCTGGAAATAGACCGCGGGCTTTCGAGGATTTCCGAAGTTGAGGCAGTTTGTAATCGCTTTCGGTCGAGCTCCCGTACAGGCGACGTTTCGCGCCGACTCGGCGACAGCGATCCTGCCGCCGTTGAGCGGATCGAGATATGTGTAGCGACCGTTGCAATCAGTTTTTACCGCGATGCCTTTGGTTGTATCCCGAATTCTCAGAACCGCAGCATCACCGCCGGGACCAACGACGGTGTTGGTTCGTACTGTGGAATCATACTGCTGATATGCCCATCGCTTGCTGGCAATGGTAGGCGACGAAAGAAGTTGTGTGAGCGTCCAGGCTGGATTCGATTCTTCGTGCTTTTCGGGGATCGATGAGACGTCGATCATTCGCAGATTCGCAATCTCCTCCGCTTCCTCAGCACGGGGAGAATAGCGCGGACAATCAGTCACCAATCGCGATCCGGGGAATTCAGCGACAATGCGATCGCCTTCCATGACGCGATACACCGGCTCGGCGATTACTTCGCCAATGACTTCGGCGGTGAGGTCCCACTTCTGCAGAATGGTTCGGACATCAGCTTCCTTGCCTGCGTGAGCGACAACGAGCATTCGCTCCTGCGATTCGCTGAGAAGAATCTCGTACGGAGTCATTCCCGTTTCGCGGACGGGAACCTTCGTAACATCGATGACGACTCCGACGTCACCTCGCTCAGCCATTTCAGCGGATGATGATGTGAGTCCGGCTGCGCCCATATCCTGGATAGCAACGATGTGCCCGCTTCGGATGAGCTCGAGTGATGCCTCGAGCAGGAGCTTCTCGGTGAATGGATCACCAACCTGAACGCGGGGGCGCTTGGCGTCGCTTGCCTCGGACAGATCTTCGGATGCGAACGAAGCCCCGTGAATTCCATCTCTCCCGGTTCGTGCCCCGACAGCAATGATGGGGTTGCCCACGCCCTCAGCCTTTGCGCGAATCAGCTGCTCTTCGTGCATCAGGCCGACGCACATTGCATTGACTAGTGGATTGCCTTCGTATGCATCATCGAAAACGATCTCACCCGCGACAGTCGGAATCCCTACGCAGTTGCCGTAGTCACCGATCCCTTTGACGACGCCGGAAAACAGGTAGCGAACACGCGCGCTGTCGAGTGAACCAAAACGCAGCGAGTTGAGCATTGCAATCGGACGCGCACCCATCGTAAAGACGTCGCGCAGAATTCCGCCAACTCCGGTTGCTGCGCCCTGATATGGCTCGACTGCAGAAGGATGATTGTGCGACTCGATCTTGAACGCGACCGCTAAGCCATCGCCGATAGAAATCACGCCCGCATTCTCACCCGGACCCTGAAGAACCCAGGGTGCTTTTGTCGGTAGGGTCTTAAGGAGATTGCGCGAATGCTTGTATGAGCAGTGCTCGCTCCATAGTGCGCTTACAATGCCAAGCTCGGTGAAGGTCGGCGTCCTGCCAAGCATTGCCACGAGCCGATCGTATTCTTCCGGAGTGATTCCGTGTTCTGCAACGAGCGCCGGAGTAATCGACGGATCGCCTGGCCTTGGCTCAACTTTGGACATCAGGCGGCAACGCGCGCGAGGATTGATTCGAAGAACGGAAGACCGTCGCTCGAACCAAGCAGATCATCCAATGCACGCTCGGGATGCGGCATCAGCCCCATCACGTTGCCTTCGGCGCTCACGATTCCAGCAATCGATCTCGCTGATCCATTGGGATTCGCTTCAGGAGTGGCTTCACCTTGTGCATTCACGTATCGGAAAACAACGCGGCCTGTATTTTCGAGCTCGTCGAGCTGAGATTCATCGGCGGTATAGCGGCCGTCGCCGTGCGCGATTGGAATCTTGATGACCTGATCCGCGTCGTATCCTGATGTGAATAACGTGTCCGTGTTCTCGACGCGCAGAAGTACAGGTGCAGAGACAAACTGCAGAGAGGCATTTCTGAGAAGAGCACCAGGAAGCAGTCCCGCCTCGCACGCAATCTGGAAGCCATTGCAGATACCGATCACGATGCCGCCTTTCTTCGCGTGGTCAACAACTTCCGACATTATTGGACTGAATCGAGCAATCGCGCCCGCACGGAGGTAGTCGCCGTAGCTGAATCCGCCGGGGAGAATGACAACGTCAGACCCTTGCAGGTCATGATCCTTGTGCCAGATGTAAGCCGCTTCTTCACCAAGTGTGTCGACGGCTGCGCGATATGCGTCGTAATCGCAGTTTGATCCGGGGAAAGTGACGATGCCGAATTTCATCGTTCTGCCGCCGATTCGATCTCAAAATCCTCAGTGACAGGATTTGCGAGAAGTCTCTCGCACATCGCTTTCACCGCAGTTTTTGCTTCATCGGCGTTCGACGCTTCGTTTTCGATGATGATGTGGCGGCCGACATGAACGTCGCGCACTGTCTCGAATCCCAGAGAATGAAGCGCGCCCTCGACTGCTTTTCCCTGAGGATCGAGAATTCCGCGCCGGGGTGTGATGTGAACTGAAACCTTCCAGGTTTTCATTTATCTCCTTCTCCGGGCTTCCGATGGTGGCGTCTTCTCCGGCGCCGGCGGGACTGCCGCTCGGGAGTGATGTCTGCAACTACTATTTGAGTATCGGGCTCGAGATATTCGTCATCATCGGATATCACGGGCACATCACCGCGCGGGCGGCGACCGATCAAACCGAACAACACCGTCTTGCCGACACCGTAGATGACGTACGCGACGAGAGCAGGGAAGTAGAACTGCTTTCTGAGTACGATGATCCCGATGACGGTGACAGCGACGACGAGCGTTCCCAGTATCTGGCTGATCTTCCTGTATCCAACAGTCGGTACCGCCGGATACGACACATTGCTGATCATCAGGAACGCGAGTGCGAGCATCAGGAAACGCAGCCAGAAATGCCAGGGCAGGTCGGCAAGAATTGTTTCGTTATAGAGAGTGCTCTGACTGAACCAGTAATAAGTGGCGAGCGTCATTCCAGCGGCGGGGCTTGGCAGGCCATGGAAGTATCGCTTTGCTCTTCCGGCTTGTTCTACGTTGAATCGCGCGAGACGAATCGCTGCACAGGCAACATAGAGGAAGGCAATCAGCCATTCCCACCCTTCTTTGTTCAGCACTGCGAAGTACATGATCATCGCCGGCGCGAGACCGAACGTGATCACGTCAACAAGTGAGTCGAGCTCCGAGCCGAATCGGGAGCCGGCGCCTGTCGCTCTCGCGACCCGCCCGTCGAGTGCATCGGCAACTCCGCCGAGGATGATAAGAAGACCGGCGAAATCAAATTGCCCGCGCGATGCGGAGACGATCGCAAACACTCCGCAGAAAAGATTCGCGAGCGTGAGTCCACTTGGCAGGACCACGTACGCGCGCCGCATGCGTCGCTGCGGCTCCCGGTCCATGCGCTCGTGAACGTCGTCGAACACGCTCATTCTCTGGGAAGCTCCGCTAGAACGGTTGCCCCAGCAGTAGTCAGAGCGCCGAGCTGAACACGAAGCTTTGAGCTCGTGGGAATGAAAACGTCAACACGAGACCCGAATCGAATGAGCCCCATGCGATCGCCCTGTTTCACGGTCTCGCCAAGCTTCGAGTAGGTGACTATGCGACGCGCAATGAGACCGGCGATCTGGCGAACGAGAATGCGGTTTGATCCGTCCTGAACTCCCACTGAGCTCTGCTCATTCTCGAGACTCGATTTTTCAGCGGCCGCGTTCAGGAATTTGCCTTTGTTGTAGTGCAGGTAGCCGACTGTTCCGTCTACCGGATATCGATTCACGTGAACGTTGAAAACGTTCATGAAGATTGAAAGTCTTGTTGCTCGTCCGCCGATGAACGCGGGCTCATCGACATCGGTGATCATGATGAGCTTTCCGTCTGCTGGAGCGACCACGAGGTTCGGCCCCCGCTCGCCGGATCTTTCGGGATCGCGGAAGAAGTACGCGACCCATAGCGCAAGAACAGTGATGACGATTGCCAGAAGCCAGAGCGACCACGATCGCCGCGCGAGAGCGAGCGCAAAAGCGCCGATCGCGAGAAGCGTTGCGATTCCGATAAACGGGTAACCTTCGCGTGCGAAGTTCAATGAGCTGTTCCGGTATCGAGCGGGGCGAGCGTGAGTCGCCGGTAAATCTCCAGATAGCGCTCGCTTGTGGCCGTCACGACGTCATTCGGCAGCGTTGGCGGCGGACTTTCTCCGTTCCACCTTCCCGCGCGACGTTCACGCTCCAGGTAGTCGCGCAGCGGCTGTTTGTCGAAGCTTGGCTGGGACCGCCCGGGCTCGAACTGGTCGGCTGGCCAGAATCGTGAGCTATCCGGAGTCAGCACTTCGTCCACTAATATAACACGCCGGGCATCGAACTTTTCCGACTGAGCCTCGTCGATCGAGTCGCCGAGATAGCCGAATTCGAACTTTGTGTCGGCGATGATTATTCCCCGCGAAGCCGCGGTTGCCCGCCCGAAATCGTAAACTTCACGCGTAAGCCGCTCGAGCTCCTGCGTAGCCGACGCGCCGACAGTCTCGGCCATTCGAGCGATCGTGATGTTCTCATCGTGACCTTCTTCCGCTTTTGTCGCTGGACTGAAGAGAGCAATCGGCAGCCTTTCAGATTCGCGAAGTCCTGGCGCGAGTGATTCTCCCGCGAGAGTCCCGCACGCGGAGTACTCCTTCCACGCCGAGCCGGAGAGGTAGCCGCGGATCACGCACTCGACGGGAAATACATTCGCGCGCCGACAAAGCATGCTTCGGCCTGCTATCTGATCGCGATGTGATTCGATGAGTGGAATTCGCGATATGATCTCTGTGGTATCCGCCGAGATCATGTGATGTGAAACTTTCGGCTCGAGCTGCCTCAGCCACCACGCTGTGATCTGAGTAAGAACTTCTCCTTTTCGAGGAACTGCTTCCTTCATCACGACGTCGAACGCACTCACACGATCTGTCGCTACAAGAAGAACAGTTTCAGAATTCACTTCGTATACGTCGCGTACTTTGCCCCTTCGAAGGAGACGCAGGGGCAGATCGGTCTGACTGACTGTCAAACGCGAATCTCTTCGCGAGCTGGTGTTGAAGTCACTCCCGCGAGAACCGGCTCGATCACTTCGGACAGGAATTCGTCCACTTGCTGTGAAGCTCGGCCCGTGTATCTCGCTGGATCAGCAGCGATCGCGAGACGATCACGCGATAAACCGAGCGACGAGTCGTTAGCCAGGCGCTCCAGAAGATCATTGGCGTCTGCACCTTCCTTCACAGCTTTTGCTGCAGCGATCGAGTGGCGACGGATTACCTCGTGCGCCTCCTGCCTGTCACCGCCGGCGCCAACTGCTTCGACAAGAATCTTTTCTGTCGCCATGAACGGCAGCTCTGCATTCACGCGCTGTCGGATTCGCGGAACGTGCACTTCAAGGCCGCTGGCGATGTTGTTCATCAAAATGAGAATAGCATCGGCGGCCAGGAACGCTTCGGGGATCACGAGCCGGCGATTGGCGCTGTCATCAAGTGTCCGCTCGAAATACTGAACACTGTGCGTCTGATTGGCGTTCTGCTCGATCGAAAGAACAAATCGAGACAGTGAGCTGATTCGCTCCGAGCGCATTGGATTGCGCTTGTATGCCATTGCCGATGAGCCGATCTGCTCTTCCTCAAACGGCTCCTCGATTTCACCGAACGACTGAAGCATTCGAATGTCGCTCGCAAATTTCGCGGCGCTGGCGGCAACACCTGAAACTGCCGAAAGAATTTGAGCGTCGATCTTTCGCGTATAAGTCTGACCACTTACCGGAATGGATTCGGCGAAGCCCATTCGTGTCGTAACACGGCGATCGAGCTCTCGAACTTTTTCATGATCGCCGCTGAACAGCTCGAGAAACGTCGCCTGAGTGCCGGTGGTTCCCTTGACGCCGCGAAATGACATTGTTTCCCGTCGATACTCGATGTCGCGGTGATCGAGTATCAAGTCCTGCAACCACAGCGTTGCGCGCTTTCCTACAGTGGTGAGCTGTGCCGGCTGAAGGTGAGTGTAGCCGAGCGTCGGCTCGTCCTTCCACTTCGCTGCGAACGACGCGAGCGATCTGATGACAGCGAGCAGGCGCCCATTGAGGATTTCCAGACCATGCCTCATCAAGATCAGGTCGGCATTGTCAGTGACGAATGCGCTCGTTGCGCCGAGGTGAATGAAAGGCTTGGCGGCGGGAGCAACGTCGCCGAACGCATGAACGTGAGCCATCACGTCATGCCTGAATCTCCGCTCGTACGCTGATACGGCATCGAAGTCGATGTCATCGAGATGCTCACGCATCTCGTCGATCGCTTCAGAAGGTATCGCTACGCCGAGCTCGCGCTCGGATTCAGCTAGTGCGAGCCAGAGCCTTCTCCACATGCCGTGACGTGTACGAGCCGACCAAAGCTCGAGCATGGCTTGCGACGCGTAACGACCAGACAGCGGAGAAGACCATGTATCACTCATCTATTGTATTACGAATTCGGTAGTGTACACCTGGCCCTGCCGCTCGATGTACATCACGATTCCGCCGCGGCCAGCGTAATAGTCGAGCGCACGAGCGGCGGCCTCTGCATCGGCAATCGGAACACGATTGATCTGGAGAATCACATCGCCTGCCTGAATGCCGAGCTGATCAGCAACCCTCTGGCTCACCGACTGAACGAGCGCTCCGTTCGCCCGGCGAATATTTCTCTCCGCGCGAATCGCCGGCGTCAGAGTCACAAGCTGAATTTCGCGAAGGACCGTGACCTTTGGCGCGTTTACTTCCGGAAGATCGGCGACCGTGACATTCACATTCATCTCCCGGGTGCCGCGGCGGAAAACAAGCGGCACTTCTTCGCCGACACGAAGCTCGAGTCGCTCGGCTTCCCAGTCGTACACGCTGTGGATTGGGCGATCACGTGACTGAACAAGGTAGTCGCCATTCTGCACTCCGGCTTTTGCCGCTGGCGAGCCGGGCACGACGGAGCTCACGAGCACTCCGCGAGTCTGCACTTTGAGCGCACCCGGCGCAGGGGATTGAAGCTTGATGCCCACCCATGGACGACGAATCACGCCGTGAGCGAGGAGATCTTCAGTCACTCGCTTTACTCGATTGATCGGAATCGCAAAGCCAAGTCCGATGGAACCTCCACTGGGCGTATAGATAGAGCTGTTCACTCCGATGACTTCGCCAAGCGCATTCACCAGCGGTCCGCCGGAATTGCCGGGATTGATCGACGCATCAGTCTGTATCATGTCGACATAAATGCCGGAGCCGTTGCTCTCAGCTGCGAGATTTCTGCCCGTTCCACTCACGACGCCAGCAGTGACACTCGGTTCGGTGTTGGCAAGCAGAAACCCGAATGGCGATCCGATCGCAATCGCCCATTCGCCGATCAGGAGGTTCGACGAGCTGCCAAGCGGTGCAACAGGCAGATCTTTCGCGTCGATCTTGATGACGGCGAGATCATTTGTCTCATCGGAGCCGAGAAGTTTGGCCTGGTACGTTGTCCCATCGCGAAGGGCAACGGAGATCCTCGTTGCCCCGCTGACGACGTGCGCGTTGGTGATGATCACTCCGTCAGGCCGCACAATGAACCCCGAGCCAAGACCAGCGGAGGTGCGGCGACCGGACCGTCCACCGAAAAACTGTTCGTAGAAATCCGCCGGAACCGCTTCGACAACCTCGGTCTGAACCGTAACTACAGACGGGGCAACTCTCGCAACCGCAGCGGTGATCGCCGTCTTCCGCTGTGTAGAGATTGCCTCAGTCTGATCGGCCGAAACCTGACTCGCCTGCGCGGCGGGAAGTCTGTCGCTGTCGCATGCGACGACAAACAGTAATGGAATCAACAGGTAAGACTTCATCTAATGAATGGTGCTGTGCCTTCGGCTGAGTCCGCTCAGGAACCTGTCGACTCCGCGATCGGTCAAAGGGTGAAGAAGAAGATTTTGCAGAACATCCGGCCTGATCGAGACAATCTGCGCACCGGCGGCAATGCATTCGGTAAACTGAGTGCTCGTAGAAGGCGAAGCGACCATGACATCGCACTCGCACTCGCTCGACTGGAGAAGCGAACGAATCTCAGTCACGGCATCGGCACTTGTCTGACCCTGCGCATCGAGATCCTGAAGGGAAACTCGAACCATCGAAGCGCCTGCCTTGGCTGCGAGTACAGCCTGTGCGCCATTGAAAACAAAATTCGCGCAGATGTCCACGCCTTCAAGACTCAGGCGATGCATCGGCTCGACGGCATCCTCAACGAGAGGAAGCTGAATCACGAGATGATCGGAGATTCGCGAAAGATCCTTTGCTTCGCGATACATCTCTTCGCCGCTGATCGCACGCACCTCCACGCAGATCGGTATCGCAAACTCCTGAGCGACGGCCTCGATAAGGTCGCGACCCTCTACTGATTCGCTTCCCGCATAGAGAGAGTCAGAAACAACGACCCCGTCGGCGAGTCCTGCAGCGACGGCGCGCCTGATTTCTTCGACCGAGACGCTTTCGACAAAAATGTTCATGCAGTCACCAGATAGAGTTCAGTCGGATATTCTACGCTTTCCAGATACAAACCGTGCGATGGAGCTGGCGGAGAAACTTCACGATTGTCTTCGCTGTCGAGAAGTCGCTCGATCACTGATTTGTCCCGCCGGCCTGATGCTACGTCCAGCATCGTGCCAACAAGAAATCTCACCATATGATGAAGGAACCGGTTGGCTGTGATTGCGAAAGCCAGCCCGCCGCTTCTTTCGACCCATTCCGCGCGCTGAACGATGCAATGATGGTCGTCCGACTCTGGAGCGGTGCCTTTCACGGCAAAGCCTCGAAAGCTTCTGTCTCCTGGAATCATCGCAGCGCACTCGCGCAAAAGCCCAAAATCGAGTGGCCGGTGCCATGCAAGCTCCCGGTCGATTCGAAAGGGACTCTCGGCATCATCGTCGCTTCCAACGAGGTATCGATACGATCTCGCAATCGCGCTGAAGCGGGCGTGAAACTCTGGTCTCATTTCGCACGCGCGAGCAACACGGACATCTGAGGGAAGAACTGCATTGAGCGCACGTGCAAGCGAGTCATGCGTCCATCGCCGTGCGACAGTCACACCCGCCGCCTGACCCAGCGCGTGGACTCCTGCATCGGTTCTGCCTGCGCCAAGGACGGCCACCCGGGTCCCGCAAAGGCGCTGCATCGCGTCTTCGAGCACTCCCTGAACCGTCCTCTCATCGGGTTGACGCTGCCAGCCTGCGAAGTGCGCTCCATTGTATTGAAGAACGAGCTGCAGCGTTCGCGTCTCCACTCCGCAAATTAACCGTAGTAGTTGTTGACTTGCAAACCGCTCCCTAGCAGACTCATCTCATGGCTCCCCGGACTCTCGCCACTCTGGCGACCGTGCTCTCGAACGCGCGTGATGCGGATGCGGCGCTGACGCTGCTTCAGCATGAAGCGTCGGATATCGATCGCGCTGCTCAGCTCGCGCTCTTTGTCTGTGATTCGAGACGCCAGCTCATCACCGAGCGATTGAATCCCGTTGGCGATACGGTTTCACGGCTTCCGCTAAACGTCTCGATCGATCATCTGCCCGCGCCAATCCGCCGTGCGCTGAATTCGGGATCGGCCATCGCCGATTTCGGCGTCGAGTCCGAAGACTACATGAAACTCCTCGGCGTAAATCCGATTCAGCAGGGAGGAGTTCTGTCGGTGCGAGGTCTCACCCTCGATGGTGAGCTCGCAGGTTTCATTGCGCTGTACGAGCCACGCAAAAGATTTGGACCGCGGGTTGTCGAAAGGCTTTCGCCCGCGCTCGATCTTTTTGCTCTCGCATTCGAGCGCATCGCGGAACACGAGGCCCGATTCGAAGCGGTGAGAGTTCTCGAAGAGCTTACGCGCAACATTCATTCGGAATACAACCGCGCTGTGAAGCAACTGAAAACCGAGCTGGAAGACTTGCGAGGATCCATCGCTTCGCCCACTGAGCGTGACGCTGCCCGCATCTCGGAGCTGGAGCGCCTCGTATCAGATGCGAATGACGAAATTCACCGGCGCGCGGAAAGATTGCAGGCGGTAGAGGATCAGGTCACGCAGGCCGTTGGAAAGCTGCAGCAGGCACATGTAGATCTTCACACACAGACCGAGCTCGCTCAGAATCGCGCCGATCTTCTGTACCGGATCGAGCGTGCGCTCGATGGAAATGGAAGCGCGCCACAGGATACACTGGAAAAAGTGAAAGCTCTGCTCGCTGCGCGCGCTTGAGAACGGGATGACAACCCCTGTTGCACCGTCAGCGCTCCAGAGCGCGATCACCAAGCTTGCTCATCATCAGTCTCTTTCCGCGTCGGATGCGTCTGAGGCTTTCGGCGTCATCATGCGCGGCGAAGCGAGTGCAGTTCAGATCGCCGCAATGCTGGCCGCACTTCGAGTTCAGGGAGAGACTGCGGAGGTTGTCGCTGGAGTTGTGAAGGCTTTGCGCGAAGTGATGGTGCAGCTGCCTTCGCGAAATCCGGATGAGCTTGTCGACACGTGCGGAACGGGCGGCGGTGCAGTGATGACATTCAACATCTCCACTGCAGCAGCGCTTCTTGCTGCGGGCGCGGGAGTGAGAGTCGCAAAGCACGGCAATCGATCCTTCACGTCGAAATGTGGAAGCGCCGACGTTCTCGAGGCGCTCGGTGTAAAAATCGACGCACCGCTGGAGACCATGACGCGAGCTCTCGAGGAAGCAGGGATTGTTTTCATGTATGCGCCAATGATGCACCCCGCGATGCGTCACGTTGGACCGATCCGGCGCGAGCTTGGAATTCCAACAGTGATGAACATCGTTGGTCCGCTGGCGAATCCAGCAGGCGCGAGACGCCAGGTTGTCGGAGTCGCCGACGCATATCGTGTCCCGATTCTAGCCGGAGCACTGGCTGAGCTCGGCGCGCTTCACACGATGGTCGTGCACGGCGAGCCCGGGCTCGATGAGATCTCCCCGCTGGGACCAACCAAGATCGTAGAGATCAAGAATCGCGTCGCGGAAGAATGGATACTCGACCCGAAAGCATTCGGCCTGGCATGCGGCGACGCCAGGGATCTCGCCGGTGGTGATCCAGAGGACAACGCGAGAATAATTACAGAAACGCTGAGCGGTGGCGGAACCGAGGCAGGAAAAGCCGCGGTGATTCTCAATGCTGCGGCCGCGATTTATTTGAGCGGTCTTGCGAGCTCGTTCGGCGAAGGAGTCGAAACTGCTCGCGATGCACTCGATCGAGGGCTCGGCATCGCGGCCCTCGATCGTCTCAAGGCTGCTTACTCAGCAGCGGCGTAGCACGCCGACAACAATTCCCTGGATGGAGATGTCGTTCTCGTGAACGTAGATCGGCGCCATGGTTTCGTTCGCGGGCTGAAGACGAATCCTTCCGTCTTTCTCGCGATACATCTTCTTCACTGTCGCTGATGTCCCATCGATAAGGGCAATCACCATCTCGCCATTGTCGGCCGTCTGGCGCTCGTTCACGATGACAAAATCGCCGTCGCGGATCTGCTCATCGATCATCGAGTTTCCGCGCACGCGAAGCACGTAGTGATTACCGCGGCTGCGAACGAAATCGTCAGGCACTGAGATCATCTCCTGACTCTGGATCGCCTCGATAGGCATACCGGCGGCGACTGATCCCATGAGCGGGAGCTGCAGGGCGCGCGGATATACGTCGGATGGAAGGACTTCAATCGCGCGGCTTTCGTTGTACTCGCGCTTGATGTAGCCCTTGCGCTCGAGATTGCTCAGATGCTCGTGTACCGTTGCGAGCGAGCTGTACCCAAAGCGATTCGCAATTTCCTCGAAACTCGGCGCATATCCTTGCTCCGCCGAATACTCCGTGAGGTAGGTGAGTATCTCACGCTGACGCTTGGTGAGCGACATATCTTTCCCGTGATGAAGAGTCCGTTCTAACGCTATCGGCAGACCGAAGATTTGCCGAATTCAAAGATTAGCCGAACAACTCCCGAAACGCAAGATGATTTGCACTGGACTGCGCCGTCTGGTGTCCTGGGAGAGCTTGTTGAACAAGCCCGTTTCAGAGCGGTCTCGCTCTCCGCGAGTCGTGATCTCGACGCCATCGGAGAATCGAGAAGGGAAACTCTGAAGCTGAGCACGGCACTCCGTCGCCCAGCCGTAGCCGTGATTGCCGAGATAAAAAGAAGCTCTCCTTCGCGTGGTACCATCAATGTCGGGATCGACAGCGCTGACCAGGCGCGCCGATACGAAAGCGGAGGAGCTGCAGCGGTCTCAGTGCTTACTGAACCGTCTCGATTTGGTGGAAGTGACGACGACATCGTGCAGGTGTCGGAGGCAGTGAAGCTTCCGATACTGAAAAAAGATTTTCATGTCACCGAGGCACAGATCGCTCACGCCGCGATGTCGCGAGCGTCTGCCGCACTCATCATTGTGCGAGCCGTAAGTCCAGCCGAGCTTGTGCATTTGTCGAACGCAGCGAAGCGGGCCAGGCTGGAATTAGTCTATGAAGTCCGTGATGAGAATGAGCTCGATCGTGCAATCAATTCGGGAGCCCGGATAATCGGTGTGAACAATCGCAATCTCGAGACACTTGATATCGACCGAGATACCGTGACGCGAATCATTCCACTGATTCCGCGCGAATGTATTGCGATCGCCGAGAGTGGCTATTCCACGCAATTGGAGATTGAAGAGGCGGCATCTGCGGGGGCGGATGCGGTTCTGGTTGGATCATCACTGTCTGCATCACCGGATCCTGAGGCCAGTGTGCGCGCGCTTTCGTCGATTGCGCGTCGACCGCGGTAGGGAATCGCGCATGACGAAAATCAAGTTTTGCGGTCTCACCCGATCATCTGACGCGGCTCACGCCGCAGAAGTCGGGGCGTTCTATGGCGGTGTGATCATGACAAAAAGTGTTCGACAGGTAACACCTGCGGACGCACGCGAAATCTTCAACGCCGCCCCCGAGCTGAAGCGCGTTGGCGTTGTGGGGAGAGAACCAATCTCGAGAATCCTGCGCGCTGCGGAGCGAGCGGAGCTGGATGTCCTTCAGCTTCATCGACACCTGTCGGCCGATGAGTGCGACCAGCTTCGCGAGGAATTCGATGGCGAGATCTGGTCTGTGCTTGGAATCGATGAGCAGACTTCGGAGCTGCCGGAATCATGGAAGTCGATCGCCGATTCGGTCGATGCACTCCTTCTCGACACGAGTATTCGGGGTAAGTCGGGAGGCACAGGGCGCCCATTTGACTGGGATGTGATTGCATCGCGCGCGATTGAAATCGGGCGGGATGTTCCGATCGTTGTGGCAGGCGGCCTCAATCCCGGGAACGTCGCGCGCGCAATTACAACATTGCATCCGGCCGTAGTTGACGTATCCTCGGGAGTAGAATCTGCGCCCGGGATAAAGTCTCCTGAAATGATGACGGCTTTTGCCCGTGCAGTGGCTTCGGCGTCTATAGTATGACCGGTTCTACCGGCCATTTACCTAATTCATGACCTCAAGGACACACAACGACCGCTTTGGTGCGTTCGGTGGACGTTATGTTCCCGAAACGCTGATACCCGCACTCGATGAGCTCGACGCCGCGTTCGATTCCGCACTGGCGGATCCTGCGTTCATCAAGTCCGTCGACGATATGCTTGCGACCTATGTCGGAAGGCCGTCGCCGCTGAGCACTGCGCCAAGATTTTCCGCGAAGGTTGGAGCCGAGGTTTACCTCAAGCGCGAGGATCTCAATCACACCGGTGCGCACAAGATCAACAACACGGTTGGCCAGGCTCTTCTCGCGCAGCGTATGGGAAAGCAGCGCATCATCGCGGAGACTGGTGCGGGTCAGCATGGAGTTGCGACCGCGACCGTGTGCGCGCGATTCGGGCTCGACTGTACAGTGTACATGGGAGAAGAAGACATTCGCCGGCAGGCGCTGAATGTCTACAGGATGAAGCTGATGGGTGCGACTGTCGTTCCAGTGACTTCCGGTACGCGCACGCTCAAGGATGCAACCAGCGAAGCGATTCGCGACTGGGTGACGAATGTCAACGACAGCTACTACATCATCGGATCGGTAGTTGGTCCAGCACCTTATCCGCGAATGGTTCGTGAGTTTCAGTCGGTAATCGGCAGGGAAGCGCGCAGCCAGATACTTGAAGCAGCTGGGCGCCTGCCAACAACAATCGTTGCGTGTGTCGGCGGTGGATCGAATGCGATGGGAATCTTTCATCCGTTTGAGAACGACGAGAACGTCGAGCTGATCGGTGTCGAAGCTGCGGGGCACGGACTCGAGTCAGGCGAGCATTCCGCATCACTCATGAGAGGCCGCCCGGGCGTTCTGCATGGAAGTCTCAGCTATCTGCTGCAGGATGAAGCGGGCCAGGTGCATCCCGCGCATTCAATCTCGGCGGGTCTCGATTATCCAGGAGTGGGACCTGAGCACGCATACCTCAAGGACACGGGCCGCGCGCAGTACGTCGCAGTCACCGATGAAGACGCTCTCCGTGGATTTGCAATGTTGAGCCGGCTTGAAGGAATTATTCCGGCGCTCGAAACATCGCACGCGATTGCGTGGGTGCTGGACAACGCATCGCGATGGGGAAAGAGCGACGCAGTGCTGATCTGCCTGAGCGGGCGCGGCGACAAGGACATGGCGCAGGTCGCAGACCTGGGGCTTCTCGACTGACGATGGCGCAGCCGCTCTCGGATTTCGTTCCCGATGAGCCGCCGTTCGATCCGGCGATTGTATCGGAGCTGCTCACAAACTTCGGAAAGGCAGTGCGCGCGCATCAGCTCTACCTGCCGAACAATCCGATGCATGCGCGCGCAATCGACGCGGCAAAGTCGAGCTTCAGCATCGTGTGGAGAGAAACTGACCTGCTGACCCTGCAAGTCACGGAGTCGGATCTTCGCTGGGAAGGGCGTCCGATGCTGAGCGAGCCCGATCGCACGTCCGACAGCATTCCGTGGATGCTCTACAAGGATGGATTGCGCGAGGTCACCTTCCGAAAAGGCTTCGAGGAAGGCGAGATGCTCGTTTTCCTGACTCTGATGCAGCGTGCGAGGCTCGCGTCAATAGAAGACGATGACCTGCTCACCCTTTTGTGGGAGCACGACTTCTCATGTCTCGAATACAAGTACGTCGAGCTCGGTTCGCTGTTCGGTCCGTCAGTTGAATCCACTCGCGGAGATGTTCCGGAGCGGATCGTCGCGCCCGAGGAGGTAGAGTCGGAGCTGCACCTGGTTGCTTCGTCATCAGTCGCGCGGATGGATGAGTACGATTCGACTCTGTATTTCCTCGACGATCATGAGATTCAGTACCTGCGCGATGAAGTTAGAAAAGATTTTGGCAGCGACATGCGCCCGCCCGTGGTTGCGTCGCTGCTCGATACATTCGAGCAGGAAACGGATCCTACTGTTCGTGATGAGATCGCGGGGATTCTCGACAATCTTTTTCTTCTCTTTCTTTCAGTCACGCAATTCAGGGCCGCGGCATATCTGATTCGGGAAGCGCGAGTCACTGCCGGCAGAGCAAACGAGATTCTCATTGGGCAAAGCCAGCGGCTTCTGCAGCTGTCTGATCGTCTGAGTGAAAAGGAAGTTCTCGGGCAGCTTCTCGAAGCTCTCGAGGATACGCCGCTCCGGCCTCCACAACACGATCTGCACGAGCTGCTCGGTCAGCTCAAACCGGCGGCGCTGGAAACGATCCTGGGATTTGTCGGAAAGAGCAGGAACAGTGACCTTCGAACGCTGCTCGAGAGTGCTGCGTCCAAGCTCGCATCCAATCACACTTCGGAGCTGGTCAGGCTTATTTCCAGCAGCAACCAAAGCGTTGCGTTCGAAGCCATCCGTCGCGCTGGCGCAATGAAGACAAGCGCAGCTGTGTCTGCGCTTGCCGGCATTATCGAAAGAGCAACGCCCGAGATGCGCCTGCTCGGTGTGGCTTCACTCGCAGAAATCGGGTCACCCGGTGCGCTGCAGGTGCTGGAGCGTGCACTCGCGGATGAAGATCGCGACATTCGCGTTGCGACAGTGAAAGTTCTGGGAATGCGACACCACGTCCCCGCGCTTCGCGGAATCGAAGCGCACATGAAGTCGAAAGAAATTCGCGAAACCACACTCGCTGAAAAGATTGCGTTCTTCGAAGCTTACGGACTGTTGTGTGGTGACGATGGTGTTCCGATGCTTGCCGATATCCTCAACAACCGGCGAATTCTTGGCGGCCGCGAAGACAATGAGCTGCGCGCGTGCGCTGCGATGGCGCTCGGAAAAGTGGGGACCGATCCGGCGATGGCCGCACTGGAGAAAGCACTGTCAGACAAAGACGTGCTCGTGCGCAATGCGGTAAGCAGGGCAGTCCGTGGTTAGTCCGCTTCGCATCGACGACTCTGTTCCCGGAATCGATCCGGCAGCCGTTGCGTACATCCGCAAGCGAGGACGCGATTTCATCATCGCACTCTATGGCGCTTTGCGGTCAATCAGACTGTATCCGGTCGAGCATACGGCGGTGCAGAAAAATCTCGCTGATCTCGCAGCGCTCGCGGCGGAGATTGTCGAGAGAGAACAGGAGCTGGAGCTCAGACTCTCGGGCGAATTTCTTTTCATTAACTCGACTCGGCTTCGACTCGATCTCACGAACTACGCAACATTCGGCTATCTGCTTCGCGTGTGCAGACAGGCGGGACTTGGTGCGATACGCGTGCATCAGGGAGCCTCCTCGCGCGACTGGCTTTTGCTTCTTTCGATGCTGGATGCGCAGACAACAGGCGAGCCGTCTGAGCGATTCGCGGAAATCGCTGAGCACCTGGGAAGGACTTCGGTAAGCGAGATAGAAGTTTTCGCTCCGGCAGATGAAGAAGATCGGGATCTCTCCGAAGAAGCGAGACAGGCAGCGAATCGAACATACAATCGCTCGGTTGCGGTCACGCGCGAAGTCATCAACTCCGTTCGTATGGGCCGTACGCCGAGTATTCGAAAGATCAAGCGTGTAGTGCAGGGGATTGTCGATCAGATTCTCAACGAAGAGACATCGCTGATCGGACTGACTGCGATTCGCGATTATGATGAGTACACGTTCACCCACAGTGTGAACGTCTGCATCTTCGCGGTCGCTCTTGGCCGCCGGCTTGGCCTGACCAAGCCGCAGCTCTTCGATCTCGGACTTTCTGCGCTCATGCACGACATAGGAAAGTCGCGCGTCCCGCTGGGTGTCCTTCAAAAATCTGAGCAGCTCAGTGAGGACGAGTTTCAGCGTATCGCCGCTCATCCGTGGCTGGGCGTTCTGACGCTCTTCAATCTGCGAGGCCAGCAGGAGGACGTATCATTCCGCGCGATGACAGTTGCGTACGAGCATCACATGCGCACCGATCTCACCGGGTACCCAAAGCCTATGCGCCCCCGATCGCTGAGCATGACGAGCAAGATCGTCGCGGTAGTCGACGGATACGATGCAGCGACGACGCGGCGGGTGTACCAGACAATTCCGTATTCTCCAGCGGCTGTGCTGCAGGAGATGCGCGACAATCCGCGCCGGGGGCTGGACCAGATCGTCGTAAAGGCATTCATCAACCTGCTGGGCATTTATCCCGTTGGGACTCTGGTTGTTCTCGACACGTTCGAGCTTGCTGTCGTCATTGCATCAAATCCGCGGAGTGACGCGTTGTCGCGACCAATCGTGAGAATCGTCAGTGACGCGCATGGAAACACACTACATCCCGCCCCCGAAATCGATCTTGCATTACCGGACGGCAACGGCGAGTATCCCCGAACGATCATCAAAACAGCTGATCCGGAACGCTATGGTATCACCGTTGGCGACTATCTCGTCTAACAGGATCGATCAAAAATTCGAAACGTTGAGGGGCGCTGACAAAAAAGCGCTCGTCTGTTATGTGACCGCCGGGCATCCCGACCGCAAAAGCTCGCTGGAGCTGCTGCGCGGTCTCGAGGGTGAAGGCGCCGACATCATTGAAGTTGGCGTTCCGTTCTCTGACCCGATTGCAGATGGCCCGGTCATTCAGCAGAGCTCGCAGGAGGCTCTCGCCCAGGGAATGACGCTTACCGGCGTGCTCGATCTCGTGCGTGAAGCCCGGCTCTCGATTCCGGTGGTTCTTTTTACATATCTCAATCCGCTGCTTTCCGGTGGGGATGATATTTTGTCGCACGCAAGGGATTCCGGTGTCGACGGCGTCCTTATTACGGATCTTCCGGTGGGCGCTGACGAGGAGCGCGAGGCCTGGCTGGGCTCGAGCGAGCTTGCCTTCATCAGACTCGTGGCTCCCACCACTCCACTCGAGAGAATGAAAGAGATCGCAAGGAATGGCTCGGGGTTCGTTTATCTCATTAGCCGGCTTGGGGTAACCGGTGCGCAACAGCAGCTGGCTGCAGATCTTCCGGCAACAACGGCACGCCTGCGAAGCGCCACGCATTTGCCCATCTGCGTCGGTTTTGGGGTGTCGCGGCCAGAGCACGCACGCGCTGCTGCCGAGCTCGCCGATGGTGTGGTTGTTGGAAGTGCAATCGTTCGCGCCGCTCAGGAGAACATCCGGAGCGCTTTCACACTCGTTCGATCACTTAGAAACGCACTGGACAGCTGATCAGATGAATCATCAGTACGTCGTCACGCTTCAGGCGATGCGGTTTCACACGCACATAGGCGTGCTTCCGCATGAAGCGGAGATCGCGCAATCTATAGAAGTGGATGTATCCGTCTGGGTCTCCCGCCACGAGCTCGCACACGGATCTGAGGGTGTGCTCGATTATCGCGAGCTCTACGAGCTTGTTGCGGGCATAATCGGAAACGGACACATCAGGTATCTCGAAGACCTCGCTGATCAGGTGGTGCAGGGAGCTTTGGAGATTTCAGGTGTGTCGCGCGCTGCGGTCAAGGTGCGGAAGCCGCACGTTGCTCTTGCAGGCCCGTTGCAGCACGCGGAAGTAAGTCTCGACCGAAAGCGCGAATGACTGATGTCGCGTACATTGCGCTTGGATCAAATCTCGGAAACCGGGAGCTTGCGCTCGCACGTGCGCGCGCTGCGATCTCCGCTATCCGCGATACGAGACTCATCGCTGCGACCGAGGTGGAGGAAACGGATCCTATCGGTCCCGTTCCGCAGGGAAAATTCCTGAATCAAATGGTAGCGGTTTCGACGACTCTTCCACCCCGAACTCTTCTCGCAGCGCTACATCGAATCGAGCGCGCGGCAGGTCGTGTGCGCGCCGTCAAATGGGGCCCGCGAACTCTCGATCTCGACATCGTGATGATCGAAGGGAAAGAATACTCAGATGAGGCGCTGGTGATTCCGCATCCTGAGCTTCCCAATCGCGACTTCTGGCAGCATGAGCTGTCAGTGCTTCGAGGAGCCGCCAATGACTGAAGCTCAGACGAAGCAAGTCACCATTCGCGAAATCGTGAAGATGAAGCGCGATGGACGAAAAATAGTTGTCGTTACTGCGTATGACGTTCTCTTCGCGAGGATCGTCGATGCCGCTGGTGTGGACATCGTTCTTGTAGGCGACTCCGTCGGCAATGTGGTTGCAGGATTTGAGACTACTCTCCCGGTTACCATCGATCAGATGGTCTATCACGGGCGCGCAGTACGACGTGGAGTACGACGCTCGCTGCTGGTTGTCGACATGCCATTTCTCAGCTACCAGGCGAGCGAAGACTCCGCGGTAGAAAACTGCGGACGAGTTCTGCAGCAGACAGGAGCCGATGCAGTGAAAGTCGAGGGCGGGACGGAAGAAATGGTTCGCACTGTATCCCGTCTCACTCGCACCGGCATACCGATCATGGCGCATCTCGGATTCACGCCGCAGTCGGTGCGAACGTTGGGCATGCGTGTGCAGGGAAGGGAGGAAGCGGACGCAACGCGGATGGTGGAGCAGGCGAAAGCGCTGCAAGAAGCGGGTGCATTCTCACTGGTTCTGGAGCTCATTCCATCGGAGCTCGCACGGCGTGTGACGGAAGCAATCTCGATTCCGACGATTGGAATAGGCGCAGGCCCCCATTGCGATGGGCAAGTACTGGTGTTGCCCGATCTCCTTGGCCTCAACGATGGCTTCGCTCCGAAATTCCTCAAGAAATACGCAGATCTCGCGGGAACTGTGCGCGATGCGGTCGAGCGCTACGGCGAAGAAGTTCGCGACGGCTCTTATCCCGATGCCGAACACAGCAACTAGCTTGAAAATCGTCACCACGATCGCGGATACGAGAGACGCGATCGCGCAGGCTCGTGCCGACGGCGCGCGCATCGGATTCGTGCCAACAATGGGCGCGCTTCACGCTGGCCACTTGAGCCTCGTCGGGAAATCGCGCAGTGAAGCGGACTTCACGGTGATGAGCATCTTCGTGAATCCGCTTCAGTTTGCCCCAACCGAAGATCTGTCTCGCTACCCGCGACCTGTTCAGGATGACGAACGCATGGCATCTGATGCGAATGTCGATCTTCTTTTCAGGCCTTCCGTAGAAGAGATGTATCCGCCTGACCGCACGATCACGGTCACTGCGGGAGAGCTCGGCAAGGATTGGGAAGGCGCGAGCCGTCCCGGTCACTTCGATGGCGTTCTCACAGTTGTTGCAAAGCTCTTCAACATTGTTCAGCCGGATATCGCTGTGTTCGGGCGCAAGGATCTTCAGCAGGCAGCACTTGTAACCGCGCTGGTTCGGGATCTCGACTTGCCGATGCGAATTGTCTTGTCATCGATCATTCGAGAGACCGATGGACTCGCCCTGTCGAGCCGCAATCGATACCTGTCGCCTGATGATCGCCGGCGGGCAACGGTGCTCAATCGCGCGCTGCGCGAAGTCAGGGCTCGTTACGCCGAAGGTCAAACCGATGCTCCTGCGCTCGAAGAAATCGGCCGAAGCGTTCTCGCCCGAGAACCCGAGGTAAAGCCTGACTACTTCGCGGTGATCGACGAAGCTACGTTCAAGCGCCCGTCGCATGCGTCTGCGCGCAGCTCGGCGATTGTGGCTGCGCGCGTCGGAACAACTCGCCTCATCGACAACATTTCATTAGCGACTGAATGATCGAAACAGATTCCAACGGCTTGCCGGTGTGGGCGTGCGTAGGAAAGAAAAGACTTGCCCATATCGAGCGAGTGACATCGCTCCTGCGCGCGTGGGGAGCCGCCATGCGGCTCGATCCTAAAGAAGCCCAGGCGTGGATCGACGCCGGCGCCTGGCATGATTCGCTGCGTGATGCAGAGGAAGATGAGCTGCGCGAGCTCACCGGAGACATGACAACTCCCGAAGAGCTTCTGCACGGCCCGGCGGCGGCAGCCAAGCTCGAGCGCGAGGGAGAAAAACGCCGGCATGTGCTCGAGGCGATTCGATATCACACTGTCGGCTCGCCAGACTGGGAGCGCACAGGCAAGGCTCTTTACATGGCCGATTACCTCGAGCCAGGCAGGAAATTCTCGAGGGAAGATCGATTCTTTCTCGCTGCACAGGTACCGCACTCTTTCGATGCAGTGTTCCGCCAGGTCGTAAGATTTCGACTCGACTGGTCTGTGCGCGAAGGCAATCCTCTTTTTCCCGAAACCGTCGCACTCTGGAATAGCCTGCGGTGAAAATCGGAAGGTGGATCCTTCTCGCTCTCATCCTTGGAGCGGCGGGATTCGCGGTGTATCGATACCGATTCGGAAAAAGCTCAGCTGAAGTTGTCGCCGCTGTTGCAGCACCGGAGGTCATGGTGCCCGCGGGAACGAGAATCAAAGTCGAAGTTCTGAATGCAACCAAAGTTCGCGGGCTTGCTCGAAGAGCAACGTTCTTTCTGCGAGATCGCGGGTTCGACGTGGTATCGATGGGAACTTCGCGGCTGGAGAGCGACAGCACCGTGGTCCTCGATAGATCCGGCCATCCCGAATGGGCGTCTTTAGTCGCGAAAGCTCTTAACGCAAAAGTTCAGACGCGGCTGGATTCGTCACGCTACCTGGACGTCACTGTCCTTATTGGCAGAAACTGGCGACCGCCGGCCCTGCCGTTCTACCCGTAACTGTCCGCACGCGGCAGCGATGTCCTTGCCGCGACTCTTTCTGATTGCCACCTCGACACCCCGCGCTCTGATCTGTCGCGCAAATGCAGCGATGGATTGCGGTGTGGTCGGGACGAAATTTCCCGCCCCGCCAGGATGCAGTGGAATCAGGTTGACGAACGCCTTGCAGCGTTTTGCAAGATCAGCCAACTGTCGCGCGTGCTCCTCTCCGTCATTCACGCCATGCAGCATCACATACTCGAACGTGACCCTTCGGTCGAAGACTCTCGCTGCCTCGATCACCTGAGCGAGAGGATACTTCGTATTGATCGGCATGAGCGTGCGTCTCAACGCGTCGCTCGGCGCGTGGATCGAGATTGCAAGTCGGAACTGCTCTTTGCGCTCGCCGAGCGCGACGATTCCAGGAAGCACACCAACGGTCGAGACCGTGATGTGTCTGGCGCCGATTCCGAATCCTTTCGCGTCATTGAGAATCGTGAGGGTTGGATCGACCGCTTTCCAGTTCATCAGCGGCTCGCCCATTCCCATGAACACGATGTTCGTTGGAATCGAACCCGTCAGCAATACTACCTCGCGAACTTGTCCGGCGATTTCATACAGCGCGAGGTTTCGCGAGAATCCCATCGCTCCAGTAGCGCAGAATGAACATTGAAGCGCGCATCCTGCTTGCGACGAGATACACAGCGTCAATCGCGAACCTTCAGGTATCGCGACGGTTTCGATGTGCTCGCCATCGTGGAGACGAAAAAGGAATTTCTCCGTTCCGTCGACCGACGTCTGTCGAGCGGCTACTGTGAGTCGGGGAATCTCGAAGACGGCGTCAAGCTGCTCACGAAATTCGCGCGGCAGCTGCGCCATCTCCTCAAAGCTCGCGCGCGGCGATTTCCAGAGATGCTGTACGATCTGCGTTGCACGGTATGCAGGCTGTCCGTGAGACGCGGCAAATTCCCGCAGGCGCGATTCAGCTTCCTGCGGCAACATGTCGAGCAGGTTCGCTCGTTTTTTCGACTCTGCCGGAGCCTCGCTCAATTTCTCGGCTCCTTCCACCAAATGTATGTCACACTTAAGTTTAACCTGTTCCGACTACGACTACGACCACCTGCATCGGGGGTCTTTTTCACGATTCCAAATCCGTCCTTGAACTGGTGAGTCAACCGAACATTTTCGCTACCGTTCTCCGTCCCGATGGGCTTTCCGGCGCATTGCGGGCGAGCGACGCAGGAAAAGCGGTAACTGTTGCTGGCTGGGTTCATCGCGTCAGGAATCTTGGTGGAATCGTATTTGTCGACTTGAGAGATCGCGCCGGTCTCCTCCAGGTGTCGTTCAATCCCGCGTGGACCAGTGAAGAAGTAATTGCAAAGGCTGCATCGCTCGGTCAGGAGTACGTGGTGCAGATATCGGGCACAGTCGCACTCCGCCCGCAGGAAACCCGCAATCCAGAGTTGGAAACAGGAGAGATCGAGCTGCAGGCGGCTGCGCTCGAGATTCTCTCTGAGGCCGAGGTTCCTGCAATTCCCGTTGCACGCGGAAAATCTGACAAGCTCGCTGCGGAAGATTTGAGACTTCGTCATCGCTATCTCGATCTGCGGCGTCCTGAGCTGCAGCAGAATCTCGTTCTGAGACATCGACTTCAGCAGACAACGCGCCGTTTTCTCGACGAGCATGGATTCCTCGAGATCGAAACGCCGATTCTCACCAAGCCCACGCCTGAAGGGGCGCGGGATTATCTCGTGCCGAGTCGCGTGCATGCCGGCGAGTTTTACGCTTTGCCGCAGTCGCCGCAGCTATACAAGCAGCTGCTGATGGTTTCCGGCTACGATCGCTACTTCCAGATCGCGCGGTGTTTCCGCGATGAAGATCTGCGCGCGGATCGGCAGCCCGAGTTCACTCAGATCGATATCGAAGCGTCGTTCGTGGGGCTTGAAGACATCGTTGCGCTGACTCAAGGCCTGCTGCGCGCGTTGTTCGCGGAAGCGGCAATCACTGTTCCCGACGACTTTCCTCGCATGACGTACGCGGATGCGATGGAAAACTACGGTTCCGATCGCCCTGATCTTCGATACGATCTCAGGATCTTCGATGCGACTGAAGCATTTCGCGGTTCCGACTTCGGCATTACGAAGTCTGCGATCGAATCAGGCGGCCGGGTTCGTGGCATTCGTATTCCGGCTGGGGCAGCGCTTTCGCGCAAGCAGGTCGATGAGATCGAACAGATTGCAAAGTCCGGCGGTGCGTCAGGATTGCTGCGCGTGAAAATGTCGAACGGAGCGCTGGAAGGCCCCGCAGCGAAATTCGTCACAAATGAAGGGCTTGGACTTGCCGAAGGCGAGCTCGCGCTCATGGTCGCAGGTGCCGATGATGTATCGAGTGTCGCACTCGACAGAGTTCGTCAGGATGTTGCGCGCCGAATGAACATGATTCCCGAAGGAGCTGTTGAGCTTCTGTGGGTGACTGACTTCCCGCTGTTCGGTGTTGATGATGCAACGGGCGGACTCGCAGCCGTACATCACCCATTCACCGCGCCGAATCCGGAAGATCTCGACAAAATCGATACGGATCCGCGATCAGTTCGTGCACTCGCTTATGACGTGATCATGAACGGAACCGAGCTCGGCGGCGGAAGCATTCGAATCCACGATCGTGAAATGCAGGCTCGCATACTCGCCAAGCTTGGAATTACGGCTGACGAAGCGCAGGCGAGATTCGGATTTCTTCTCGAAGCGCTCGCGTCCGGTGCACCGCCTCACGGTGGGATTGCATTTGGCTTCGATCGAATCGCGATGCTGCTCGCAGGCGCCCAGTCGCTGCGGGATGTGATTGCATTTCCCAAGACCACGGCCGCGCGCGCGCTGTTCGAGGGCGCGCCTACACCGGTGAAATCACAAGACCTGTCGGACCTCCATCTGGAGCTGCGTTCTGCCACAAACAACTGAAGAACCGATTGTCCAGCGTCTCTCGACCGAGGGCGCAGACATGCTGACGCTGGCGGGCGTCAACGACGAAAACCTCATCGAGCTGTCCAAGCAGACTGGCGCCAAGATCGCGCTGCGCGGCGACACGCTCACCATCAGCGGCAACCAGGAATCTGTAAATCGCGCGGCGCCGATTGCGCGGCGAATGATCGACACCGCAAAGCAGCAGATGGAGCTCACTGCAGACGATGTTCTTCGAATGAGCATCGATACCCGGGGTGACGGTGGCGGAGTCGAAGATCTTCAGCGAATTGCGCTTCCCGGAATTCGCAAAGTCATCCAGCCTAAGACGAGTGGCCAGGCGGAGTACCTGAAGCTCATCGCCGAAAACGACATTGTCGTCGGAATCGGACCAGCCGGCACCGGAAAAACTTATCTCGCTGTTGCAGCCGCTGTCGACGCGCTGTCAAAAAAACGTGTGCGCAGAATTGTCCTTGCTCGACCAGCAGTTGAAGCGGGAGAAAGTCTGGGATTTCTCCCCGGCGATCTTCAGGCGAAGGTCGATCCGTACCTTCGTCCGCTTTACGATGCGCTAGAAGACATGATGCCGCAGGAGCGAGTGCAGAAATCTCTCGAGACTCGCACAATCGAGATTGCGCCGCTGGCATACATGCGCGGACGAACGCTGTCCGATGCATTCGTGATTCTCGACGAAGCGCAGAACGCGACGAATGCTCAGATGAAAATGTTCCTGACACGTCTTGGAGTTAACTCGAAGACGGTGATAACAGGCGACAAGACGCAGATCGATCTTCCCAAGCGTGAGGAATCAGGCCTCGTTCAGATCGAGCGGATTCTCCCGGGCATCGACGGGATCGGATTCCAGTATCTCAACGACTCCGATGTGGTGCGTCACCGACTGGTGCGCGAGATCATCAAGGCGTACGCCGAAGACGCAGGCAACTAGCCGCGGTGAAAAAGGGCGGCGTCGTGACTCAAGTCTCGTCGACGGTGCGTCGCCCCGGGATCAGCCAGGCGAAAGTGAAAGAGCTTGTCGAAGCGACTTTGCACGGCGAGCGAATTCAGAACGCGCTCATCTCGGTGGCATTCGTCGGTCGTGCAGCAATCTCCAGGCTGAACAAGAAGTATCTGCGACACGACGGTGCAACCGATGTCATATCGTTCGGAATGGGACGCGCAGCTCGAGGAATGCCCGCCGTTGGTGACATTTACATCTGCCCTGATGTTGCGCGGATGAATGCAAGGCGCAATCGCGTTCCTGTGAGCGAAGAGCTGGCACGTCTGGTCGTACATGGAACACTGCATGTTGCAGGGTACGACCACCCGGATGACGAGAGCCGAACCCGGTCCAGCATGTGGAAGCGACAGGAGCGCATACTTGCCAGTCGCGACTGAGAAGCTGCTGGCTGATTTCCACGGCGGGAGTGCCGCTGCGCTCGCGCGCGCGGTGAGCATCGTGGAGAATCAGCGTCCCGGAATCGATGAGATACTCGGCACCCTGCACTCGAAGCAGGGACGTGCGAGACGAATCGGAATCACCGGTCCGCCGGGAGCGGGGAAAAGCACAATCACTGCATTGCTCACACGGGAATTCAGGAATGCGGGACTGAGCGTCGGCATTGTGGCAGTCGATCCAACTTCTCCGTTCACTGGCGGCGCACTGCTTGGTGATCGCGTGCGAATGGAGAATGTCGCGCTCGACAAGCAAGTTTTCATCAGGTCGATGGCCACACGTGGATCGCTTGGCGGACTCGCAGCGTCGACGCGCGAGGTGTCCGACGTGCTGGATGGATTCGGATTCGACCGAATCATCATCGAGACCGTGGGAGTCGGTCAGTCCGAGCTCGATGTGGCGAGAACCGCCGACACGACTGTTGTGGTACTTGTTCCTGAATCGGGAGATTCGATTCAAACTCTGAAGGCCGGGGTCATGGAGATCGCCGATATTTTCGTCATCAACAAGTCAGATAGACCCGGCGCGGACAGGCTTCGCAACGACGTCGAGCTGATGCTTGGATTGCGTAAGGGAAACAGCTACTCGAACATGCCGGCGCACCATGGTGTCGATCTAAAGCGGATGATGAATCCATCACGTGCGGCGCGTGAGGACGCCCAGGCGAACGATGGCGCGAAATGGACTCCGCCGGTCCTGCGCGCCGTTGCCGCAAAGGGCGAGGGTATTGCCGAGATCGCAAGCGCCCTCGACAAGCACTTTGCGTATCTTGAAGCAAGCGGGGAGCTGCGCAACCGGAGGCGACAGCGAATCGTCGAAAGGGTTGTTGAGGTCGCGGAGCGTCGCATGAAAAGAAGGTTGTGGGACGATGCAGCGACAATGAAATGGCTCGATGCTCGCGTTGATGAGCTCGAGTCAGGTGCCATCACCCCGTACGCGGTAGCGGATGAGCTGCTTGGCAAGTACGGA
>JBKPNY010000005.1:0-12093 GCA_046732835.1 Gemmatimonadota bacterium | reverse complement strand
GCGTGACAGCGTCACGCTTTGACTCTATCCACATCAAAAAATTTTCAAGTCGCTCCGCGATGTGGGAAAGCGCCTGAAAGAGGCGGCCGAAAAAAATCTGTGTCGAGGTTGCAATCTGCTATTGGATGGCGCGGGGAAGCGCATATATATTGGCCGTCCGCTTCACACAACCAAAGCAGATCGGAGCACCAGACCTGATGAATTTCGAGTTCGAGGAGAGCGCGTCCCAGAACGCACGAATGAAGGTCGTGGGCGTTGGCGGAGGCGGCGGAAACGCCGTCAACCGAATGATCGAGGAGCGCCTTTCGGGCGTGGAGTTCATCTCGATCAACACTGACGCTCAGGCGCTTCTCAATTCAAAGTCCGACGTAAAAATCCAGATCGGAAAAAAGCTCACTCGCGGACTTGGCGCGGGTGCGCGGCCCGAGATTGGAAAGCAAGCGGTCGAAGAGAACCGTGAGGAAGTTGCGCGGGTTCTCACCAATGCAGATCTCGTATTCGTCACCTGCGGAATGGGTGGCGGAACAGGTACGGGTGCGGCTCCGACAGTCTGCGAGCTCGCGCGTGAAGCCGGCGCGCTCACCGTAGGTATCGTCACCCGTCCATTTTTGTTCGAAGGCCGCAAGCGCCTTCGACAGGCAGAGCTCGGCATCGCAGAGATGCGGAAGTACGTGGACACGATGATCGTCGTGCCCAACGAGCGCCTGCTCGCAGTTGTCGGGAAGGGAATTCCTTTCCACGACGCCCTCAAGAAAGCCGACGAAGTACTTCTTCACGCGACGCAGGGAATCTCGACGCTCATCACAGTCACGGGACTGGTGAACGTCGACTTCGCTGACGTGCGCACCGTCATGCAGGAAGGCGGCTCGGCTCTCATGGGGACAGGCATTGGTCGCGGTGAGAACCGTGCAACCGATGCAGCGCAGCAGGCGATTGCGTCGCCGCTGCTCGACAACGTTTCCGTTTCCGGGGCCACTGGCGTTCTCGTGAACATCACCGGTGGAGACGACCTCACGCTTGGCGACGTGCATCAAATCGTCGAGATCGTGAAGGACGCCGTTGGCGAAGACGCAGAAATCATCTTCGGAACGGTGAACGAGAAGGCGATGCAGGGCGAATGTCGTGTGACGGTCATCGCGACCGGGTTCGACAAGTCGCCGTCGAACATCGCCCAGCAGGCTCAGAAGGATCCGCACCTTGCCAAGCAGGCGCAGGCGGCAGGCACGCCGGTGATCCAGCTGCCCGTGCGCAACAGGCCTGTGAGCGGCCCGAACAGAATTGTGACTGCCAACGATCTCGCCCGACGCGTTACTCCACTGTCCCAGCCATCGTCATCTCCTGAGAAGAACGATGGCAACGGTCAGGATCTGAGCGACATGGAGATCCCGACGTTTATTCGGAGACAGATGGATTGACGGTTCGCAGTGCACGTGTCATCACGTATTCAATCGTAGGGCTGTTCTCGTTGTTCGCGGTGCGCATGACACCGCCCATCGCCCGCAACCCGGGCACGCTCCTGAACTCGGCGATTGCTGAGAATCCTGTCGCGACAGCGTCCTATGCTGTTCCTGACCTGGTTGTCGAGCCCGTCGTAGTCGTTGCGTCGAACAAGGAGAAAGTCGATACGCTCACGCTGAGCGGAACGATTCAGTCCAGCCTCTTTTCGGCGCTCGACAAATCGAGTGACGGATCGCTTCCTCGCGCCGAACGCGCCGAGCTGGCGTTCTCGCTCGCTGACATCTTCGAGTACCGCGTCGACATGAGCAAGGATCTGCAGGTCGGCGACAAGTTCCACATCCTGGTGGAGCGGCTGCAGAAGCCAAACGGCGCGATCATCGTCAACAAGATTCTTGGCGCTCGCCTCGCGCTCTCGGGCAACGAAGTGGAAGCAATTCGCTTCGACAGCCGTGCTGCAAGCGGCGAGTACTTTGATGGATCAGGCAAGTCACTTCGCGCTGCCTTCCTTCGCGCGCCAGTGGCCTTCCGCCGCATCTCGAGCATCTTTGGCGGTCGTCGTCACCCGGTCCTTGGCATCTGGCGCAAGCACAAGGGTACCGACTACGCGGCCGCGATGGGAACTCCCGTGCGTGCAGTCGGCGACGGCGTTGTGGTTTTCGCTGGACGCAAAGGCGGCTACGGAAACGTCATCGACATCCGTCATCGCAACGGATTCGTGAGCCGCTACGGCCACCTGCGCAGCTTTGCGAAAGGAATTCACCGCGGCAGTCACGTTGCAATCGGCAGCACGATTGGAGCTGTCGGAATGAGCGGCCTCGCTACCGGTCCGCATCTCCATTTCGAGATTCTCGTCAATGGAGTTCAGCGCGATCCAAAGATCGCACTGCAGATGAAAGGCGGCGATCCCATTCCTTCGTCAGAGAAGGGATTGTTCCAGGAGCTTCGCAATCGCACCCTCGCTACGTTTGCTTCGACGAACTAACTGGAATACTGAATTCTGAATGCTGACAAAAAGGCCTCTCGAAGAATCGAGAGGCCTTTTGATTGTTGGGGAACGGATTAGGTCAGCAATCAGCATTCAGCATTCAGAAGTTATTTTTCAGTTATGGCAAGAATACTTAAGAAGTCGTCTGATGAATCGAGACGGTCTTTGTGGCAGCGGGTCAAGGACATCGCAATGTTCGATGTCACTACACTCGCTCGCGGGGGATCCATACAAGGCTCGCTCGAGAAGCTCGAGGAAGTCCTCATCGAAGCAGATTTCGGGGTTGGAACGAGCCTCAGGCTTGTCGAGGACGTCGAGAGAAAGGCAAAGAGAGGCGAAGTAAAAACACAGGATGATTTCCTGCGCGCACTCGAAGAAGGCGTCGCCTCAGCGCTTGGTGCCGATACAGACGACACATCGATGACGTTCGCTGCCGGGAAGCCCACGGTCGTTCTGGTCATAGGAGTGAACGGGGCTGGGAAAACCACGTTCATCGGAAAGCTGTCGGCATTGATGCAGGCGCGAGGAAAAAAAACTCTCGTTGGCGCCGCTGACACGTTTCGCGCGGGCGCAATCGATCAGCTCGAGCGATGGGCCGAGAGAAGCGGAACTGATTTCATTGGTGCAAAGCCGGGCAGTGACCCGGCCTCTGTTGCTTTCAACGCCATCGATGCCGCGGTCACGCGTGGTGCCGATGTTGTAATCATCGACACCGCGGGCCGACTGCACACCAGCTCGAGCCTCATGGACGAGCTCAAGAAAATTCATCGCGTGATATCACGCCGGATTCCCGGAGCTCCTCACGAGACACTGCTCGTTCTCGATGCAACCATCGGACAGAACGCGCTCGTTCAGGCTCGAACTTTTTCTGAGGCGATTCCTGTCACCGGAATCGTGATGACAAAGCTCGACGGAACGGCAAAAGGAGGAATCGTTCTCGCCGTTCGCGAGACACTCGGCGTACCTGTGAAGTTCATCGGCACCGGAGAGACAATGGCTGACATAGAGCCGTTCAACCCGGTTGCATTCGCTGCCGAGCTCGTCGAGGGATAAGAGTTGAGCGCCGAGGGCCCGCGAGGTTCGGCGACAGGGAAAGTTTATCTCGACATGCCCGTCACTTATCTCAAAGGTGTTGGACCTTCCCGCGCTGAAGCCCTGCGGCGACTGGGAATCGTGACTGCACGCGATCTCCTCTTTCACATTCCGCGGCGCTACGAGGATGCGAGCACGGTCAAGCCGATCGCATCACTCGAGCCGGGTATGGACGCGACAATTGTCGGCCGTGTCGTATCGAAGGGAATAATTCCTACTCGAAAAGGACTGAGGATTTTTCAAGCTGTAGTTCGCGATGACAGCGGAATCATCGAAGCGTCGTGGCCCGGCCAGCCGTTTCTCGATCGATCAATTGCAAAGGATGACACGCTGCTGCTCAGCGGACCTGTGCGATTCTTTCACGGACGACAGCTGCAGCCGCGAGAGTACGTGAATCTGGGGAACGAATCGACGGGTCTCGCGGAGGGTCGTGTGCTTTCGGTCTATGGCGCCACAGAAGGTCTTTCGTTCAAGGTCATTCGTGGAATCGTGGCCTCGCACATCGACACCCTTCTGCCGCTGATCAAGGAATATCTCCCGTCGTCCATTCTGCGCTCGCTAAAGCTGCCGTCGCTGCCGGATGCACTTCGCATGGTGCACAAGCCCCAGTCGATCACCGAGGCACTCGACGGTCGCGATCGACTCGCCTTCGACGAATTTCTGTTCATGCAGATTCTGATGCGGCGATCGAATCGTCTCGCCAGATCTCAGCGGGCCGGAATCAAGTTTGAGAACAAGCGGGAGCTCACATCGAAGCTTCGCGCGGCTTTGCCTTATTCGTTGACGCAGTCGCAGGTAAGAGCGATTCGCGAGATCGTCGACGACATGTCCAGCGATCGAAAGATGCATCGCATGCTTCAGGGAGACGTTGGCAGCGGCAAGACAATTGTTGCGCTGTTCGCTTCGCTCCTCGCGATGGAAAATGGATTTCAGGCGGCGATCATGGCGCCAACCGAGCTTCTCGCTGAGCAGCACTATAGAACCGTGTCGCGACTGCTGGAGGCGCTGGAGATTCGTCCAGTGCTTGTTACCGGCAGCCTGAGCTCGAAAGAGCGTGCGGAGGCCGCAAAGAAAATGGCGGCCAGTGCTCCGCTTCTCGTAATCGGAACTCACGCACTGGTGCAGGAAAACACCGAGTTCTCCAGGCTCGGATTTGTCTCGATCGATGAGCAGCACCGATTTGGTGTCGAGCATCGTGCAGCGCTCACGGCCAAGGGAGAATCTCCCGACGTTCTCCTGATGAGCGCGACGCCGATACCGAGATCCCTCGCGCTAACGCGATATGGCGATCTCGACGTGTCGACTCTGACAGAGAGGCCGGCTGGCAGACAGCCCGTAACCACCGTGATGCGGCCGGAGAAAAAACGGGAAGCGGTTCTCGATTTCGTTAAGCGCCAGACTGACGAAGGAAGGCAGGCGTACATCGTCTATCCGGTAATCGAAGAGTCGGAGAAGACTGATCTCAAGGCTGCGACTACGATGTTTCAGCAGCTTTCATCCGGAGTATTCACCGGAAAGAATGTCGCGCTGCTGCATGGGCGCATTCCCGCGGCCGAGCGCGATCAGACAATGCGGGCATTTCGCGACGGAAATATCGACGTTCTTGTCGCAACAACAGTGATTGAAGTTGGTATCGACGTTCCTAACGCCACGGTGATGCTCATCGAGCATCCGGAGCGATTCGGACTCTCGCAGCTTCACCAGCTGCGCGGTCGCGTTGGACGCGGCGCCGAAGCCTCATACTGCATACTGCTCGGAGATGTTGGTGGAGACTCGCTCGATCGTCTGCGAATCTTCACATCGACCGAGGATGGATTCGCGATTGCCAAAGCCGACATGGAGATTCGCGGCTACGGAAATCTTTTCGGAGAAGAGCAGAGCGGGGACGAGGGCTATCGCATCGCTGATCCTGTCCGCGACGAGAGACTCAATGTTCTTGCACACAGTCTTGCCGAAAAAATTCTGGATGCAGATCCGGAGCTTCAAAAAAAAGAGCACTCCGGAATTCGGGAAGTGATCTCCAAAAGATATTCTCGCGCTTTGAAATTATTCCGCGTCGGCTGACCCGCGTCCGGTGACGGGCGTCCGGTGACGGGCGTCCGGTGACGGGCGTCCGGTGACCGTTATCGACTCGGATTGGCGAGTCGCTTCTTGATGCGATCGAGCTCTGCATTTGCCTTTGCCAGCTGATCCTTTAGAGCGAGAATTTCGTCTTCGCGCGTTACGTAAACGGTATCTCTTCCTGAAACGCGCGCATTTGCCTGAGCGGTGCGCAACGCAAGCACGGTCTGCGCAGTTCGTTTCAGGATCAGCGCCTGGCTTCGATAATTCTTTGCACCCTCTGTCGTCAGGTAGATATCGAGAGCCCTCACACCTTCGGCCATCGATGACGTTGGATTCTTTGGGTCCACCATATAGAGCGCGCGCCAGAATGCGATCTCTGTTGCTTCGGGAGTGCCTCGCGCCTTGAGTGAAAAGTCCGACAGAATCCTGTCTGCGCCGGAGTAGTCGCCTTGATCGACACGCTTGTCCGCTGAGGCAAGCGCGTTCACATACGCCTCAGATGCCGGAACGGGAGGCTTTCCCGCCGGTTGCTGTGGAGACGAACAGGCAGCGAAGACTATGAGTGATGCGACCGCAATCTTTTTCAGCGAAGGGCTTTCGCTCAAGCGACTTCCTCTACCACGGGAGTACGACGGAATGGGGTGCGCCGCGTGATGGCGGCCCGTACGGGAAGAGTAATAGAAAAAGTCGTGCCGATGCCAAGAGTGCTCTCTACTTTGATGGTTCCACCGTGCGCTTCGACGATTTCACGCGCTATAGCGAGCCCAAGGCCGGTTCCCTTGGCCGAAGCATACGCCTGATTACTTGCCTGGAAGAATTTCTCGAAGATGTGCGGGAGCTGCTCTGCCGCAATTCCCACCCCGGTGTCGCGAACTGCGAGACACACCTCGTTCTCTGATCCTTCGACCAGAAGCTCTACCGTCCCACCACGATCGGTAAACTTGAAAGCGTTCGACAGAAGGTTGCCGAGTACTTCGTTGATGCGGTCTTCGTCCCAGAGAACATGTGCGGGCAGCTCGCCTCCGCGAACGACGCGGAAATTGATCTCGCGCTGCAGCGCAAGCACCTGGAACGATGTCTCGAATGAATGAAGGAACCGATCGAGATCGACCTGCCGGCGCTCGAGCTTTCCGCCACCCGCTTCGAAGCGGCTGATGTCGAGCAGTCGCTTCACAAGGCGCGTAAGAGTCTGAGCCTGCTTGCCAAGAGTTGCGCAGATCTCGCGCTGCTTGGGATTCAGCTCACCGTAAATGTTTTCCTGCAGAAGCTCGAGGTAACCCACGATCACGTTGATCGGAGTCTTGAGCTCGTGTGACGCAACCGATACGAACTCTGCCTTCAGTTTGTCGAGCTCGGCGAGCTGGGCAGTCATTCCATGATAGCTGTTCGCGAGTCTGCCGAACTCGTCCGTGCGCTTTTCCATTGCCGGCAGTCGCTGCGTGAAGTCGCCATCGGCGACTGATTTCATTCCCTTGTCGAGCTCGAACACCGGTCGGCTGATAGATCGTGTGAGCCAGATTGCGATCAGCGTTGCGAGCAGAAGTGCAATCGCGAGCGATCCCGCGGCGGTGCGCTGTGCGTCGGTTGTTGTCGCCGCAGCCTGTTCTACCCGGTCACGCGTTTCATCGCGCAGGCGGGCTTCGGTTCGCGCAATGACTTTCTCGATGGTAAGAATTGCAGGGCGGCTTCGCTGAGCTGAGATCTCGTCTGCCGTGTTTACCGCGTCCGAGTTCAACGCGCGCATTTCGGCTTCGGTCGCAGCGCTGAGCGCCGTTACAGCGTCTTTCAATTCACTTGCAGTTTCCCGCGGGATGTATCTGCTGAAAGCCGCTGTCGTGGCCGCGAGCGCTTCGATGTTCTTTCGAATGCGGGTGATGGTCTGCGGATTATTCGTCAGGAGGACCGCGGTCTCGCTCTCCTTTACATCGTCATTGATCGAGCGGAGTGTGCCCAGCTGGAGCGATGCTGCGAACTCCCTGTCGCGGAGCATGCGCGTCTGCGTATGCACGGCGTCGAGCGAGCGCAGTGCAAGAATCAATGGTACGAGCAGGATGATGGTGATCGATACGATCCCCAACCCGAGTCGCGTGCGCAGTTTCATGCGCCGTTGACACTCCTATAGGTGCATCCTAGCTTGCCGCGCACCCGCCCTGCTGAACCAGAAATCAATGACTCCCCCATACGTACGCATAGCCGATCTCAGCCCTCATGCCGGAAAGACTGTCGGCGTTAGAGGCTGGGTCACCCATCTTCGCTCTTCTGGCAAGGTTGCCTTCATCGTAATGCGCGATGGGACTGGCATTCTGCAGTGTGTTCTGGTGAAAAGTAGTATCCCCGCGGAAGCGTGGGAACGGTTTTCACAGCTCACACAGGAAACGACGATTGAGGTGACCGGAGAGGTACGTCCCGACAAGCGGGCCCCCGGTGGCGTCGAGCTGGGAGTAACGGACCTCCTTGTAACCGGCCCCAGCCCCATCGATTACCCCATTCAGCCCAAGGAGCACGGGATCGATTTTCTGCTCGATCATCGGCATCTCTGGCTGCGGAGTTCGCGCCAGACGGCAATCGCGCGAGTAAGGCACGAAGTAGAGCAGGCAATCAGGGATTTCTTCTATGAGCGCGATTTCATTCTCGTCGACACTCCGATCCTGACTGCTGCGATTGGTGAACGGAGCGGTTTGTTCTCCACCGAGTACTTCGATGAAGGCACGGCGTACCTGGCTCAAACGGGACAGCTGTACGGAGAGGCCGCCGCGGCTGCGTTCGGGAAGATCTACTGCTTTGGTCCCACATTTCGCGCGGAAAAATCGAAGACTCGCCGGCATCTCTCCGAATTCTGGATGATCGAGCCCGAAGTTGCGTTCAACGATTCGAACGACAACATGCGGCTTCAGGAAGATTTCGTATCGTACATAGTGCAGCGTGTGCTCGAGCGCCGCCGTCCCGAGCTCGACGAGCTGGAGCGCGATGTCAGCAAGCTCGAGACTGTGGTCGCTCCTTTCCCGCGAATCAACTATACGGATGCGATCAGGATTCTCGAGGAGAAGGGAAGCACTGCGAAATGGGGAGACGATCTTGGCGCCGAAGACGAGACGCTTCTCGTCGAAGGACATGATCGCCCGGTCTTCATCTACAACTATCCAAAGGAAGCAAAAGCTTTCTACATGAAGGAGAATCCGGACGATCCGCGCACTGTTCTTTGCGACGATCTCCTGGCTCCCGAGGGATATGGTGAGATCATCGGCGGCTCGCAGCGCGAGGATGATTACGACAGGCTGCTGCACCGCATTCACGAGGAAGGTCTGCCTCTCGACGCTTACTCGTGGTATCTGGATCTAAGAAAGTATGGGACCTTCGTTCATTCCGGCTTTGGTCTCGGATTGGAGAGGACAGTCTCATGGATTTGCGGACTGCCTCATCTCCGTGAGGCGATAGCCTTTCCGCGAATGATGCATCGCTTGCGACCTTAGCATGAAAACGGAAAAAAATTAAGCACGGAGTGACGGAGACCTCGGAGTTCTCGGAGTTTTTTTTTAAACGACGGAACCGCGGTTACGTAGTTAAAAAAAAAGAAAACTCCGTGCGACCTCCGAGTTCTCCGTGACCTCCGTGATTAGTTTTTTTCTGTTTTTTTAACAGAATCCCAAATGGAGTCGAGCTCATCCAGGGAGAGATTCCCGAGGACAAGTCCTCGATGACGTACCTCCTGCTCCACAAGCCGAAACCTGCTCTCAAACTTGAGATTTGCCTTATCGAGAGCGAGAGATGCGTGAACACCGGCTTTACGACAGAGATTCACACAAGCAAAAAGCAAATCTCCAAGCTCGCCCTCGAGCTCATCATGAGCTGAATCGAGAACTGGAGGAGCATGCGGATCAACAGGTCCGCGGGCATCGAGATGAACTCGAACCTCCGCGAGCTCCTCCTCGATCTTCTGAGCGGGGCCTGAAGTATCCGGCCAGTCAAAACCAACTCCCGCCGCTCGATCCTGAAGACGATGTGCGCGATGCAGAGGAGGCAATGACTTCGGCAGGCCATCCGCAATCGACTCGCGCTTCTTCGACTTCATTTTCTCCCACGGCTCCTTCACTCCATCGCCATAGAGATGTGGATGCCTTGCCTGCATCTTTGCGATGAGGCCGCGAGCAACATCGTGAACGTCGAACTCGCCGCGTTCTTCAGCAATCACCGAGTGAAACAGAACCTGGAGAAGAAGGTCGCCGAGCTCTTCGCGCATGAGCGGTGAGTTGCCTTCGCGCAGTGCTTCGTCGAGCTCCTGACTCTCTTCGATGAGATAAGGACGCAGTGTCTCGTGCGTCTGCGCTGCGTCCCATTCGCAGCGCTTTCTCAAGTCGCGCATCAGCGCAACCGTGTCGTTCAACGTCACCTTATCGTCCATGCAGCCTCGCAACGCTATAATTGGGCGTGTGACTGCAATCTTACCCGGCTTCTGCCGGAGCGGGCAATGCTGAGTCGCGCCTGGATGGAAGTCGATCTGGGCGCGCTCGTGCGTAACGCCACTGCGCTTTTCCGCCGCGCAGGTGTTCCGCTGATACCGATGATCAAGGCTGATGCCTACGGACTCGGCGCACAGCAGGTCGCTCATGCGCTCGAGCATCTCTCACCTCTCGCCTATGGTGTGGCGACGGTTCAGGAAGGGCAGGAGCTTCGAGACGCAGGTATCACTCGCCAGATAATTGTCTTCACTCCGCTCCTCACCGAAGAGTTCGAGGCTGCGCACCTGTCGAAACTCACGCCTACCCTAGGGTCGAAAGCACAGATCGACGCGTGGGAGATATATGGGAGCCCATATATCTTGTCGGTCGATACCGGCATGTCGCGATCTGGAGTTGCCTGGCGCGAAGTCGAGAAAATCACCGGGTCGGTGACAAAGACACCTCCAGCTGCCGTTTACACGCACTTCCATTCACCGCAGCTCGACGATGGAAGCATGGACGAGCAGCTCGTGCGATTCGAGGGCGCTCTCAGCCAGCTACCGACGCGGCCGGCAGTAATCCATACAGACTCGAGTGCAGCGATTGTGAGGCACGCGCGCTCGACTGTGAATGCAGTGAGGCCCGGGATCTTCATGTATGGTGTAGGGAGCGGACCAACCGCATCACTTCAGCCAGAGCCGGTCGTATTCCTCAAAGGCCGCATCGTGGAGATTCGGCGAATCGAGCCCGGCGACACTGTGAGTTATGACGCAACCTGGACTGCGAGGCGCCCCAGTCTGATCGCCACGATTCCCCTTGGGTATGCGGACGGGTATCCGCGAGGAGCTAGCAACGTGGCGTCTGCGGTGGTTCGCGAGAAAGTCGTTCCGATAGCGGGCAGAGTGACGATGGACATGACGATGATCGATGTCACCGATGCGGGTGCAGAAATCGGCGACGCAGTGACATTCATCGGGAATCCCGGCGCAAATGGTGCTCCGATAGATGTCGCGTCAGTAGCAGCAAAGGCGCGCATCTCGCCCTATGAGCTGCTGACAGGTCTGCGGAACAGAATCCGCCGCACTTACCGGGGTAATGGATGAAACGAGCGATAATTCTCGTGCTCGACGGAGTTGGTGCCGGAGAAGCGGCTGATGCAACTGACTACGGAGACAAAGCGAGCAACACACTTGGCCACGTTGCGCGCGCTGTCGGCGGCTTCAACCTTCCCGCACTCGAAGACCATGGGCTTGGCAATGTTCTCGAGCTCGACGGAATGCCTCCCAATCGCGAGGCGACAGGGGCGTGGGGAAAAATGCAGCCCGCTTCTGCCGGCAAGGACAGCACCACAGGTCACTGGGAAATTGCCGGAGTTCATCTGGAGAAACCGTTTCCGACCTACCCGAAAGGTTTTCCTCAACAATTAGTCGACGAATTCGAGAAGCGCACAGGTCGCGGTGTTCTCGGAAATGTCGTTGCCAGTGGAACTCAGGTTCTCGATGAGTTCGGCGACGAACACATGAAGACCGGAAAATGGATTCTCTATACGTCGGCCGATTCAGTCTTTCAGATCGCAGCGCATGAGGACGTCGTCCCGCTCGAGGAGCTTTATCGCGCATGCGAGATCGCTCGCAAAATGCTCGTGCCTCCTCACGATGTATCGCGCGTGATCGCGAGGCCGTTTGAAGGAAAGCCCGGCGAATTCAAGCGCACGGCAAATCGTCGCGATTACTCGATCGAGCCTCCGGCTGAAACCCTTCTCGACGCCCTGGCAAATGCGAGAATCGAGAGAAATGGTGTCGGAAAGATCGATGATCTTTTTGCCAAAAGGTCGATCGAATCCCGGCACACCGCTTCAAACGCGGAAGGCATCGATCTGATCCGCCAGTGGATAGACGGTCCCAAAGGTGGGCTCCTCTTTGCCAACCTTGTAGATTTCGACCAGTTATACGGGCACCGCAACGACGTTGCGGGGTTCTACAACTCGCTGCGGGAGTTCGACTTCGCTCTCCCCTCACTAACCTCCGCGCTTCGCGAGGACGATCTGCTTTTCATCAC
>JBKPNY010000004.1:0-11882 GCA_046732835.1 Gemmatimonadota bacterium | reverse complement strand
GAGCTAAGCATCGCCGATGACGATCCGCGCGTGAATCCGAATGGAGGAGCGATTGCGCTTGGCCATCCCCTTGGGATGTCGGGAGCGCGGCTTCTTTTGACGGCAGCGCACGAGCTCAGGGAAAAAGAAAAGCGTTACGCGTTGTGCACGATGTGCGTTGGCGTCGGCCAGGGAATGGCCACGATTATCGAGAGAGCCTAGCTGACTCTCTGACGGATGTCGTTCCAGCGGGGATGGTTATAGAGCGGCTGCCATCCGTCCCACGCTCCCGTGAATCCCCAGAGGATATGCGGATCGCGCTGGTCGAGCGCGCGCTCACATAGCTCGATCGCTTCGTCGAGCTTGCCTGCTGCTGCGGCAGTGAGAGCAAGAGGTGAAGGCTGAATGTATTGCAGCCGCTCTCTTGCACGGAGCTCCTGATAAATCGCGTCTGCAGACTCACGATCACCGACAGTTGCACAGTCAACTGCCAGCTCCGCCATTGCAAAGGGATGTCTGCCTGAAAGATCCAGAGTCATCAGGCCGTGCTTCTGTGCTTCATCATGCATTCCCACTGAGTGAAGTGCACGCTGAAGTGTGAGATGACCAAGGAATGAAGTTGGATGCAGCTCGACACCACGTCTTGCATACTCCACAACATCGTTCAGCTGTCCACCGAGTGTCTTCATCAGTGCGAGCATCGAGTACGCGAATCCGTTCAATGGATCGAGTGCAATTGCACCGGCAAATTTCGTCGACAGCCGCCGCGTAATTCCCGCCGAGTAGTCCGAGGCACCATATGGCATAGCTGCATCTGACCTGCGCACGAATTGTCTTGTCCGCCACAACCTTGCCCCAGTGAATGACCGCGCTGCTCCTGTCGCTTCCATACAGCGTCGTCCAGAGCGCGACGCTGTGATTGGAATCAGAGTTTTCCGGAGCAAGCTCCACCGAGCGTGTTGCTGCGAAATGCGCGCGCTCGATGACGTCTGCGGGTCTCATCAAGCCGTAACAGGGAAAGCAGAACATTGTCCGGCTTGATATCGCGGCGAACTACGCCGTGCGCATGCGCGTAGTGGAGTGCTTTCGCAATGTCGCCGAGTATGTGGACTGTGTCGCGAGTGCCAATTTTCTCTTCGCGTGCGATTCGCGCACGCAGCGACTCGCCTTCGATGAAGGGCATAGTGTAGTACGGGATTCCTTCGATCGAACCGGTCGCGAAGAGCGGGACAATGTGCGGATGCTGCAGGCGCGCAACCAGCTTGATCTCGCGAGCGAACCGCTCGGCGGATATTCCTTCGGCCCGGTCTGAAGCGAGCACCTTGATGACGACCATGCGTCCGAGCGCGGTCTCTTCGGCGACGAAGACATGGGACATCCCTCCGCCACCGAGCTCACGTTGAATCGTGTAGCTCGCTGAAAGCGCAGTCTGTACCCGATCCCTGATGTCACTTGCCGGCATAGCCAGTGAGCCGAAGAGGCTCAAACAGTAATAGTCCCTTTCGGGTTTCGCCAACGGGAACTACGGGAACTACGGGAACTGCTCTGAAGCACAGATGACGCAGATCTTGCGCAGATGACACAGATCACTACGGAAAACCTTTTAGAGGTTAACGACGCGACGGCGGTCCTCAATCAAAAAAAGATTACGTAGTTTCTGTGTCATCTGCGCAACATCTGCGTCATCTGTGCTTCAGAGCAGTTCCGTAGTTGAGCAGATTTGACGTTTACTTCGCACGGGAATAGAGTCCCTCATGAAAATGATCCGATTAGTCCTTGCCTCAGCGGTAGCGTCATTCGTCGCCGGCCCGGTATCCGCACAGGCAGTGTGCGCCAAACATCCGCCAGCCAGTGAGAACATCACCGCTCAGCTTGCGAAGTTCAAAAGAGTTGATATGCCCGCGGCGACTGCAGGCTTGTCAGCAAAAGAAAAGCGTCTTGTCCAGAAGCTCGTCGATGCGTCGAGATATCTCGAGATGATCTTCTGGCGTCAGAACGACAAGATGAGTCTCGAGCTGTACAAGGGACTTGCAGGGTGTACTTCAACCGCTGACAGGAATCTCCGCCGATTCCTGCTGATCAATGGCAACCGGTTTGACCTGCTCGAGGAGCACAAGGCTTTCATCGGTAACGATCCCTATCCTCCAGGCCACGAGAATTTTCCGAAGGACATTACACAGAAAGAGATCGACGATTACGTAGCCGCCCATCCCGACAAGAAAGCGGACATCTACAATCCGTTCACCGTGATCAAGCGACAGGGATCAGATCTGGTAGCGGTTCCATATCATGTCCAATACAAAGAGTGGCTCGTACCTGCGGCGCAGGCGCTGCGCGATGCGGCTGCACTCAGCGATGATAAGGCCTTTGCGAATTTCCTGAGACTTCGCGCTGACGCATTGCTGACGGACGACTACTACAAGAGCGACGTGGCGTGGGTGGATCTGGAGAATCCGAAGTTCGATATCATTTTCGCTCCGTACGAGACCTATCTGGACGATCTGCTTGGCGTAAAGACATCGTACGGCGCTGCAGTTCTGATCAGGAACGAAGGTGAGAGTCAGAAGCTCGCGAAGTTCGTCAAGTATGTGCCTGAGATTCAGAAAGCACTGCCGCTCGCGGATGAAGACAAGCCCTCAAAGGAAGGTCGAAGAGCGCCGATGGAAGTGATGGATACTCCATTCCGTGCGGGAGATCTGCGTCACGGATATCAGGCAGTCGCCGACAATCTGCCGAACGATCCGCGCATTCACGAAGAGAAAGGCAGCAAGCGAATCTTCTTCAAGAATTACATGGACGCGCGTGTCAACTACGTGGTGCTTCCGATCGCGAAGCTGTTAATGCGTGCAGACCAGGCTCGTCTCGCATCGATGGATGGCTATTTATCTATGGTAGTGATGCACGAGATCAGTCACGGTATTGGTCCGGCGTTCGCACGAACGGCAAACGGACGCGTCGAGATCGGTGAGGCAATCGGACCGGTTCAATCGGCGCTGGAAGAAGCAAAGGCCGACGTGGTGGGAATGTTTGCGCTCGAGTGGCTGATGAATCAGGGCGCGCTGCCTAAGTCCCGCTCGCAGGATTATTACGCTTCGTATGTGGCCGGAATTTTCCGTACAGTGCGGTTTGGAGTTGCTGAAGCGCACGGCCGCGCGCAGATGATGGAGTTCAATTATCTCGCTGAGAAAGGTGCAATCAATCGCGAAGCGTCAGGACGCTATGCGATCGATTTCGCAAAGATGCCGTCAGCGATTGCCTCACTCGCGAAGGAATTGCTCGAGATCGAAGCGACCGGTGATCGTGCGCGCGCCGAGGCGTGGTTTGCGAAGTACGACAAGATGCCTGCATCACTCCAGGCGGCGCTCGCAAAGACAACCAGCGTTCCGGTCGATATCGATCCGGTCAGTGCATTTGCCGACGTGATTCGATAGCTGCTCGTTCTTCCTCAGTAATTTCAGGCAATACCTGGCGGCGCTCGAGATTTGACTGGAGCGCCGCTTCAATGATTGCTATGATCGCCGCGCCTTCATGCGGAGTAACCGGGTTGGGCCCTCGATCATGCAGTGCTTCGCGAAGAGCGACGTAAAATCCGCGCTGATCGCCGCGTTTCGATTCAAGTGGCCTCTGCTGGCCAGTCGCACCGTCATATATCACGGCGTTATCGGGATCGATCCCCCATTCCAGCGATCGCGGGTTCACACCGCCGAGGAGCTGGTTCTCCTGAATATCGGCATGCGCTTTTACGAGACTTGCCAGCTCTCCATGAACGGCGAAGCGCGGACTACCACCAGAAACGAGTGAGCTCGCCTGAAGTGTTGCGATTGTCTCGCGATATCTCAGGACGATGTGAAAGAAGTCGTCGGTCTTTGCGCCAGAGCGTTGGGTTGCAATCGTAGCCTGAATGCTGTCAGGAATTCCGAACAACAGTAACGTCTGGTCGATGAGATGCGGACCGAGATCATATAGTAGTCCTGACCCCGGACCGGGGTTCTCTCTCCAGCGATCGCGAACTTGCGGTCGATACCGATCGATGCGCGACTCGAACTGAGAGATGCGTCCGACAAGATCGTTTCGTATCGCGTCCTGCACCGTAAGGAAATCGCTGTCCCATCTGCGATTCTGAAAGACTGACAGCAACCTTCCGGTCTCAGCTGATACGTCGGCCACATGTCGGGCCTCGGCAGTTGTGATCGTGAACGGTTTTTCCACGACAACATTGCGACCCGCGCGCATTGCCGCTTCTGCAAGTGGAGCGTGCGTGTCGTTCGGGCTAGCAATGATGATGAGATCGATATCTTGACGCGCCGTCAGGTCACTCGGACTGTCGAGGACTTCAACATCTGGCAACGCCGCTTTTACATCGTCAGGCCGGCTAGACGAGACGGCAGCGATCCGATATCCCTCAGTCGCCCTGATCAGCGGGACATGAAAGGTCTTCGACACGTACCCGAAGCCCACGATCCCCACCCGAATCTCTTCCGCGGTTGTCACAGGTTCAAAATTAAGGCTTTGAAACCCTTATCGATGCTCAACGTACATATTATCGATAATCGATAACCAACACCTTTCGGACAACTTAAATGCCCAAATCTGACGGATACGCCCTGACCTTGACCCGGAAAATCCTCCGGGTCCTGATGGTGCTGAACCCGATCTTCGCATTCCTGATCCTCGTGCTGCTGATCGCCAGTCTCATCTGGGAATCGTGGGTAATGACCGCACTCGGCGTAAAGTCCCAGGTAGACAGCGCGCGACTGATCTTCGCGATGCGCACTATCATGGTACTTGGCATCGCCGCAGCTCCACTCGTGCAAGTAGTGCTGAAGCGACTGATGTCGATCGTTGAGAGTGTCGACTCGGGCAATCCGTTCGTGATCCTCAATGCGGAGCGACTGAAAACAATCGCGTGGTCGCTCGTTGGACTGGAAGTGATTCACTTCGTGATAATCGTTGTCGCCAAGGGAGCATCTTCGCAGGAATTGCCGATCGACGTCGACCTGAAATTCTCTGCGAGTCGATGGCTCGCAGTGCTACTGTGCTTCGTACTTGCGCGCGTCTTCGAGCAGGGCGCAAAAATGCGCGACGATCTCGAAGGGACAATCTGAAAATGCCGATCAACGTGAAGCTCGACGAGGTGCTTTACGAGCGGCGCATGACGCTCACAGAGCTGTCGGAGAAAATCGACATCACGCTCGCAAATCTGTCGATTCTGAAAACCGGGAAGGCGCGGGCAATCCGCTTCTCAACCCTCGAAGCGATTTGTAAGGTGCTCGAGTGTCAGCCTGGCGATATCCTCGAATTCACTAAGTAACGCACAGCGCGAGAATTCTACTCAGAACTGCAGAGTAGATATGTACGAGTAGTCGCGGCGCACGCTTTCCAGGGGCGTGCCTGGATATGTTTCCTGCTCGACGAACAATTGCTTCTCGTCGATCCTGTCGATGCTGGCAAGCAGACGCCGAAAATCAATTATGCCTTTGCCGAGCTCGGCGTCATTAGTCGCGCCGAGCTTTGGTACGTCCTTGATGTGAAACAGCCAGTACCGGTCTTTGTGTGCATGCAGAAGCTCGAGAGGATCGAGTCCACCCATTGCCGCATTGCCGGTATCGAGCTGAAGCCGCACGTAAGACGGCTCTGTTCGCTCGACGAGGACATCGTATGGCCGTGTGCCGTCAATTGGCGCGTGGTCCGTTGCATGATTGTGAAATCCGATGTGAATGCCGTCGCGCAGGGAGCGCTGTCCAGCTTCATTCAATCGGTCTGACCAGCGCCGGTAGTCGTCCAGTTTTCGCTCTCCCTGTATCGGCAGGCTTGCAACGACTATGTACTGCTGACCCAGTATGTGTGCCTGCTCGATGTGATGGCTGAGATTGTCGAGTGCATCACCACCCACGTGCGTGGATGTCGCGCGCAGACCGTTTCGATCCAGCACTCCGCGCAGTTTTGGCGAAGGCATATCGAAGTTGTTGAATGAGCCGAGCAGCTCGATGTACTTGTATCCGGCGCCTGCGATGTCAGCGAGTGTGCGCTCGAGATCCTTCTTCGCATCGTCGCGAAGACTGTAGAGCTGAATCCCGACGCTGCCAAGCCGGCGACTTCCAGTGGCAGTTTTGCGTGGCACGCATCCCAACTGTGCGGCTCCCACTGCGATGCCAACGCTGGTAAGAAATTCGCGGCGATCCATGGTCTGGAGAATCTACGTGTTAGAGTGAACGATGCACGCGGCAGGGATTGCCGAAGGCAAGTACGTCGGACGGAAGGTCAGCTGTTACTACGCTTCCTGCTCCAATGGTAACGTTGTCGCCGATTGTAACTCCTGGAAGGACGATGGTTCCGGCTCCAATCCAGGCATTGTCGCCGATTCGAATCGGGAGTGCATGAGTATTGTATGGCGATCTTCCGCTGATTCTCTCCGCCTCAGGTATGATCCGCTCATCTGCGCGCAACGGATGCGAAGCCGTGAGTAGCTGTACCGCGGGCCCTATCAACGCGTTCGCTCCAATTCTGATTTCCGCTGAGTCAAGGAAAACGCAGTTGACGTTTACGAACGAGCGTGCGCCGATGTAGATGTTCATGCCGTAATCACAGAAGAACGGAGGCTCGATCCAGATCTCCTCTCCTGCTCCTCCGAGCAGCTGGTCCAGAATCGCCCGGCGCTTATCGAGCTCTGTCGGCTTCGTGGAAGCAATGTCAGAAAGTAGTAAACGCGCCCGGAAAGCCGCAGCGAGAAGCGACTCATCTCGAGTATTATACGGCTGGCCCGCGAGCATTCTGTCTTTTTCGCTCATCGTTCGTTACCGGTCGTTTCCCTGCAGCCCCAAGCCGATGAAACTCTATACGTATCTCAATTACGGCGGCAATTGTCGCGAAGCGTTCGAGTTCTACGCCCAGCACCTCGGTGCGAAGATAGTGATGATGATGAACCATGGTGAGCAGCCTGACAAATCCAATGTTCGGCCAGACTGGAAGGACAAAGTCCTCCATGCGCGGCTCGACATTGGAGAAACGGTACTGCTGGGGGCTGACATTCCTCCAGACGTTTTTCAGCCGATGCGCAGCGCGTATCTGACTCTGATTGTCGACAGCAATGAAGAGGCAGAGCGGCTGTATGGCCTGCTTTCCGAGGGCGGCGAGATCTTCATGAAGATGGAAAAGGAAAACTTCTTTGCTCATCGCTTTGCGATGCTGCGCGACAAGTTTGGAACGTCCTGGATGCTGCTTCACGAACGACCAATGCCGTGAAGCTCAATCATATCGATCTCCAGGTATCCGATGTTTCAAAGGCCCGTGAGTTCTTCGAGACGCACTTCGACCTTCGCTGCACATTTCAACGAAGAGAGGAGCTTGCGATTATGGAGGACGATGCGGGCCTCGCCTTTGGTGTGAGCAATCTCTTTGGCTCGCCGCCTCCTGTGTATCCTTCTGACTTTCACATCGGATTCATTCTCGACAAGGAGTCGGACGTTCGCGCTCAGTATGAGCGGCTGAAGGGCGCCGGTGTTCAGCTAAGGACCGAGCTAAGCCGCGGCGGGCCCAATATCTACTTTATGTGCGTCGGACCGGATGGCATCATGATCGAGGTGCGCGCACCTTTGGACCATGCTTAGACGCGGACCAGCTCCTTTTAACGTTTACGAGTTCGACGGGTTCAAACCGGTCATTCACGAGTCTGCGTTCATTCATCCGAATGCGACGGTGACTGGCAACGTAATCATCGGGCGCGATGTGTATGTCGGTCCGGGCGCCGCGATCAGAGGTGACTGGGGCGGAATTGTCATCGAAGATGGGTGCAACGTGCAGGAGAACTGCACGGTGCACATGTTCCCTGGAGTTACTGTCGTGCTCGAGGAATCAGCGCACATCGGCCACGGAGCAGTGATTCACGGCGCACGCATTGGTCGCAATTCGCTAATCGGGATGAATGCCGTCGTCATGGACAATGTCGTCGTCGGAGCGGAGTGCATCATCGGTGCGCTCACGTTCGTTCCCGCCGAGATGCAGATACCCGCACGCAAAGTGGTGGTGGGAAACCCAGCGAAGATCGTGAAGGACGTCAGCGACGAAATGATCGCATGGAAGACTGAAGGGACTCGCCTCTATCAGTCGCTGCCTGAGATGTTGCGCGGAACGCTGAAGCCGGTCGAGCCGTTGAGAGAGATCGAGCCGGATCGTCCCGTTCAGAAAAAGACTTACTTCACCTGGAAAGAAAACCCGGGCGATTAATCAGGCAATCTTCAGCTCTGCAGATCGCCCTCGCAGTCGAAGGCCAACCAGCACCATCGCTCCAATTGCAAGCCACACAATGCCGCCCACCTTCGCATGAACATCAGCGTTCACCAGCACGAACGCGATTATCGCAAAACCAATCACAGGTGAAAGCAAATGGATGCCGAACGCACGCGAACGTCGCCTGATCAGGAAATAAACGACAACCGACACATGCAGCATCAGAAATGAGAAGAGCGCACCGAAGTTGACGAGTGAAGACACCAGTCCCACCTGCCCGACGAAGAACAATCCAAGTACCAGACTCACCGTCGCGACAAAAAGAATTGCGCGCTCCGGAACTCGCCGCGTAGGATGCACGTGCGCGAGAAAGCGTGGAAGCTGACCGTCGCGTGCCATCGCGAAGAGCAGTCGCGCTGTTGCAGCCTGCGCAACCAGCGCATTCGCGATAGATGCTGACAACGCTGCCGACACCGCCACAACAATCTTGAATGCCGAACCTGCGACAATCGCAGACACGTTGTAAAACGCATCGTTCATCGCCGTCTCACCGGCGAAAGATGTCTGATCGGGCAAAAGCAGCGCTGCGATGAAAGTCTGAATGATGAACAGGATAGCCGCGATACACAGGGCGATCATCGTTGCTCTTCCCACCACCCGTACGCCACCCTTTGTCTCCTCGGCTAGCGTGGAGATGGCATCGAAGCCAAGAAAAGACAGCACCGCAACCGATAGTGCACTGAAAATGATATTGAAGTGAAACTCGGCAGGATTGAAGAACGGCTTGAGGCTCCAGTGCGATCCGTTCACTCCGCGACTGACGGCGACAACTCCAAGAAAAACGAAAAGCGCCAGCACGATGAGCTCGCCAATTAGAAAGATCTTGCTCGCACGCGCTGTGGTCTCGATGCCGAGCATGTTGACGACCGTGTTGAAAACCAGAAACCCGATGATCCAGAGCGGCTGTGGAACTGACGGCACAACTGCGTGCATCGCCACGGCTCCAACGACGTAGCAAAGAGTAGGGACGAGGAGATAGTCGAGCAGAATTGCCCAGCCGGCGAGAAATCCCGCCGATGGATGCAATCCACGCCCCGCATATGCGTAAACGGAGCCGGCAACTGGAAACGCCTCCGACATCGCGCGATAGCTCATCGCCGTGAATACCATTGCGATCAGACCGATCACGTACGTGAGCGCCACCATTCCCTTCGACGCGTTGAAAACAATTCCGAAGATCGCGAATGGAGCGATTGGAACAATGAACACGAGCCCGTACACGAGAAGGTCCCCGAGACTCAGGCTCCGGCGCAGCTCGGCGTCGTAGCCGAACTTCGAGAGATCAGCAGATTCAGCTTGCGGTGTAGTCAAAACCGTGCGGCGTCGACGTCGTTGAGAAACTGGATGACTCCTTCGACGTAAGTTTTCTGATCGTCGTACATCGACATGTGACTGCCGTTCGGGCAGAGCAGGTAGCGCCCGTTCTTCACCTGCTGCGACATCCACTCCATGTGCGCGGGATCCATCGTGTCGTGCTGCGCGCCGATGACGAGTGTTGGTACGGTGATCTTTGACAGATCTGCAGTGCGATCCCAGTCGAGGAGTTTTCCGCTTGCACCCAACTCGCTCGGCCCCTGCATCGGAATGTAGACCGCCTGATTGAGATGCTCGAACATCCGGTTCACAGGCTCCGGCCATTGGTCAGCGGGAATTCGCAGAACATGCTCGGTGTAGTGATGCTCGATCAGCAAATTCATGTAGCGAGGATCGTCGTACTTTTTTGCCGCCTCGAGCTGCTTGATCTCGGCGAGCGCATCCTGATCGAGTGCGGGCATGATCACTTCGTTCGCATACGCGTTGTAAGCGGGGATGCTTGCCATCATGTTCGAGATGATCAGCCCCTTCAGGTGCTGCTGGTATTTGAGCGCGTACTCGATGGCGAGAATTCCGCCCCACGAATGGCCGAGCAGAAAGAAATTGTTGCGATCGAGGCCGAGCGCCTTTCGAACCTGGTCGACTTCTTCGACGAATCGTGTCGCCTCCCACAATTCCGGCTCGTCGGGCTGATCGCTGTAGAACGAGCCGAGCTGATCGTAGAAGTAGTACTCGATGCCGGCGGCGGGAAAGTAGTCGTTGAATGCTTCGAAGTATTCGTGAGTCCCACCGGGCCCGCCGTGCAGTAGAAGCAGCTTGATGCGCGGATTGTCACCGACGCGTTTCGTCCACACGCGAAAGTTTCCTTTCGGCGTGTCGATTGGGATGAATTTGACGCGGCTGTCAGCGCCTGGTTCGGTCATGGCAGACAGTTAATGCGACGAAAACGTTCAAATCGCAAATGCCATCATCGCGATGACTCGTTTGGAGCGCGTGTGATGCCGGCCATCAACTGGATGTTCGCCGTACGGACGCGCTGGGCCAAAATGCAAATTCGGCGACAGAGCAGGCGCCTTCGAGATCAACCAGACGGTCGCGCACATACGTTTGCGCATCTGCGATGGCGCCATTGTAAATCGTCGGAGCTATTTCCTTTAGAAAGAACTCGAGCATTAGGGCGGCCTTCAGCTCGCCAATGTCCTGATCGAGCTCTTCGAGGAAATAGCGCTTGATAGAAGCGATGGATTGCTTCCGTGCGTCATCAGATAGCGTAATAGTCATTGATGCGTTTGGTTGGCCTAACGCCTTAAGCTATGCTGCAAGCGAACACAATAAGAGCGAGCGAAGCGAGCGCACAATAGATCGCTTGTCAGCATCAGCGAGTGTTAGCGAGCGCCATTCACGGTAATCGATCGGCCAACACCGATGGATCTGCGTTACTGCATCTTGCAGAGAGGGATCGGCCCCGAAAACTCGACATATTGCACGTCGGGACTCTTCCAAAGAATCGCAACGGATGGATCGGGTATCAAACCGCTGATGGCGTTGATAGGCTCGAAGTTGTATTTAATCCTACCACCTAATTCAGCGAAGTTCCTCAATCCCGCATTGAACGCGCCGCGCGAACGGTAACCGACAATCGCGTACCAGTCGTAACGCCGAAGATCTGCAATTCGCATTACGCTATAGACATCTTTGTCCGCGGCCAAGCCAGGAATCGCCGCTCTAGAAATCCAGGCACGGACAGCCGGAAAATGGAACTTATACGCTACTTCACCACCGTATTTCGTAAGGATGGCGAGGTGGTGATTTGACGGTTGGTCCTTAGGGTCATCCTCATCTCTGCGAATAAACGCAATATCGACAAATAGCTTTTCGCCCGCGGGGGCTTCTGGACTCCATTGACCGCACCCATAGATAAGGTGTGGCTCCTGCAATGCGGCTGGATCGAGGTTTGGGTCCGCCTCAGGGAGCTCATAATCATTTGGCCCCGACACGCCCACGCATGCGCTGACCAACACGCAGCCTAAGGAGATCAACCGACGACTGTACTTCGCGGTGGTCGGAATCGTTCGAAAGCTCGCATTCTGAAGTTTTGCCACCATCACTGCATCCGTTGCCATCTCTCACCGCAGAATGTGACCCACCGGAGTAACTCGTCTCGCTAACTAGTAATTATGTAGTCAAGTTATACTGCGAGCGCGCACAAATTCCCACAATTGGCTGCAGTGTTTTGCCGGCATCTTCCGCTAGCCCGCCGGCTAAGGTCAAGCATAGAAAGCACTTGTGGAACTCGTGGAGAT
>JBKPNY010000003.1:0-23471 GCA_046732835.1 Gemmatimonadota bacterium | reverse complement strand
GTCTCAGGCCGTTCAACAATTACGGGCCCAGGCAGAACGACCGCTCGTTCGCCGGAATAATCCCGATCGTGATCGACAACGTGCGGGACGGTAATCCTGTCGTCATCAACGGCGACGGACTTCAGACCCGCGACTACATATTCGTTGGCGATACCGCGAATGCAGCGGTGCGCATCTATGAGGAAGAATCAGCCCGCGGCCAGGTAGTAAATGTCGGAAGCGGAACTGAGCTCAGCGTGAACGATCTCGTCATCCTGATTCTCGAGCTGCTGGGCAAACCGGATCATCCGGTGACTCACGGCCCGCCGCGCCCGGGCGATGTTCGTCGCCACCTGGCGGGAACCCGGCGCGCTAAAGAGCTGCTTGGATTTTCACCTCGAGTAACTCTCGCAGACGGAATGGCACAAACTGTCGAGTGGTATCTTCAGCGCTGACTGTCCCTTCTGGAGCGAATGATTCGCGCTGGAACGCCAGCCACAACCGCGAAATCGGGTACATCCTTCGTAACAACCGCTCCCGCACCAACCTGACATCCGCGTCCAATCGTTACGCCGGGAAGCACAATCGATCCAACGCCAAGGTCACTGCCATCGCCAATCGAAACCGCGGCGAAAACAACCTTGCCCGCCATTATCGGAATATCGATTCCCTCCTCACCATGGAAAGAGGATATGATCTTCACTCCGGGACCTATTCCGACATCGCGACCAATTGTGACGCCGCCGGCGCTGTGAATGAAGCACTGCTGCCCGATCCACGTATTGTCGCCGATGCGAAGCGAATTTTTGTGGTATCCCTTGAGGATCGCGTTGTGGCCGATGTAGATGTTGGTCCCGAGATGGATATTCTCCGGATGAAAAACCATGGCGCCGTTTTCGAAAACCACGTTTTCACCGATTGCGGCGAAAGCGGTTCTGTCGAATGATCCATCGCCATGAGAGCGTACTGAAGATTGTTCCTTCGTCATTCGGGGAAATTTGTGGTGTTCACTGGACTCGCTGGTGCGCGTCCGATAGGTTCGAAAGTTGTTCCCCCAAGCGCCCAAATTCCACCACAGCACACACATTCCGGCCATGATTCGCCTCAACGTTCCGTGCCTTGGCGCCGAGGAGCTCCAGGAGATTGGCGGTGTGCTGGAGTCGGGATACCTCACTCAGGGAAAGAAGGTCACCCAGTTCGAAGACATCGTGAAGCAGGTTGTCGGGTCCCGGCATGGGTTTGCGATGTCATCGGCCACCACTGCGCTTCACCTGAGCCTGGTTGCACTGGGCATCGAGCCTGGTGATGAGGTGCTGGTGTCGGACTTCACTTTCCCCGCGAGCGGAAACGTCATAGTTCAGGCTGGCGCCGTTCCAGTCTGTGTGGATGTACTGCCCGACACTTATGCGATGGATCCCGCGGGTCTGGAGCGGCGCATAACGGAGCGCTCCCGCGCAATAATGGTCGTGCATCCGTTTGGTCTGCCTGCGGACATGGATGCAATTCTCGCGATCGCTGCGAAACATGGTCTCCCCGTGATCGAGGATGCCGCGTGCGCGCTCGGCTCACGGTATAAGGACAAATACTGCGGCGCGATGACCGAGCTCGGCTGCTTCAGCTTTCATCCGCGAAAGTCGATCACCACCGGCGAAGGCGGAATGGTGATGACTAACGATGCAAAGCTCGCGGAAAAAATCGCGACGCTGAGAAGTCACGGCGGGCGCAGGCTCGAGTGGTATGTGGAATTCATAGACTTCGGCTTCAACTATCGCATGAGCGACGTGCTTGCTGCTCTTGGCGTAGCGCAGATGAATCGTCTGCAGTGGCTAATCGATGGAAAGCGCCAGCGCGCTGCAGAGCTTTCCGCTTTGCTGGGCGACGTAGAGGGACTTCAGATTCCTGTCGAGCCGCCAGAACACTTTCATACTTATCAGTCGTACGTAACCGTTCTGGATGACAGCTTCGATCGCGATGCCGTAATCGCAGCGATGCGCGCGAAAGAGGTGGAAACCACGATTGGCACCTACGCAATGCATTCGCAGCCGTCGTACAGCAACCGGTACGGATACAAAGCCGGCGACTGCCCTGTCTCGGAAAGGCTGTATCGACAGAGTCTTACGCTGCCGCTCTATCCGCAAATGACCAGCGCACAGATTGAAGAGGTGGCGGAATCGCTCAAGTCTGTTCTTCAATCTGCAGCTCGAAGATGACACTGGCGCAGGAATCCGCTCCGGGGCTTCTGTTCGGGAGATATCGAATCTGCACGCGCTGCATTTACGACGAGCGAGTTGCAGGAATTCAGTTCGATGAAGACGGCGTCTGCAATTACTGCCGGATGGTCGACGATCTGACCGGGATGTATGGAACTGGAACGCCTGACGGCGAGGCGCAGTTCGAGAAGATCGTCGAAGAGATCAAGCGTGCAGGACGCAAGCGCGAATTTGACTGCGTAATCGGGGTGAGCGGCGGGACAGATTCCTCTTATATGGTAGCGAAGGCTGTCGACTGGGGCCTGCGTCCTGTCGCAGCGCACTATGACAACACGTGGAACTCGGCAGTTGCGACGGAAAACATTCGCAAAGTTCTCTCGAAGCTGAACGTTCCCCTGTACACTCACGTCGTCGACAATCGTGAGGTCGACGACATCGTCCTCTCGTTTCTGAAGGCAAGTGTGCCGGAGCTGGAGGGACCGACTGATCTCGCGCTGACCGAAACCCTTTATCGCGCAGCGGCAAAGTATCGCGTGGGTTACATCCTCGAGGGTCATTCATTTCGCGCTGAAGGAGTGGCGCCGCTCGGGATGAACTACTTCGACGGCAGGTACATCGAGAGCATTCACAAAAAATTCGGGAAGCGTCCGATGAAGACGTTCCCGAACATGACGTTCACCGCATTCCTTAAATGGACTGCACTTTATCGCATCAGGAAGATCCGGCCGTGGTGGTATCTCTCCTACTCGAAGGCTGAAGCCAGGCAGTACCTGGAAGACAGATTCGGCTGGACGTATTACGGCGGACACCACCTCGAGAACCGGCTGACCTCATTTCACCATACCTACTACAATCCGGTGAAATTCGGGATCGACATGCGGAATCTGAGTCTCGCTGCCCAGGTCCGGTCGAATCTCGTCGACCGTGAGGCCGCAATCGAGGAATATGAGAAAGGGCCAGCACCAGATCCCGAGCTCATGACATATTTCCTCAAGCGGCTGGGACTTACTTCTCAGGAATACGAGCGCCTCATCGCCCTGCCGGCCAAAACCTATCGTGACTATCCGACATACAAACAGCGTTTCGAGCGGCTCCGCCCGTTATTCTGGATGATGGCGAAAGCGAACCTGGTGCCGATGAGCTTCTACATTAAATACACATCGAAAAGTGAAGTCTGAAGGTGTAGTCGTAGTCGACTACGGGATGGGCAACGTCGGGTCGATCGTCAACATGCTGAAGAAGATCGGCACGGCGGCGACTGTTTCCCGCGAGCCTGATGTCATCGCTAATGCGTCGAAGCTGATTCTTCCCGGCGTCGGCGCGTTCGATTCTGCAATGAAGAGAATTCGCGAGTTCGGGCTGAGAGAAGTACTCGACCAGAAAGCACGCGTTGAAAAAACGCCGATCATCGGACTTTGCCTCGGAATGCAGCTTCTCACTCAAGGAAGTGAAGAAGGAACAGAGGCGGGACTCGGCTGGGTGCCCGGGCGGACTCTCAAGTTTGACGGTCGCGCTTATCCTGACATCCGCATCCCGCACATGGGATGGAACACAACGCATCGTGTTCGGGATGACGAGCTCACGAGCGGGTTCACATCAGACCCGCGCTTTTATTTCGTGCACTCATACTATGTGAAGTGTGACGATCCCGCGGACGTCGTGCTCACGGCGCGCCATGGAGTTGAGTTTCACGCGGGGCTGCACAGGGAAAACATTTTCGGAGTTCAGTTCCATCCTGAGAAGAGTCACCACTTTGGAATGACGCTTCTCGCCGGGTTTTTAAAAGTTCCGGGCCCGGCCGGCGTTATTGCCTGACCAGGGCTCACGTTCAGCTTTCTTCCGGACTTTGACCTGAATGGTTCAGGTTCGAGTGATTCCCTGTCTCCTTGCTGCCGGTGGCGCGCTGGTCAAAACGCGGCGGTTCACCGACGCGCAATACATCGGCGATCCGCTCAACACCGCGCGAATCTTCAACGAGCTCGAAGTGGACGAGCTGATGGTTCTGGACATTCGCGCGACTGTCGAGAATCGCGAGCCTGACCTGGAGCTGATTGGAGCTCTCGCCAATGAATGCTTTATGCCGCTTGCGTACGGGGGAGGAATTCGGGACGCGGCAACGGCCGCTCGAATTTTCGAGATCGGCGTCGAGAAGGTTGTGCTTAACTCGGCACCATTCGAAATGCCCGGTCTGATTCCCGAGCTTGCGGACCGATTCGGCAGTCAGGCAGTAGTCGGCGCCGTCGATTTTCGAAAATCGATGCTCGGGGGAATTTCTGCCTGTTCCCGTTCAGGTCAGGTTCGCTCGAAGCATTCACCCGTTGACTGGGCGCGCGAGCTGGTGAAGCAGGGCGCCGGTGAGCTTCTCGTAACCTCCGTCGATCGCGAAGGTACGTGGAAAGGTCTTGACGTCGAGACAACGCGACGGATAGCTGATGCTGTGAACGTTCCTCTCATCGCACATGGCGGAGCCGGCAGTGTTGCAGATATCGCACGCGTTGTGAGCGAGGGACATGCATCCGCGGTAGCACTGGGCAGTATGGTTGTGTACCAGGGTCAGGGTCGCGGTGTGCTCGTGAGCTTTCCGGATCGCCTCGAGCTCGATGAGATGATCAACCACCCGGCGGGACAGCCCGCGTGATCAGCAGAACATGGAAGGCGGACCGCCCGCCGAGAATCTTTGCAGGTCTTGCCGAGATCTGCGGTTACAATTCAAACCTCAAGGAAGGATTCGCTGAGCTTGGCGTTCCAGTCGAGCTGGTGATGATGTTTCCTGATCCCTACGCCTACACCGCCGGCGACAGCAATGCACTCGCTCGCTTCGCGCGCACGGCACACCACCGGCGAATCGCCACTCCGCGAAATCGATTCTTCAACAAGATCGTCTGGCGCATTCTCGATCCTCTCGCCCGGTTCGTGCTTCTCGTATGGGCGATACCGAGGTTCGACGTGTTCATCTTCAGTTACGGAATAACCTTTTTCGAGCAGCGTGATTTACCGCTGCTTAGAGCTCTTGGAAAAATCATCATCTGTGTCTTTTATGGGTCCGACGAGAGGCCGCATTACCTGAGTGGAGTAAGCGCCGAGCTTCCATACGAGATCGATGCCGCCTGGTACGCGGCGCGGTCGCTCGAGCAGAAAACAATGCTGAAGCGCGTTGCTGCTTCGGCTGATTACATCGTGAGTCACCCGCTGTCCTCGCAGTTTCAGCAGCGGGAATCACTAAGCCTTCTTTCCCTCGGTATCCCGCAGCCGTCCGTATTCCCCGCCTTTTCCGGTACCCGGTACCGCAGTTCTGGTTCTTCCGGTACCCGGTACCGCAGTTCCGGTGTGCGTGTGCTTCACGCTCCTTCGCGACCTCTTTCAAAAGGAACGCCTCTTATACGGGAAATCATCACAAAGCTCAACGCAGAAGGAATCGAAATTGATTTTGTGGAGATAACCGGCCGGCCCCATCGCGAAGTTCTGGATGAAATCGAGAAGTGCGACTTCGTGATAGACGAAGTGTGGAGCGATTCTCCACTCGCAGCATTCGCTGCGGAAGCAGCGGCGGCAGGAAAGCCTGCAGTCGTGGGCGGCTATGGGTGGTGCGAGCTGAAGAATTTCCTTGGCGAGGATTTCCCTCCTTCGATGGCCTGCGCACCGGACGAAATCGAAGGGGCAATTCGCGAGCTTGCAACGAATGAAACACTGCGGAATGAGCTCGGCCAGAAAGCGCGCGACTTTGTCACTGACAAGTGGAAGTCACGCCTCGTTGCAGAGAGATATATGAAGGTGCTGACGGGCGCCGGCGAGAAGGAATGGTATTTCGATCCTCACCACGTGAATTATTCTCTCGGGTATGGTATGCCGCTCGAGCGTGTCGCCGCGACCGTTCGGATGGTGGTAGACGCCAGGGGCAGCGACAGTCTTCAGCTCGATGACAAGCCCGAGCTTCTGAGATCAGTTTTGTCACTCGCAGAAACATCAAGGCATGCTTAAGCGATTCATCGGCGACGCGCTCACCTATACCGCGGGCAACATTCTTGTCCGCGGCGTGTCGATTGTTCTCGTTCCGTTTTACACGCGGGTCCTCACTCCCGGCGATTACGGCGCGCTGGACATGCTCACTGTTCTCGCCGGCCTCATCAACGTGACGGTCGCGCTCGAGATCACGCAGGGGCTCGCGCGCCACCTGCCGGAAGCGCAAACCGAGGATCAGACACGAGGCTTTGCTTCGACCGCGCTGTGGTTTGCATTCGGCGCCTACTCGGTCTTCCTCGTGGCCGGAATGCTCGGCGCGGAATGGCTCGCGAGAATTGTTCTGGGGGAAGGCGGATCAGCATCGCTCATGCGCGTGGCAATCGCGACCATCTGGATGAACGGCATGTTCTATCTGGTGCAGAATCAGCTGCGATTTACGATGCGGCCAACTGCGTATTCGGTGGCTGGATTTGTTTACGCGCTGGTGTCGCTTGGTCTCGCAGTTGTCCTGGTCCTCGGATTCCATCTGGGTGTCGCCGGCTTTTTCTACGGACAGATTGCCGGCGCAATCGCGGGTCTTGCGGTGGGATTTTTTTACGCGCGGAAATCCTACGGATTGTACTTCGACCGCAAGCTGCTCAAGGAGATGCTCGCCTTCTCCGCCCCGCTGGTTCCATCATCGCTTGGCGTTTTCGGGATGGTCTACGTCGACCGCATTGCGATCCGCAAGCTCATGACGCTGCACGATGTGGGACTTTATGGTGTGGGTTACCGGCTTGTCTCGGTAATTGCCATTCTCCTTGTCGGTGTTCAGCGTGCGATAGTGCCACTCATCTTCGCGCAATTCAGGGAGAAAGAAACTCCATCTCATCTTGCGAGAATTTTCCGTCTTTTTGTTGCGGCGGGACTGATCATGTGGGCTGGCGTGACGCTCTTCTCGCATGAGATACTCGCGCTGTTCACTACGCCTGCCTTTTACGAAGGGGCGAAAGTGGCATCGCTTCTTGCCGGTGCAACGCTGGTGTCCAACATGTACATGTTCATGCCGGGTCTCGATCTCGAGAAGAAGACCTCAATCGTCGGGGTGTTGAATCTCACCGGCGCAGTGATGAATACAGCGCTGAACTTTGCTCTCATTCCTTCACTCGGAATCAGGGGCTCTGCCCTGGCCACACTGTTGAGCTCAGCTTTTGTGTTTGCCGGCTACACTGTTCTCAGTCAACGGTATTATCACGTCCCACACGAGTGGTCACGCCTGGCCGCTGTGGTGATTCCGACAGTTGTTCTGACTTCCTGGATCGGATCGCTGTCGCCCGTTCCATGGGACATGACAGCGCTCAAGGTCGCCGGCCTGCTGGTGGCTGCGCTTCTTATTGTAGCAGCAAAGCTCGTGTCGCCAGCGGAGCTCTCGCGTGGCGCGTCTGGTGTGAGCAGCTTTCTCTCGAGAGCGCGCTTTCGAGCAGTTCAGGAAAATCCCTGAGATGACGCTGCTGAACGACGGCGCGAAAAAGGTCGCACGCAATTTCGCCGACAGGCGTGCACACGTCTGGTCACTTGTGAAGAGCCCGCGCCTCCGCTCCTGGGTTTTTGACGATTCGGTCGACGCAATTCTTTACGCGCTGGCGCTCACCAGGCCCGACGCATTCTTCATTCAGGTCGGATCCAACGACGCGTCTTTTGGCGACCCGCTGCATCCCTTTCTGGATATCGCGCAATGGAGCGGAATAATGATCGAGCCGGTTCCTGCGATCTTTGAGCGACTCGTCAGAAAACACGGTATGAGAAAAGGAATTGTGTTCGAGCAGGTTGCGATTGCTTCAACCGAAGGAACGCGCCCGTTCTACACTGTTGAACCAGATGCGCGGGACAAACACAGCTGGATCGATCAGCTTGGGTCTTTCAACCGCGAAGTGATTCTTTCGCACGCTCATCTTCTGCCGAACCTCGAATCGCGAATAAGAACATCGAATGTTCAATGCGTTTCGCTGGCCGCGCTGTGCGCGCGCCACAGCGTCAATGAGATAGATCTACTGCACATCGATACGGAGGGCGCGGACCTCGAAGTGATGAGGTCGCACAACTGGGACCGCATCAGGCCGGGTGTGGTTCTCTACGAGCACAAGCACCTGAATCCGACTGACAGGCATTTTGCTGAAGAGCTTCTTGGCGATGCTGGTTATCAAATGCTCCAGCAGGGCGGCGACACGCTTGCAGTTCGGAACGATGTGCTCGAGTCATCCGGTGTGATCAATCGCGCCTGGTCGCTGCGCTCGAGCACGAGCCGCGCAAGGGGATGACTCAGAAAAAAGTCCTCCTCATCAGTCTCGCATTTCCGCCGACACCACAGGTCGGAGCACTTCGAGTCGCGAAGCTTGCCGACTATCTGCCGGGCGTAGGCTGGACGCCGATTGTGCTCACGCTGCCGCAGCGATGCTACACTTCGATACGCGATCCCGGATCAGGAACGCCTCTCAAGGCGCTCACATACCATCGCCGTCCGGAGAAGATGCACGAAGTGTCCGCTGTGAATCCGTTTCGACTTGCGTCAGAAGTAAGAAAAAATCTTTCACGATCGCCCGCGCCGAATGACTCACCGCGCGAGAATGGCTCAGTCGAAATAGAACCCGCAAAACCTCACTGGAGATTTCGGCTCGGCAACGTCTTGAGACAGCTGCTCGTACCCGATGAGTATGCGCACTGGGTTTTGCGCGCCACTTCGAGAGGACGTGACATCATCGAGACTGAAAATCCGGATGCGATCTGGGCCTTCTATCCTCACGCATCGAATCTCCTCGCGGGGTATTCACTGAGCAAAAGCTCCGGCTTGCCATTGCTGCTGGATTTCAGAGATCCATGGACGGGATTCATAAGCTGGGGCGATGTTCCCGCGTGGAGACATCAGATCGACGAGAGTCTCGAGCGCCGCATCCTCGAGCATGCCCGCGCAATCACAGTTGTGAACGACGCTATTGCGGATGACATCACACGCAAGGTCCCTTCAGCAGCGCAGAAGTTGAGGGAGCTGCCGCAGGGAATCGATTTCGCTGAAGCTGCTGCAATCAAGCCTGCTGGTGAAATGCGCACGGCGGGTGGTGTTCTGCGAATCGGTTACGGCGGAACGTTGTCACGCAACCTTGGCGATCCCGAGCGATTTCTCAATGCACTCGGCAGACTCAAGTCGCGCGGAAAGGTTTCTGCCTCGAGTGTCTGCGTTTTTTTTGTTGGTCATTCGACACTCGACCTGCAGTCGATGATAGACAGGGCTGATGTTCGCGACCTGGTCGAGACAATCACCCATCGTGAGCGGTACGAGGCGCTGGGCATGCTCAGTGAATGCAACCAGCTTCTTCTGATCAACGAACGGCCGGGCAAAGTGTGGATTACGGGAAAGATCTGGGATTATCTCACGCTTCGCCGGCCGATTCTTGCACTGGTCGATCCTGAATCGGCGGCTGCGCGCGTGATCCATTCAACCCGCACGGGTACCGTCGCGCCGCCGTGGGACGACAACGCAATCGAGGCGGAGCTGGAACGTATCGTTCAGGAATTCCAAGCGAACGGCGAGCTTCGATTTGATCCCGACGAAAGAGCACTGGAGAATTATTCGATGACTTCAGTGGCTCGACAGGCTGCAGAGATTCTCGCCTCCGCTTAAATGAAAATTCTCCACGTCACCGACGAGGGCGCAGCGGTCCCGGGTGGCAGAGAAACTCACATCGCCGCGTTTTCGTCGAGAGCTGCTGATCTCGGTAACGCGAACGCTGTCGTCAGCCTCAACCAGCTTGGCGCTGAGGGCGATCAGCCCGACGTCGTTCTGCTGCACTCGCGTGAGGCGTGGGCCGCTGCATCAGCAATCCACGGACATTTTCCAAAGAGCACGCTCATCGCATGGGTCCATGACCAGAGCTTCGTCTGCGCTGCGTCCATTTCCTGGTTTCGAAAAACCAGACAGGAATGCCGGCTTCCGCTCGGCGTTTACTGTTTCACGAACGCGTACACCCTGCACTGCAACGCGCGGCGTCCCGACCGGAATCTTGGCAACTGTATGAAAGTAAAAAGGTCCCTCGACGCCATTCCCGCGCTCGATGGAATCATCGTTGCTTCGGAATACATGAAAGACCGAATGATATCGGGACGTGTTCCCGAATCGATTATTCATGTACTTCCGTATTTCGTGAATCATGAGAGTTCTCAGTCGCAATGGGCATCCCGAAGTAGTCGCCGCATTCTGTACGTCGGCCGCCTCAATGAAACGAAAGGCGTGGACATTCTCATCGATGCAATGCGTCACCTGCCGGATGATGTCGACCTGACGATTGCAGGCGACGGCTACATCATGGACGACCTAAAGGCACGCGCTGCGGCGTATGACAATCCAGCCGGCCGAATCACCTTCCTTGGACAGCTCACTGGTGCGGAGAAGGTTGAAGCGGCGTATCGCTCTGCCGACGTTGTGGCTGTCCCGTCACTGTGGCCCGAGCCCTTTGGCATCGTCGGACTCGAAGCGATGAGCAATGGCCTGCCGGTGGTCGCCTCACGCGTGGGCGGAATTTCAGAGTGGCTCAGAGACGGAGCGACGGGGTATCTTACCGAACCCGGAGATCCAGTCGATCTGGCGCAAAGACTGCTTCTACTGCTCGATGATGTCGAGCTGCGTAAATCATTCGGGCAGAACGCGTTGAGCGATGTGCGAAGCAGGTATTCCTGGAACACTCACTGGAACGGTTTTGTCGATATCGTGAACAAGTCGAGACGTACGTCGTGAGCACTCATCATTCAGCCATTCCACTCCGGATCGTTCCGGATGACGAGACTGACGCGATACCATCGCGTCCGGTGGATCAGGCTCCGCCACGCATCGTCTTTCTCTACTCCGAGCCATCGCCTTACATCGTGGCATGCTGGCGCGAGCTGAAGAAGCGGTACGATGCAGAGCTGATGATCTTTCACTGGGATACGAATGCTGCTGCACCGTTCATCCTCGACATCACGCCGATAGGACAGGCAGTTTCCAGAAAGGGGTTGAGCCGCGACGAGATCCTCGAGCGCGTTCTTGCATTCAACCCCGACGGCGTGTTCGTATCGGGGTGGGCAGATCGCGATTACCTGCGTGTCGCCGCGCAATGCAAGAAGCGCGGGATTCCCGTGATACTCGGGCTCGACACTCAATGGACCGGCAGCCTGAAGCAGAGATTCGGCTGCGCGACCGCCAGATGGTGGCTGCATCCCGCAGTGAGCGTGATCTGGACACCGGGTGAACGCCAGGCGCAGCTCGCCAATCACCTCGGCTATCGCGGCAAGAACTGCTGGTACGGCGTGTACTGCTGCGACTGGAGATCATTCTCGACTCCGGAGGAGGGTGAGCCGGAGCGCCAGTCGAGTTTTCTTTTTGTCGGGCGTTATGCAACCGAAAAGGGAATCTCGGACCTCGTCAAAGCGTATTCGATTTACAGAACCAAGGCCGCGGATCCATGGCCTCTTTACTGCGCCGGCATCGGCCCTCTCAGGAATCTTCTGGAGGAGGTAGCGGGAATAGAGGATCTCGGTTTTGTCCAATCCCATTCCCTTCCCTCGGTAATGCGCACTTATGGCGGAGTTTTCATTCTGCCGAGCAGGGTCGAGCCGTGGGGTGTGGTGCTTCAGGAAGCGGCTGCGGCAGAATGTCCATTGATATGCTCGAGCGCGTGCGGCGCAGGCGTGCATCTTCTTCAGGACGGCTTGAACGGAATGCGATTCGAGCCTGCAAATCCCGCGGAGCTCGCGGACTGCATGCTGCGCATGTCTTCGATGTCGACTGAGCGGCGCGCGCAAATGGGAAAAGCGAGCGCTCTTCTCGCGCGACAGTACACACCGGAGCGGTGGGCGCAGACAATCGTCGAAGGTGTTGCGCAGCGAAGGCGCACCGGCTGAACCGATGGTGGATCGAATGATGATCGCGTCGCCCGACATGATTGCACAGCCGACACAACACGCGCGACTGCAGGGCAATCCCGCTGCAGACAGGCGTTACGCTGCGCGCGCGCGAATGTGGCTCCTCGGAATGCGGGTGTTTCTGATTGCTGCCACGCTCACACTGATGGGCTCGCAAACCCAGGCACTTGTCGGCAACTCGCTTATAGATGCTGCGCGATGGGGACTTCTCGGACTCCTTGTCGCGATGATCATCGTGCGGCCACGCGGGCGCGTTGCCCTCCGAAGCCTGCGTCTGGTCGATGCAATCTTTGCCGCGTTCATCTCTTTCGCGGCTGTGTCTGCTCTGTACTCGATTGTTCCGCCACTGACAATTGGAAGAACGGTTTCAGCCGTCCTGCTTTACGGTGCGGTGTTCTGGACTGTGTGGTTTTACGCCGATGTTGTGGGCGCTACGGAAGTATCGGATCAGATCCTGATGGCGGCCGCGATAATGTTCGTGGCAGGTGTGTTCAGCGCAGTAATCGGAAGCAACGCGTGGTATGCGCTTCGCTTCCGCGGAGTTTTCGGCAATCCGAACTCTATCGGAATGCTCTCGATCATTTTCCTTCCCGCAGCAGTCGGCCGTTTCATCCGGACGAAAAGAGTCGTACCTCTTCTCCTGATAGCGCTCATTCTTGGCAGTCTCATCCTGTCGGGCTCGCGCAACGGAGTAATGACGAGCTCGCTGGCGATCATCTTTTTTCTCTATCGCATACGGGCATGGCGCGCGAGCCTTGTCATCTTCGCCGCCGCGGCTGTCGTGCTGCTGGTTATGCCTGCTCCGGCTGAGGGTACAGGCGATCAGGATCCGCTCGCGCGTCTTACAAGCAGTCAGAAGATCGCAACCGGAGGTGGACGAGTCGAAGCGTGGGAGGTTGCGATTCCTCTCATCCGCGAAGAGATCGTCTTCGGTCACGGTTTCGGTACCGAGGAGCTGATTTTCCGCGGAAGAAAATTTCTCGTGCATCGCGGTGAGTATGTCCACAATTCCTACCTGGGCATGGCTTATCAGCTGGGAATCGTTGGCGCGGGATTGCTGTTTCTTCCACTCTTCGGACTTCTCGCCGCACGTGTCGTGAGCAAACGGCCCGTCTCGATGCAGGAAGCTGTGTGCGAGGCGGTTCTTCTCGGCGGCCTTGTTGCGTCCATGTTCGAGAGCTGGATCTATTCAGCGGGCAATGCATTCGCGTTTCCCTTCTGGATTTTCGTAATGCTGCTTGTGCGATCACGGCGGGCACCGCCTGATCCGAAGGATGCCGCTCTCCGCCCCGCCAAAAAACCGCGAACTTTGATATCGAGTCCATATCTCGTACGACAAGTTCAACAGGCTGCAGCAACGACATCGCAAGTCCGGCGATTCGATCCGCCTCAATCGAGTGGTAACAGCTGATGTGCGGCATCGACGGAATTTTCTCGACCACCAGCGTTCGCAGCGAGGTAGAAGCGATGACGGAGTTTCTTCGTCATCGCGGCCCGGATGATTTTGGGATTACTGACCTGTGCTCATCAGAGGGCCAGTATGCGGGCGCATTCGGTCACCGCCGTTTGTCGATCATCGACCTCTCGAGTGCGGGACACCAGCCGATGTTCTCTCCGTCACGGGAGAGCCTGATCACATACAACGGCGAGATCTACAACTACGAGCGCTTGAAGAGCGAGCTCGAATCCGAAGGCGTCGCGTTCAAAAGCCACTGCGACACCGAAGTAGTGCTCGCAGGGTTCGAGCGACACGGTGTGAAGTTTCTCTCGCGGCTGCGTGGAATGTTTGCGTTCGCGCTGTGGAATTCCAGAACCGGCAAGGGCTATCTGGTTCGCGACAGATTCGGAATCAAGCCGCTGTATCTCACTGAGCAGAATGCCCAGGTGATGTTTGCGAGTGAGATTCGTGCTCTTCTGGCAACCGGTCGCGTAGCGCGCGTGTTGTCGCCGCCGGCTGTCGCATCGTATCTCGCCACTGGCTCAGTCGCTGGTCCGCTTACCATAGTGCAGGGCATTTACTCCGCACCACCTGGGTGTGCGATCGAAATCGAGAGAAAAGGCTCGAGCTTCGCAGTGGGCGAGACCATACGCTTTGCATCATCATGCGAAAGCTCTTTCGAAAAGAACGGGTCGTCGCTGCATGTCAATTCGCACGTTCACAAGATCAGGAACGCTCTTCGTGAATCGGTGCGCTACCATCTCGTCGCGGATGTTCCTGTTGCGGTTTTTCTTTCCGGGGGAATCGATTCGTCAGCCGTTGCCGGTCTTGCGAGCGAAGTTTCCGAAAAGCCAATCGAGAGCTTCACTGTAACGTTCGCTGAAACGGATTACAGCGAAGCAATTCCGGCGCGCGATACAGCGAAAAGATTCAACACCAATCATCATGAAATTCCGCTCTCAGGCGACGACCTGCTGGGAGCTTTTCCCGATGCATTTGCGGCGATGGATCAGCCGTCACTCGACGGAATGAACACGTTCGTCGTATCGAGAGCAGTCAGATCTCACGGATTGAAAGTCGTTTTGTCAGGACTTGGCGGGGATGAGCTGTTCGGAGGATATCCGTCGTTCCATCGCGCGCAGCTTGTCTCTCCGCTGTGGAAGTTCCCTTCACCGCTCCGACATCTCGGCGCTCGAGTCGCGCGAAAAAACCCGGACCCTCGTCTAAAGCGCGTTGGAGAGATGCTCGACGACGGATCGGCAGCGCGAGGTGCATATCGCGCATCGAGAACACTGTTCGGACCTCAGCAGGTCGCGGAGCTGATGTCCGCACCCGCATCGACTGTCGAGCTGTCGCTTGAAGAGATGGAAGGAATCGATACGTCGTCGATGTCTCTCATGCAGCTCGTTTCTCTTTACGAGCTCACCGGCTACATGCGCAACACTCTGCTCCGTGACAGCGATGTGTTCAGCATGGCGCACGGACTCGAGCTTCGCGTGCCGTTCATCGACGAGCAGGTTGCGAGAGTGGCGCATGAAGCAGCTGCAAGCGTTGAGATGCACCGCGACAAGCCGAAAGCGCTTCTCGTCGAGGCCGTAAGAGATCTTCTGTCCGAAGACAACATCTCCCGCCGCAAGATGGGATTCACACTGCCTTTCGAGCGGTGGATGCGAAACGAGCTGCTGGACGAGATGGTTTCCGTACTCGACAGCGATGGAGTTGCCGCGGCCGGGCTCGATCGAGCCGAGGTTCGCGGCGTGTGGGATGCATTCCAGAACAGTCGGCCCGGCATGAACTGGAGCCGTCCGTGGGCTCTTTACACGCTCATAAGGTGGGCGCGCGAGAATGACATCGTCTGGCCCGATGGTAACGTTTCCGTTGCTGGACTCGCCTATGAACCGGTACTAACTTGAAAAGATTAGCCCCAACATCCGCCGACAGCCGCGGATTCTTCCCTTCGACACAGTCAATGAGTTTCGATTCACGACTGGTTGACTCTGCCGCCGCCGGCGCCGAGAGCTGAACCAGTGGCCGATATCGTTCCGTACCAGCCTGGTCCAGTGGTTCCACCGGGATACCAGCCGCGGTTCTCGAACCCTGAGGGCTACCCTGAGGTTCGTGAAAGCGAGCTCGGCATATCGCATTACCTTGGCGTACTTCGACGCCAGATCTGGATTGTACTTGGGGCAGTAGCTGTTTGCCTCGGTGCTGCAGTCTGGGTGGTTGCGAGCGCACCACCGCGCTACACTGCAGATGCTGTCGTCCGGCTCGCCGATGCGCGGCGCGCGATGACCGGCGGCCAGGAAGGCGGCGCATACGAGCAGGTGCTCGGTCGCGAGACCGACGTTCTTCTCTCGCAAATCCAGGTGATGATGAGCCGCCAGGTTGCGTCTGATGTGGTTCATCGCGAAGGCTTGCGGTTCGTGCCCTTCACGAAAGAGCCTCAGCTCGATGAGATCGCGAGGGTGATTGTAGATTCGGCCGCAGCGCAGGACACAATCCGTCTCAATTTTGACGCGGCGGGATATTCGCTCACCGAAGCAGGACAAATCGCACGATCCAATTACGGATTGCCTGCTTCAATCGGCGGCGTGACAGTGACTGTAAGTCACAGGCCGAAAGTAGCGACAGCGCTCTATCAGGTTGTATCGACTGGAAGAGCGATCGATGCAATGCGCAGCAGCTTCAAGGCAGCTCCCCGCCCCAAGACTGACGTGATCGATGTGCAGTTCACGTCGACGAGTCCCCGGTATGCGCAGCGTGTCGTGAACGCTATCGTGCAGGCATTTCAGGAGCACAACGCGCTTGGTGCGCAGAAAGCATCACGTACGCGACGAATTTTTCTCGAGGAACAGCTCAAGCAGACAGACGCGATGCTTCAGCGCGCAATGGCTCAGTACAGCTCGTATCGCTCGGGCAATCAGGTTTTCTCCTCGAAAGAAAAAGCGTCAGCCCAGCAGGCAGGCATCGTCGATGTCGACATGCGCCGCGCTGATCTCAATGCGCAGCGAAGGACTTACAACGCTCTGCTGAGTCAGGCACAGAAAAGTGGCGAGAGCTCCGATGCAGGACTCAAGGCTCTTGTCTCATCTCCCGGAATTGCGGCAAATCCAGTAATCCAGCAGCTGTATGCGCAGCTGACCTCGTTCGAGGGAAAGCGCGACAGTCTCATTTCCGATGGAGCTGCTCTCACCAATCCCGATGTGATACGCGCGAGCACTCTCGTCTCGCAGACTTCCGGGCGACTGATGGCCGCAGTGCGAAATCAGATTCAATCGCTCGATGCGCAGATCGACGCACTCGATGACCTGAAAAAGCGAAGCACGGCAGAGATCGCGAGCGCGCCGCAGGCGGAGACAGAGGAAGCCCGGCTTGGCGAGCAGGTAGCTGCTGTGCAGAGAATGTCGGACAAGCTGCAGGAGGAGTATCAGGGCGCGCGTATGGCCGAGGCTGTTGAGGCTGGCCAGGTCGAGATCATCGATCTGGCGGATATCCCGACGAGTCCGATATCTGCCGGCCGAACCAAGAAGCTCGCTCTCGGTTTTATTCTCGGTCTCATAATTGGAATCGGTACCGCGATCATTGTCGACGGAATGAATACATCCATCCGCCGGCGCGATGACATCGAGAAAATTCTTCAGGTGCCGGGGCTCGCTGTCATTCCGAAATTCGCTGAGCGAAACGGTCAGAGTCGTGCGCGTCTTCTTCCCAAAAAAGCAGCAGGACGCAACGGAAAGAGCCCAGCGCGTGCGGCCGGCTTGGTCACTGTGCACGATGCCCGCTCGTCTGGCGCAGAAGCGTATCGAACTCTTCGCACCAATCTCATCTTTTCGCAGGCGGTGCAGACGCTGCGCAGCATTGTCGTCACGAGCGCAGCACCGGGAGAAGGAAAAACAACGACAGCTGCAAACCTTGCCGTTTCATTTGCACAACAGGGCATGCGCGTCCTGATTATCGATTGCGATCTGAGACGGTCACGTCTTCACAAGATGTTCTCGATTCCGCGCGAGCCGGGAATTACCGAGTGCGTTCTCGGCCAGCTCGACACCGATGCAGCGCCTCGCGAGACATCAGTGACGGGACTGTACGTTGTGCCTTCAGGACAGCTTCCCCCAAATCCATCAGAGCTTCTTGGTGGAGAAAGAATGCGGAAGACTCTCGCCTCGTTTGCCGAAGCGTTCGATCTCATTGTTCTGGATACTCCACCGCTGCTTGCCGCATCCGACGCCGCAATTCTGTCGACACTGGCTGATGGTGTTGTCCTGGTTGTACGCGCAGGTGTAACTGAAGCAGAAGCCGGACAGCAGGCGATGCAGCAGCTCATGTCAGTGGGCGCACGCGTTGTCGGTGCAGTGCTGAACGATCCTGATGCAAAGGTGCAGAAGTACGGAGGATACTACAGCTACGACTACGCTAACGAATCCTGAACCATAAAAAGACGGGCGCCTCCCGGCGCGCGTCTTTTAAGTCAACTTGATTCGGCCTTTGCTCCACCCTTTCCGCCATGAAATCGGAGCTGCCTTTGCAGGCTCATCGGCAACTCCGCGCGAGTCGAACCAATCCTGAATCGCGGGACCGAGCACGCGCGCGACTCTCTCTGCACCATAAGGTCGTGTGCTTACTTCCGCACGGCACCAGATGCTCAGCACATATGAAACCTGCACAGGTGCTGAAGCGAGCCTGATCGGATAATCGAGTTTCCATCCCCAGTCTACGGGATGGATGTGATCGGTCTGCCGCTCGCTCGATCCATCGCCGCGCGAGAGCTCCATCGCCATGAATCCGAACTGCGGTGCTGCCGCGGATAGCACGTCATCGAGCTCGTCTACGGATGTCGCGTTCGATATCTGACTCGTGACATCCATCGCGAAGATCTGATCGCTGATTACGCGCCGCGCGCGGGATGGTGCGGAAAGGAGAACTTCTCCGGCAACACTCAGCTCGTGATACGAAAGAAAGTTGGTTCCGTAAATCAGCATCACTGCTACGCCGACGACGCCGAATATCGCAAACGAAGTCGCGACAAAGGGCGCAGTGAGTGAAATGAGAAGACCGAACGCAGCGATGATTCCCGCGAGTGCCCACAACAGCACAGCTGCACGCTGCGGTGAGATTCCCAATGCAAGAAGACGGTGGTGAATGTGTCTCGCATCCGCACCCGACACCGGCACATGGCGCAGCCAGCGGCGAAGAATTGCCAGCGTACCGTCCATCAGCGGCACAGCGACAGTCACCAGCGGGATGATGATCAGCACCGCGCCGAATGAATTCACTGATGCATAGAGCGAGAACGCCGCCAGCAGGAATCCGATACTCAGGCTTCCCGAATCCCCGAGGAAAATGCTGGCTTTCGGATAGTTGTAGCGAAGAAATCCGAGCAGTGCGCCAAGGAGAGCAACCGTTGGCAAAAGCACAACGAGATTACCTAGTGCGAGGCTGGTTGCAATAATCGTTGCGCAGCCTACGACGGCGATTCCCGCAGCGAGACCGTTCAGGCCATCGATGAAGTTGAAGACATTCGTAACACCCACCATCCACACGATGGCGATGGGAATCATCACCCAGCCGAGTGAAATGCCCGGCCCGTATCCAAGAGCGACTGAAGGAATGGGAGGAGCGAAATAAACCGCGACCGAAGCTGCGATCAGCTGGGCAATGAGCTTGAGGCTGGGCGAAAGCCCGCGAATATCATCGACAAGGCCAACGACAAACAAAAATCCGGATCCGATGAACGCGCCGGCGAGAAACCGAATCTGGCCTACTCCGATTTCTCCGGGTGTGGTGAATCGCGGCTGAGTTCGCACGAACAGCGTCAGCGCCACAGCGGCTGCGCCGAGGAACACTGCCACTCCGCCCAGACGCGGCACGGGGAGATTGTGCATGCGGCGGCCGCCGTCCGGCGCATCGTACAGCTTCAAGGCACCCGCACTCCGAATAACGAGTGGGGTGATGAGCAGTACGAGCGTCAGGGCGAGCCCAAACGCCTCAGCAAGCCAAATGAATGTTTTCAAACTGAAATTCAAATGAATTAACCGATTATACGACGGTCAGGGCATGGGCGCCATTACCCGCAGGCAGTCAGATCCGGGCGTTACCAAATCGTATCAATCCCTGGGTGAAACGCCTGCCCCCGCTCTTCGAAGCTTTCCCGCGAGAGCATCCTCCAGACGGGCGGTAAGGACCAGCTCATCGCCTTCATGACGCTGCTCCAGAACCTCTGCCTCACGGTGTATCTCTGCGAGGAGCTTGCCATCATGCAGCGGAAGCCTGATCTCGGAGAGCGGCCGTCTTTTGCGAGCGTAAGCCAGGAGCGCTCGCTTCAATGGCTCGAGTCCATCATCAGTAACGGCCGAAACGAAGACGGATCCGGGAACCAGATTCGTAATCCGATGCTCGAGCGCGATCAGCTGATCGTGCGGAATCCGGTCGATCTTGTTGAACACATAAAGCGTGGGCGTCTGGGTCGCGCCGATCTCGGCCAGTACCTGATTCACGACGGTTCGCTGCTCTTCCCACGTTGGATGGCTCGCATCGATGACGTGAAGCAGCAAATCGGCCTCGACCACTTCTTCGAGTGTGGCGCGGAACGACGCGACAAGATCATGTGGCAGCTTGCGAATGAATCCGACGGTGTCGGTCAACAGCACACTCGTATTCTCCGCGAGATGAATGTCGCGCGTGAGTGGATCCAGCGTTGCAAAAAGCCTGTCCTCGACAAAAATGGATTCTGCTCCTGAGAGGGCCTTCAAAATCGAAGACTTTCCGGCGTTCGTGTATCCCACGAGCGAAGCGCGAAACTGTCCTTTCCTGGCGGTGCGCCGAATCTCGCGCGACTTCTGAACGTCGCTCAATCGCTGCTTCAACAGCCTGATGCGGTGATTGATGAGACGCCGGTCTGTTTCGAGCTGAGTTTCTCCAGGCCCGCGCATGCCGATGCCTCCGCGAAACTTCTCGAGGTGCGTCCACATTCGCATCAGTCGCGGAAGCATGTACTCGAGCTGCGCGAGCTCTACCTGCATCTTTGCTTCCGATGATCGCGCGCGTGTCGCAAAGATGTCGAGGATCAACTCGGCCCGATCCATCACGCGCTTGCCGGTTGCATCCTCGATGTTCTTTCCCTGCGCGGGAGTGAGCTCGTCGTCGAAGACGATCAGCGACGCATCAGTCTCGCGAATTTTTTCGGAGAGCTCGTCGATCTTTCCCTTGCCGAGATACGTCGCGGGATTCGGTCGATCGATCTGCTGCGTGAGCTGTCCCACCACGATTCCGCCGGCTGTGTCGACAAGCTCGGCGAGCTCTTCGAGATGCTCGGTCATAGTCTGTCGCCGGTCGGCGGTCACCGGGCTCCGGTCACCGATGTCTGTCGACCCTCGTCCGGCGTCTGACGACCCGCGTCCGGCGTCTGACGACCCTCGTCCGGCGTCTGACGACCCGCGTCCGGCGTCTGACGACCGATGTCCGGCGACCGGTTTTTTGAGCTGTGCCCCGACGAGAAACGCTCTCTCAACCGGGGCAGTGAGCTCGATCAGTTCCCTTGACGTTTGCTACCTGCTTTGTGAAGTGCCGCCGAAACTCGAGAATCTTCCCGTCTGATCGTACGGCCTGGTGAAATTCCCAAGCGGCGTCGAAACCGTAAAATCGCCTGTCACACGATAATTCACACTGCCCCTTGTGAGAAGCTCCCGCCCTGCGGCGCCCAGGCCCGCGTATGTGAAGTCGACTGGAATCGTCACGTAAGTCGAATCGTTGTCCGACACTCTGAACGCATTGTTCAGCGCGCCCGTGCCGACCTGATTGTTCTCGACAAAGAGCTTGTAGGTCAGCCGTGTCGCATTGAGATCGAATCCGTTCGGGTTGTAGACGCTCAGAATCACGTCGACCGATCCGCCACTCAACCCGAGTCCGCGGATCTTTGCATCGTTGAAGTGAACGAGCGGCTCCTTGAATCCGCCGAGCCCAAGTGAAGCGCAGCCTGCGAGAGCGAGCATGCCTGCAACTGCAAAATATTTTTTCATTGTCCAGTCTCCGGTTTTTTCTGCGTCTCTGTTAACTCTGTCTTCTCTGATGCCTCGCGAAGGCCCGCCCAGTAGGCGAGCCGCCGCCCAATGTCCTTCTCGAATCCAAATGGACCTGGCTCATAGAAAACCGTGCCACGAAGCTTTTCGGGCAGATACTCTTGCGGGATGTATGCCTCGGGAGCGTCGTGCGCGTACTGATACCCTTCGTGATACCCCAGTTCCTTCATCAAACGGGTGGGCGCGTTCCTGATGTGCATCGGAACGGGCTCGGCAGGAGTCTCGCGCGCGGCCTCCATTGCAGCATTGAGCGCGCGATAGGATGAATTCGACTTTGGAGCTGTTGCGAGGTAGATGAGCATTTCGCTCAACGGGAGATATCCCTCGGGCGGACCAAGCATGTGGTACGCATCACGCGCAGCAACGGCAATCTGCAATGCATTGGGATCGGAGAGTCCAATGTCTTCTGCCGCCATTGCGATCGAGCGTCGAAAAATCGTCATAGGATCTTCCCCGCCCTGAATCATTCGCGCAGCCCAGTACAGTGCGCCGTTGGGATCGCTGCCCCTGAGCGACTTGTGCAATGCGGACAACATGTTGAAGTGTGTTTCGCCGCTCTTGTCGTGATGAGCGAAACGCTTCTGCATTGCGTCGCGCGCAATCTCCTTCGTGATGTTGCCGCTTTTGCCTGCATGCACTGACGCTGCTTCGAGAACCGTCAGTGCCCGTCGCGCATCGCCATCTGCTTCGACAACAATCAGCTCGATCGCATCGTCGTCGATGGTGAGCTCGAGTGTGCCAAGGCCGTGGCTTTTGTCATTCAATGCACGAGTGACTAGCTCGCGAAGGTCATTGGGGTCGATTGGCTCGAGAACGAACACGCGCATCCGCGAGAGAAGTGCGCTGTTCATTTCGAACGACGGATTTTCTGTCGTTGCACCGATGAGGGTAATTGTTCCGCTCTCGACATGCGGAAGAAATGCATCCTGCTGCGCTTTGTTGAATCGATGAATCTCGTCGACGAAAAGAATTGTCTGTCGCCCGAGCTCGAGTCTTTCTTCTGCGGCGGCGATGATCTCCCGGATTCTTGGAACGCCTTCGGTTACCGCGGAGAAAGGAACGAATTCGCGATCGGTATACCGTGCGATCAGTCGTCCGATTGTTGTTTTGCCTGAACCAGGCGGCCCCCAGAAAACCATCGAGCTGATTGCGCCTTTCTCGATTGCGTCTCTGAGAGGCTTTCCCTGCGCGATCAGATGCTCTTGGCCTACGACTTCATCGAGTGTTCTCGGTCGCATCCGTGCAGCCAGAGGCTGCGCCGATTTTGGCGGCGTAAACAATGATGGTTCTTTCGATGTCGGAGGTTTTCTGAATGCTTTAGGCATTTTCTTGTCGCTTTTCGTGAGACAATGAGAAAAACAAAAACCTTAACACGGAGGACACGGAGGATCCGGAGGTTTCCACGGAGATTTTATTTGTTACTACGGGAGATACGCAGTTCCGTCGTTTAACCTAAAATCTCCGTGAATGCTCCGGATCCTCCGTGTCCTCCGTGTTAAGGCCTTTTGGTTTTTCTCACTGTCTCATTGTCTCACCCAACTAGGCATAACTTCTTATCAGGATTCGAGCCATGAAGTACAGGACACACCCAAGGAAGAAACTGCCCTGCAGTCTCCAGTCGCGCTTGGCCTGAAATTCAGGGACAAGGTTGGATGCGCCGACATACAGCGAGACGCCGGCAGCGAATGCGAGACCATAATGACGCAACGGAGCGATGAAGCTCGTCATCAGGCCACCGACAATTGTCGCAAGTCCAAGCGACGCACCAGCGAGCAGCGCGCGACGGCGCGATGAGCCCGACGCCAGGAAAATGCTGGAAATCGCAAGGCCCTCGGGAAGCTTGTGCAGCAGAATCGCAATGAAAACAAGAAAGCCGAG
>JBKPNY010000002.1:0-32979 GCA_046732835.1 Gemmatimonadota bacterium | reverse complement strand
CGCGTAACGCTTTTCTTTTTCCCTGAGCTCGTGCGCTGCCGTCAAAAGAAGCCGCGCTCCCGACATCCCAAGGGGATGGCCAAGCGCAATCGCTCCTCCATTCGGATTCACGCGCGGATCGTCATCGGCGATGCTTAGCTCACGCAGACATGCCAGCGACTGCGCTGCAAAAGCCTCATTCAGCTCGATGACATCCATCTGATCGAAACTCAGTCCAGCTTTGCTCAAAGCTTTTCGCGATGATGGAACCGGACCCATTCCCATGATACGCGGCTCAACTCCGGCTGCAGCGGAAGAAACAATTCGCGCGAGAGGCTCGAGGTTGTACTTCTTCACTGCATCTTCCGATGCGATGAGAAGCGCAACTGAGCCGTCATTGATTCCCGAGGAATTTCCGGCGGTTACCGATCCACCAGGTCGAAATGCCGGCTTCAGTTTCGCGAGCACCTCACGCGATGTATCGGGGCGAATGAACTCGTCCTCAGCGAAGACCTTCGTCTCCTTCCTTGATGGAATCGAAACTGACGCAATCTCCCTCTCGAAACGTCCGCCCTTACGTGCTGCTGCAGCTTTCATCTGAGAATTGCACGCAAACTCGTCCTGATCATCGCGCGAGATCTTGAACTGCTCGGCCACATTCTCCGCGGTCTCGCCCATTGCGTCTATACCATAGAGATCGCGCATCCTGGGGTTCACAAAGCGCCATCCGATGCTGGTGTCGAACATCTCGACATTGCGCGCGAAAGCCTGCACAGCCTTCGACATCACGTAGGGTGCGCGAGTCATGTGCTCCACGCCGCCGGCGATGTAAAGATCACCGTCACCATTCGCGATTCCACGAGCCGCATCTACAACTGCGTGCATTCCGGAAGCGCAAAGTCGATTCACTGTCACCCCTGGCACCGATGTCGGAAGTCCGGCGAGCAACAGGGCCATTCTCGCGACATTCCGGTTGTCCTCTCCAGCCTGATTAGCTGAGCCGAGGACTACGTCGGCGATTTGGTCTGCAGGGACGTCGGGGTGCCGGCGCATCAGCTCGGCGATTGTATGAGCAGCGAGGTCGTCCGCTCTTACGGGAGAGAGTGACCCCCCAAAGCTGCCAATGGGCGTCCGGACTCCGTCGACTATAAATGCATTCTTCATAGGGCGTAATCTATGGCGGTGGCTCGGGAACAAAGTAAATTCGCGGTAGCGTCCTTTTCCGGTCTTCTCCTGCATGCGCATTAGGCCACTGCTGCTGGCAATGCTTTTCGCGAGAGCTGCAAACGCGGAAACGCCTGACACGACATCCAGCGTGGCAGGTGCGAGCGTCAGCGGATTCGTTCGAGACAGTATTGCGCGCGCACCCCTCGCCGGAGCAGTGGTTCAACTTGTCGCAGCCGACAACCCCGCGAGGTTCGGACGCACTGCCAATACAGATTCAACCGGCCGATTTGTTTTCAATGACGTGCCGGACGGCAGCTATACACTCGGATTCTTTCACCCGATGCTCGATTCACTCGGAGTCGAAGCGCCCCTGAGAGGAGTGAGTGTCGCCGGCCAAAAGTCAGTCGAGACGGAGCTCGCGATTCCATCGCCGGGAAGACTGCGCGCAGCTATCTGCGGCAAGCCAGCGAAAGGCGACTCGAGCGCGCTCATTGTCGGAGTTGTGCGCGATGCAGTTACAGGCACGCCCGCATCCGGGGTGACAGTGAGCGGAGAATGGGTTGAGCTCTCGTTCAGGCGCGCAGGAATTCAAAAGCGTGTTCCACGGATCGTTGCCACAACCGGCGAGAATGGCTGGTTCGCCATGTGTAATGTGCCGAGTGCGGGGACGGTGGCGTTGATTGCGAGTAAGGGCGCGGACAGTACCGATCTCATAGAGCTTCACGTTCCGTCGGGTGGTCTTCTCAGGCGCGAGCTGTTTCTGGGACAACAGCATACAGTCGTCGCATCCACCGGTAACGAGCCAACGAGTCCCTTTGCGTTGCCGCCCAAACGTGTGCACCTCGGCACAGGCACAATCAGTGGTACGGTGTACGCGAGCTCGGGTGGTCGCCCTCTGGTCAACGCCTGGGTGGGAATTACAGATGGACCAGAGACTCGCACCGACGATCATGGCGACTGGACCATCAGCAATGCTCCAGTAGGAACCCGGATGATCGAAGTGCGTGCACTCGGGTTCTATCCTGACCGGCGTTTCATAGATGTGATCGAAGGGGCTCCGCGCGTGCGAATTGGACTCGCTACTCTTCAGTCGGTACTGGATACCGTGAAAGTGAGTGCCTCGCGCTTGTCGAGCCGCGATCGGAGTGGATTCATCGAGCGCGTGCGAACCGGCCCTGGTCGCTACATAACCTCGGGGCAGATTGCAAAGCGGCCGGCGACATTTGCTTCTGATCTTTTCAAGACTATCTCGGGTTTGCGGATCGGATTTGCTTCGGACACGCTTGCTTCGGACATGGTGATTGCTGTTGCGCCTGACGATATGAAGACTTCTGACAGGCGAATCCTGATGCGCGGCATCTCGGGAGACTGGTGCGCTCCGGTCATCTACCTCGACGGACTTGCGCAGCCGGGACTTGGCGCTGATGAAATCGACGCGTGGCTTGAGCCGAAGGACATCGAAGGAATCGAGATTTATTCCGAGGCGACAGTGCCGACGCAATTCCAGAAATGGCGCGGTGGCTGCGGCAGCATCATGATCTGGAAGAAGCGATGAAAATTCCCGCCGGTCGCCTGACGTCGATGGCGATCGCCGCTCTCACAATTGTCAGGATTCCGTCAGCAGTAACTGCGCAGACTACAGCACCTGCAGCTCCGCCGGCAGCGTCTCAGAATCCATCGCCGATGGCCGACGAATCCCGGGCGCATGAGCGGCTCACGAAAAAAGATCTGGGTGGAATTACCCGCTCATTTGCAGGCACTGGTGGCAAGCCAGTCGAAGTATGGATACCCGATCGCGCGCGCAAGAAAGAGAGTGTGGATCTGGTCATTCATTTTCTTGGTGCCGCGTGGCTGCCTGAACAAGCTGCAGCCGGATTGAAGAACGCCACTGCGGTTGCGGTAGTGAATCTCGGTGCCGGCTCCGGCGTTTATCATCGTGCGTTCACAGACCCAGCGGCGTTCGATTCGCTGATGGAGGGAGTGACACGCGAGATTGCTGCAGCGCTCGGCAAGCCTGAGCGCATTGGTCGCTTGACGCTGGTTGGTTTTTCCGCGGGTCATGGAGCCATTCGTCAGATTCTCCGCGACCCGGATCACTTCAAGCGCGTTGATGCAGTGCTTCTGCTCGATGGCATGCACACGTCGTACATACCTGAAGGCGGTGTGCTGGCAACAGGTGCTACGCTCGACACGACGAATTTGACTGCGTTTGCAGCGTTTGCGCGTGCCGCAATGCGTGGCGAGAAGAGATTCGTTGTAACTCATTCAGAGATTTTTCCCGGAACGTTTGCAAGCACGACAGAAACTGCAGACTGGCTGCTGCATTCGCTGGGGCTTAAGCGAAAGCCTGTGCTCAAGTGGGGGCCGCGCGGAATGCAGCAGCTGAGTGAAGCGCGCTCAGGAAAATTCGAGCTGATGGGTTTTGCGGGAAACTCTGCACCTGATCACATCGACCAGCTTCATTCGATGCCCGAAATGCTTGCACGAACACTCGACCATTAGATCATATGTCGAGGGAACCCTGGCTGCCCGTTCATCCTGATCTCGCCAAGCTCAAGCGCGAAGCGAGAGACATGATGTCGACGATGCGCGATTCGCGGGCGACGATTGAAGACGCACAACAGGCCGTTGCCATCAAGTACGGAGCGTCGTCGTGGGAGCGTCTGGTTCAGGCCTGTGATCTCATCGATGCAATCTGGGACGATGACGTCGAGAAGATTCGCCAGATGGTGACGGCGTTTCCGTATCTGCTGCATGAGAACGCGGGAATCAGAAACGCGAACTGGGGTCCTCCACTCAGTTATGCCGCCAACGTTGGGCGGGATCGAATCATAGAAGCCCTGGTCGAGCTCGGTGCAAAAGATCTGGAGAAGGGAATGAATCGCGCCGTTCTTCAGGGAAGAATCGAAACGGCCAAGCTGATTCACAGAATGCTCGGATCGCCTAAACCTCCCTCCGGTGCGTTTGGAGGTCCCGCGTATACGCTCCGCGTCAAGGCAACGGAATATCTGTTCGAAATTGGCGGCGAGCTTATGGATGCGGATGGAAATCCGGATGCGCCAGTCGACGTTGTGCTTGAATCAGATAGCCGAAGGCCGGATGCAAAGCACAAGATTCTCGAGCTATATGTCGAGCACGGATTCGAGCTTCCCGATACTCCGATGATGGCGCTGCACCGTGGCCGACTCGATTTGCTGGAAGCTCACATGAGGCGCGATCCGAATCTGCTGCAAAGAACTTTCACGTGGCCCGAGATTTATCCTCCCGAGCTCAAGTGTAAGCAGCTAAAGCCCGGCAGTTATCATGAGATGCTGCCCCGCACGCCGATAAATGGATCGACACTGCTTCACGTTTGCGTCGAGTACGACGAGCTCGACATTGCGCGATGGCTCCTGGAGAAGGGAATGGATCCGAATGTTCGCGCCCGGGTCGATGAGAACGGATTCGGTGGACACACTGCGCTGTTCAATGCAGTCGTGTCGTACCCTCACTTCTGGATGAACTTCACCGGCGGCTGGCCGGGTACGCGCAAACCTCAGCAGGCTGACTTTGCGAAGCTTCTGCTCGACGCCGGCGCTGATCCAAACGCGCATGCCTCCCTCCGGGAGCCCATCGATTCAGCCATTCCAGGTGATTTCCGGGATCATGGCGACATCACTCCGCTCGCGTGGGGTAAATCGTTCACGAACAGGATGGTGGTCAGCGAGCCCGCAATTCAATTAATCGCTTCACGAGGAGGCATCCTCTGATGATCGAAGCGGTTGCAGACGAGCGATCATTGTCTGCTGCGAAGCAACTGATTCGCGATCATTTCGAGGCGCACTCGGAAGCTCACGATCCGTCGCAAATCTCGGCGATCATCGAAAAGCTTCCCTCTCCTTATACGCCACCGTCAGGTGGTTTGTGGGTTGCATGGGACGGCGATGAGGCAGTCGGATGCGTTGCACTGCAGTCGCTGTCGAGCGACACGGGAGAAGTGAAGCGTATGTATGTGAGACCCGAGTATCGCGGAAAGGGGATTGCTCGTGAGCTTGCAAGACTTGTCATCGATGAAGCGCGATCTCGCGGATATGCGCGGCTAAGGCTGGGCACTCTCGCTTCTATGCTTCCCGCGCAGAATCTCTATATGAGCATTGGATTCGTGCCGATCGAACCTTATCGCAACGTCGAATTCGGCACGACGCTCTTCTATGAGCTGAACCTGGCGAAGTAAATGGAATTCAATCTTGTTGACGGCATTGCGATTCTAGAGCGCACTCCGAGTACAATGCGCGCTCTCCTCACAGGTCTCGACTCCCAATGGATTGACGGAACCGAAGGCCCCGACACCTGGAGTCCGTACGTGATCGTCGGTCATCTCAATCACGGTGAGCGAACCGACTGGATTCCTCGTGCGCGAATCATTCTCGAGCAGGGAGCGAATCGTCGCTTCACTCCATTCGATCGTTTTGCGCAGTTCGAGGAGAGCAAAGGGAAATCTCTGGCGATTCTGCTCGATGAGTTCGACGAGCTGCGTACGCGGAATCTTGCGATTCTAAAGGAGTGGAAGATCTCCGAAGAACAGCTCGCGCTGGAAGCCGAACATCCAGCGCTGGGAAAGGTTACGCTGAGGCAGCTCCTGGCCACGTGGGTTGGCCACGACCTCGGTCATATCGCGCAGACTGCTCGCGTGATGGCCAAACAGTATCGGGATGCAGTCGGACCGTGGCGCGAATATCTTCCCGTCATGGATCGGCGATGATTCGAATGAAGCGCTTCGCTCTGTCGTTGGTGATTCTTGCACTTTGCTCGACTGCAGCGCGAGCACAGTCGGATTCGCTGCTGACCAGAATCCTCAGTGATTCTTCGAGCCTGCTGCAGGTCAGGTACGACGACTCAACAAGAGTTCCTTCGCAGAAACCGCAGATTGGATCGATACGTCTCGCGTCATCGTCCGGGGGATTCATGTTCGGAATTCTGCTTGGCGGATTTACCGGATACGAAATCGTCTCGCAGCGATGTGACAACTGTCGCAACCCTACCGGCGACGCGCTTGTAATCGGAGGAACGATCGGCGGCGCACTCGGCGCTGCACTCGGCGCCGCGTTCCTCGACTTGAAAAGCGTATGCACCTTCGACAAGCGAATCACGCGCACGCTGATCGGGTCCGGGATTGGAGCAGGATCTCTTTTCGTTGCAGCAGGTGGACTCGAGAACCGGCGAGGCAGATCGGCGTTCTTCGTGCCGATCGGAGCGATAGGAGGATCGCTCATTACACTCGGCCGCTGCTGGAAATCGCGCTTTGAATGATCAGGGCAGCCAGAGAGACCGACGCTGAAGCGATCGCCGACATCTACAACTACTACGTCACCGATACCATCGTCACATTCGAGGAAGAGCCCGTCTCCGAATCCGAGATTGCGCGGCGAATCCACTTCGTACAGAACGCAGGACTGCCCTGGATCGTGGCGGAAGAGGACGGAAAGATTCTCGGATATGCCTATGCTACTCCGTGGAAAGAGAGAATCGGTTATCGCTTTTCCGTTGAGACCACAGTGTACCTCGAGAAAGACTGCAAGGGACGCGGCATCGGCTCTCAGCTTTACGCCGAGCTGTTCAAGCTTCTAGAGCAGGCGGGCGTTCGCAGCGCTGTCGGCGGAGTTGCACTACCGAATGATGCGAGCGTTGCCCTTCACGAGAAATTCGGCATGCGAAAAGTTGCCGAGTTTGAGAGAATCGGCGTGAAGTTCGATCAGTGGATCAACGTTGCTTACTGGCAGAGATTCTTTGGTCCCGTCGACGATTCTTGAACGCCGCCAGGGCGAGAGTCCCAATGCCAATACCCATCAGCGCTCCGCGAACGCCGTCCATCAGATCCGGATGAAAATTCGGGTATAGACGTGACGGAATCGCGAGCAAAAAGAAAGTAAGCAGAGCAAGCTGCGAAATCAGAAATTGTTTTTTCGAAGCGAAGTTGTTGCGAATCGGCACAGTGTCCTCCGAGGTATCAGTCGTGTGTGCGGTACCAGATCATCAGCGTCCATTTGACGGCGATCATGGTGAGCGGAACTGCAATCAGATCCCAGCTGAAGTGATGATCGACAGTGAATCGGTAAAACCACAGCAGCGTGGCGACCGTTCCTGCTGCGATTCCGCCGAAGCTCGTCGCGCGAAGCCGATGCATCAGAAATCGTTCGTCGATGACTTTCATTTCGTTCTGTCCAGTTTGAAGATCTCGTCTGTCGAAATCCCGAACACCCGCGCGAACATGAGCGCTAGCTCGAGGCTCGGCACATAGCGATTGCGCTCGATCGAGTTGATGCTTTGTCTTGAAACTCCGACCTGGTCAGCGAGCTCCTGCTGAGTCCAGTCTTTCGCCTCACGGAGCTCCTTCACCCGGTTTCGTACCATGATCATGTAAAGTCAACTTTACACAGCGGTCAGGCACGTGTCAAGTCCGCTTTACATGGGTGCAGTGCTACTTTTTCAGACAATGAAGACGCTCGGGCTCGTTGGCGGACTTGGACCGGAATCCACAATCGACTATTACCGCCGAATCCTCGACGGATGCCGGAAGGCGGGCTATCCCCAGTCGCCATCTATAGTCATCGACAGTCTCGATGTTCAGCGCGGGCTCTACTTAAGCGGGAACGACAGGCCGGGCTTGATCGAGTATCTGATGGGTTCAATCGGACGCCTGAGCGGAGCCGGTGTGGATTTCATCGCGATCGCCGCGAATACTCCCCACCTCGTTTTCGACGAGCTCGTGTCGCGAACGTCGATTCCAATTATCAGCATCGTGGAAAGCTGCGCGCTCGAGGCAGAGCGTCTCGATGTCAAGCGAGTGCTCCTGCTGGGAACGCGGTTCACAATGGAAGCGGAATTCTATCCTCGAGTCTTCGCGCGATTTGGAATCGAGGTGGTTGCTCCCCGCGAAGCTGATCGCAGGTGGGCTCACGAACGCTATGTAAACGATCTTCTCAATGGCCGGTTCAACGATGAGTTTAGAGAAGAATTCGTTGCGCTGATCACTCGTGAGCGTGACGAGCGCGGAATAGACGGAGTTGTACTCGGCGGGACAGAGCTTACGATTCTGCTCGGCGGGCCTGTAATTGCAGGAATTCCAGCACTCGATACAACGGCTCTTCACGTTGGAGCGATCGTGGCCGGTTTTGCGTAAACTGAAGACTGGAACCTGGAGTGAGATTCAATGAGTCAGGATGTAGTAAGGCGCAACAACGTAAAAGTTTTCGGAAAGGGCACTCAGCCGATGATGTTCGCCCATGGATTCGGGTGCGACCAGAACATGTGGCGATTCATCACCCCGTCGTTTGAGGATGATTACAGGATCATTCTGTTCGATTATGTCGGTTCGGGTCATTCCGATCTTGAATCGTACGACGCTAAGCGGTATTCCGGTCTTCAAGGCTATGCCCAGGATGTACTCGACATCGTCCGCGAGCTCGACCTGAGCGATGTGATCTTCGTAGGACATTCAGTCAGCAGCATGGTCGGCATTCTCGCGGCGAACGAAGAACCCGGTCGCTTCTCGGACCTGATCCTTATCGGTCCGTCGCCCCGCTACATCAACGATGGCGAGTATGTCGGCGGATTCGAGCGCAAGGACATCGATGGGTTGTTCGAGATGATGGACAGAAACTTCATCGGCTGGGCGAATTTTCTTGCGCCTGCCATCATGAAGAACCCCGACCGTCCGGAGCTCGGTGAGGAGCTGACGGAAAGCTTCTGCTCCACTGACCCTGTGATTGCGCGCCGGTTTGCCGAAGCGACGTTTCTCGCGGACAATCGCGATGATCTGGCGGGAGTGTCGGTTCCTTCGCTGATCCTCCAGTGCTCGGACGACATGGTCGCGCCTGATGTCGTCGGGCAGTATCTCAAAGAGAAGCTTCCGGGCAGCACGCTCCGAGTCATGAAAGCCACAGGCCATTGTCCGCACATGAGTCATCCGGACGAAACTGTCGCGCTCATCAAGGAATATCTCGGATAAGTGACTGCAGATCTTCTCGATCGAGCACCCTGCGGATTCATCTCGTTCACCGATGATGGAAAGATCTGCTATATCAACACAACGCTATGCGATCGTCTTGGATACGATCAGCCGTCGCTTAGTGACAAACACATTGAAACTCTCTTCGCGCTGGGAAGCAGGATCTTCTATCAGACCCATTTCTTTCCGCTCATAAAGCTGCACGGTCGTGCGCAGGAGATTTTCATGCTCCTGCGCGCGAAAGACGGAGAGAGTGTCGGGATGCTTTGCAACGCAGTGCATCGCGACCGAAATGGTACTGGCGTCACCGACTGTGTCTTCGTGGAAGTGCAGGAGCGTAGAAAGTTCGAGGAGGCTCTGCTTGAAGCAAGGCAGACAGCAGAGGCAGCCGCTAAACAGCTCGAGGAACAACAGGTAGAGCTCGAGCTTCAACATCAGCAGCTGGTTGACCAGTCGGAAGAGCTCCAGGCGCTGAACGAAGATCTCGAGAGGCAGCGTGAAGCTGCCGACGAGGCGAATCGTGCCAAGAGCAGCTTCCTCGCCGTGATGAGTCACGAGCTGCGTACTCCACTCAACGCAATCGGTGGATACGTACAGCTGCTCGAGATGGGTGTGCACGGAGAGATGACCGCGCCGCAGCTGGAAACTCTTGGCAGAATCAATCGGAGTCAGAAGCATCTGCTGCGATTGATCAACGATGTGTTGAACCTCGCACGCATCGAAGCGGGGCGTATCGACTACAAGATTGAACGACTGAGGGTCGCGGAGGTGGTGGGAAGTGTGCTGCCGATGGTCGAGCCGCAGATCTCTCGAAAAAACCTTCACTTCACGTCGGAAGTATCTGACGATCTCTTTGCAAACGCGGACATCGAAAAGGTTCAGCAGATTCTGATAAATCTTCTAACGAATGCGATCAAGTTCACTGCATCCGAAGGGAAAGTTGCAGTTGAAGCGGGCAGGCAATCGGGTTCGAAGGTTTTTATCCGCGTAGTTGATACCGGCACCGGGATTCCTCCGGAGATGCTGGAGCGAGTATTCGAGCCGTTCACGCAGGTGGATTCAAGTCATTCAAGATCTCAGGAAGGAACCGGGCTCGGACTCGCAATCAGTCGCGACCTGGCGCGCGGAATGGGAGGCGATCTGAGTGCCACAAGCACGATGGGCAAAGGAAGCGCGTTTGAGCTCCTGTTATCGAATGCGGAGTCGTCGGAATGAACGAAAAGATTCGTGCATACGTCGCTCTACTCCCTCCAGCAACGCGAAAGGAATTCAAGAAGCTTCAGGAAGCGATTGTTGCCGCAGCGCCTGAGGCGGAAGAGCATTTCAGCTACGGCATTCCCGGATATCGTCTCGACGGAAAGACGCTGGTATGGTGTGCAGCCTGGAAGAACCACTTCAGCATGTATCCGATGACGCCCGCGGTAAAAACCCGCTGCGCCGCCGAGCTGAAGAAATACAAGATGTCGAAAGGGACCATTCAGTTTCCTTTGACTGAACCGGTGCCTCTCGCGCTCGTCAGGAAAATCGTCAAAGCCCGAGCCGCGGAAATTCGAACGAAATAGCGTTACTGGATAGCCGCCAGCACCGGCTGCGCTAACGCGTCGATCTTCGCTCGATCCGACATCGGAATTTTCTTGTATGCTTCGGCAACCAGCGAATTCACTTGCGCGATTGCAGTTGCCTTTAGCTCTGCGGTCGCCGGCTTTTCCCCGGAGCTCAAGCGCTCATTGAGATGACGCAGGCCGAATGTCGCGACTGAAGTTGCCCACGCATTTGGCGCGAACTTCACCGCATTGAGTGCATCTTCATAAATGCTCATGCTGTTCCTGGGGCGCGCGACCTCGCTCCGCAATGCGACGAACGTCGCCTGCCGCATGAATCCAAGCTGACGGAATCCACCGCCGAGGTATGAGCTCGAGTGTTTGGAAGGATCGAAGCTCCAGCCGAGGTACATCCATGCAGTCCAGTTCTGCTCTGCGTTCGCGATCGGGACTGTTTTATCAGCGCGTGATTTGCGTGCCGCATTGCCGACGTCCCACCACATGTCGTGTACGTTGGGACCCAGGTTCTGGTTCATCCCGTTGTGCAGCATGTAGAGAGCAATGAGTGTCGATGCCCATCGGCGCGTCTCGAAGCACTCGCGATACCTCACGCGCAGCGTGTCCTCGAGAAGACATGGTGCTTCCGCATTTGCGACTGCGCGATCAGCGGTGCTCAACGCGCTGACTGCACGAATCAGATTCTCTTTTGTTGGCGCCGCTCGATATCCCGCAATTGCGCCGGCAGCGAGGCCGCCGGAGTAATTCAGAACTCCCGCAGGCAATGGCGTGTCCGGCATCCAGTCCATATTGGTGCCTTCATCCGCCCACACAGGAAGCTTCACTGTGATCTCCACGTTACGCGGATCGATCGCGGCAAGATCCGCCGTGCCGATCTCGGGCCACGCGTCTCGACCGAATAGCGCAACGGCAAAATCGACATCGGTCGAAATCGGTGAGCCCTTTGGCTGGAAAAGTCTCAGGTTCTTATCGTTAGTCGGCGCGTTAAGGCTGTGTATGTACTCGACGATGTTCCGCGCTGTCGCTGAATCGACGTGCTTGACAGCCCGGCGAATGATTGTGGTGTCGGTGAATCCGAACGTCTTTATGTCGAACCCGTCACGCGACGCGTGACATCCCGAGCACGATTCTTCGAAAGCAAATCGGCCGACAATCGGATCTGGGTGGGGTACAGGGTCCATCGGCGCATCGGAGCACGCGACGGCGACGAACAGTACGAGGGGAAGAAAGAGTCGAGCGGAACCAGGCATCGCGCTACCCTCGAAAACGAGCAACTCTAGAATGTCTCCTGTCGAGGCAGCATGCCAGAGCGCCTCAGCACTGAATGCTGACTAAGCGCGATGGACGAACGTCACTTTTTCGCCGTCAGCAGCCTCACATTCTCGATGCACCCGAAATGCTCGGCCCAGTCAAGAGCATCCCCCGCGTGCCTGCTGTCGTGAATCGTCGGATCAGCGCCGGCATCGAGCAGAATACGAGCGATCTCCCCGCTGCAGTTGAACGACGCGAGATGAAGTGGAGTCACCTCCGCGTCCCAATGCATCCACAGGGTATTGGGATCTGCACCATGTCCGAGCAGCCACTTCAATGATTCCGCATCGCTGCGCTTTGCCATGATGTGAACTGCTCCACCGCTGTTCACAAGCGCGGGATTATCTGCAGCAAGCCGATTCGCTGTCTCCCAGTCACGAAGGGAAAGTGACGCAACCAGATCCATCGGCTCGGCTCTGATTTTTCTTTGGCCGCGTTCCGCGCTCGAAATCTCCGAAAGAGTTATCGCATGGATGCTTTCCATCACCGCCCGATCGACGTCTTTGACTTGCGCGTACGAAGCGATTGTCTGTCCGCCTCCATCGACTGCCAGAGGATCAGCGCCGAGCTCGAGGAGAACAGAAACCATCTCCGGACGATTGAATCGCACCGCAAAGTGCAGTGGAGTCTGATTGTTCTCGTTGCGGCTGAGTCGCCGATTCATCGCAGAGGGATCGCCGGCGACAATTCGTCGTACTTCTTCGCCGAGGTTCATCGCTATTGCGGAGAAGATGTGGTGCTTCGCGCCGTTCTTCAGAAGAAGATTCACTACCTCCCGATGACGCGCGTCGTCGCATCCTTCCCAGCAGGTAGCCCAGCCGATCACCTCGAGCTCATGATCGTCGCCGCTGCCAATTACGTCTCCACCTGCATCGATCAGTCGTTTCACAACCTCCGCATGACCGGCAGCTGCAGCCCAGTGCATCGGATAAGTCTTGTCTCCTTCTTCTTTCGCATTGGGATCGAGTCCGCGAGCGAGAAGCAGATCAACTGCGCTCACGCAACCGGAATGTGCGGCCGCATGAAGAAGCGTCCAGTTGTAGGGAGCGATTCGCACATCGAGCTTATGCGGATGCTTATCGAGAAGAGCAGCGAGCTTTTCCGGATTGCAATCGCGCGCTGAACTTTCCAGCTCATCATCGATGGAGTCGATGTGATCTTTCGCCTGCGTCACTCTTATATGGTATTATCCAGAAATCACTTTGCAAGAGACTATGCCGAACAACACAGTGATCAAGTCCATCGAAGGCGAGTTTCGTCGCTATAAGGCATATGCCGAAGGCGCGCTCGACCAGCTCCCGGAAGACAAACTCTCAGAAGCGCCACTCGGCGGAAATTCACTCGCGATCATCTGCTGGCACGTGGCGGGAAATCTCCGCTCGCGATTTACCGATTTCCTCACCAGTGACGGCGAAAAGCCGTGGCGGCAGCGCGAAGAAGAATTCGCTCAACGCTCAGTGACGCGCGCCGAGCTCGACGAGAAATGGAATTCGGGATGGGATGTGCTTTTTGCAACGCTTGGTGAATTGAGCGACGACAATCTCAGTCAGTCAATCTCAATTCGCGGGCAGCAGATGCTGGTGACTGAGGCTCTGCATCGCGCATTAGCTCACATCAGTTACCACGTCGGCCAGATTGTGTATCTCGCTCACTCGATCGTCGGCGAAAAGTGGAAGTATCTGAGCATTCCGCCGGGCGGGTCGGCAGCCTACAACGCCGACCCGCGCTTCGAACACTCAACAGCTCACGCGAAAGGACTCGAAGAACGTCAGCGCTGAGCTAGTGCTTGTGGTACATCGCCATCTCATCGTAGGCGATCGTGTAGGTCGCCTTCGGTGAGCATTTCACGGTTTTGTTCGTCGAAACGAACATTCCCGCTGGATTCGGCTTCCACAGCCAGACGTGCAGATCGTAGTGACGAAGTGCCGCCGGAAGAATTGGCTCGTGGCCATCCATCGGTCCATACAGCGTCTGCCCGAAAATCGCTGGCGCTTTTCCGCCCGCGACCTGCTCGGGCATGAACCATTCAGCCGCCGCTAAAACGAGCTTGTCACCCACGGGCTCATAGATCAGTACCTGCGGCTTTGCAGGATCGAGCGTCGGACCGATGTTGGCCGGGTTCAGAAAATGAACGCCCATCGCGCCCGGCGGATAGGTTATCGAGCCTTCCTTTGCGCCCTTGGGAAAATCGACACAGGCGAGTGTCGAGAAGTACCCGTCTCTGACGGCCATCAAAGGATCACTGTATTTCGAAAGTGCTGTCTTTACCGACTGAAGCTCGGCTGACATGGTAGTCGAGTTGCCTTGTGCGGCAGCGGGCTGCACTGGGAGAACTACGGCGGCGGCGACAAGCAGGCTGCGGATGAAACGCATTCTCTCTCCAGACAAATGGGAAGTTAAAGAATGTCGATTTGAAAACGGATCGTCAAACTACGGGAACTACGGAACTACGGAAATGCGGAAATGCGGAACTGCTCTGAAGCACAGATGACGCAGATGTTGCGCAGATGACACAGATCACTACACAAAACCTTTCTAAGGTTAACGGCGCGACTACGGTCCTAAGTCAAAAAAAAAAGAAAAAGTATTCACGCAATTATCTGTGTCATCTGCGCAACATCTGCGTCATCTGTGCTTCAGAGCAGTTCCGCATTTCCGTAGTTCCGTAGTTCCCGTAGTGCCCGTAGTCACGTAATCCGCAATATCTGTCGTGCCGCCCGCTTTCCACTCGCCAGAGCTCCCTCGACTGTCCCACTCGTTTCGGGATCCGTTACCTCGCCTGCAAAGAACAGGGTACCCTCGATCGATTTGCCGAGCACGGGAGGAGCATCGACGCCCCCGACACCTACGTAACTGTACGCTCCGCGAATGTTTCGATCAGTACTCCAGTCGTGCCAGTGAATTGATTCAGCCATCTTCTCCGCACGACTTCGTCGCATCCCGAATGTGCGGGCAAGCTCGCCGATCACGGTTTCCTCGATCTTGCCGCTTTCAGTGAGCTCCCGTGCCGGCGGTCCGCCGCACCATCCAGTAATGAGCGGAGCCTGAAGTGGATTCTGAGTCCACCACACGTTGAACGAACGGTCCGGCGTGTGAACGAATGAAATATTCTTTGCCTTGTCTTCCCAGAACCGTTCCTTCACTACGACGTTCACGTGAGCGACGTGCCCCATCACAAGCTGTCGTGCAGCCGCGCGAAATTCTGGAATCTCCGGCTCGAATACGATCGTATCGTCCTGAAGAATCGAAAGCGGCACAGTGACGATCACTGAAGTTGCAGTGTATGCTGTTCCATAGATGTCGATCACGCGCACGTGCGAGTTGTTCCAGATTATTTTCTTCGCTGCATGATTGAGCTTGATGAAGGTCGACACGTCATGCTTCACGTAATCGATCAGCGCGCAGTATCCCTTCACGATCCTCCTCGCCTGCGACGCACCCTCCGCAGGATCGCCCTGCTCGGCGAGTGATTTCTCGCTTATCAGCGAGGTATCTGCTGCCATAAAGCCGCGAATAAATCCGCGCGCCAGCTCGCGCTCGTTCGCCAGTCGTGCACCGCCGGGTTTCTCGGCGAGAAAGTCGTCGAACGATCGATCTTCCCTGCGATTGGACTTCATGTACTTGAACACCTTCCCTATACGCTTCCAGATCGGACCTTGCTCTGAAAGTTTTCCGCGCTCCGATCGATAGTGAGCGCCGAGCACCGGGAATGAAGCGAGTCGGGCTTCGTCGAGGAGACTTGTTGTCTCGGGAGCTTCGCCATGAACAAAGGACGGTCCGAGCTCTACAGGAACTCCGGCATTCGTGTCGTTCAAAGTGATCACACGACCACCGACTCGTCCGCTCGACTCGAGCACGATGACATTCTTTCCTGCACGCCTGAGCTCGCGCGCAGCCATGAGGCCGGCGGCACCAGCTCCAATGATTATGACATCGGTAGTCATGGCGGTTGCGTCACGCAGCAATTGTTCCGAATCTACCCGAAGGCGCCACCCGTAGGTTTAAGAGTCACGATACCCGAGAGGCCGATATCAAGCGCAACATCATAATGTTCCTCGCAGCCGCTGTCATGATTGCTATCAGCGTGCTTGGCGGAATGGGTGGAATTGACGGGCTGGATGATAACGGCACGCTGCTTCAAAGGTCTGTGCCGATCGTGTCGATCATTTACGCCGCTTGCGGGATCATCGCCGGAGTCGGCGTGCTCATGAAGCGGTCCTGGAGCTATCCTGTCGCGATTCTCTGGGCAATCGCAACCACTTATACAGGGTCGGTCGCATCAATTGCCTGGGCAGAAAATGGTCAGCCGATTCTCATGTCATTCGTTATGGCGTTCCTCCTTTGCATTGTCATTTGCGGATTAGCCGTGTGGGGCGTGCGAATAGTGGTCAGAGCACATCCATGATATCCGATCGATAAGCGACGCCTGTCAGTCTTCGACTAGCGACTTCAGTCTTGCGAGCGCTGCGTCCCAGCGCTTCGACATCATGTCGACAAACTCACCCGCGTCTTTGATCGTCTCCGCGTCGAGCACGAACAGATTCTCACGGCCTGCTCGAACACTTCGCACGATGTGCGCGTTTTCCAGAACGCGAAGATGCTTTGTTATTGCCTGACGCGTGACGTCTGTTCCCTCGGTCAGGTGAGCGATCGATGATGGCTTGCCGTTGGCCAGCTTCGACACCAGAGAAAGTCGAGTGTCGTCGCCGAGTGCCGCGAAGATTGGCGCGAATCGTCGGCGCCTCGCCGACGTACTCGCAGTTTTAGGAGACATGTCGCTCGATGTTCTTGAGCTGGCCGGCCCATCCCTGGTCATCCATGCGGAACGCTTCGGCTCGACGGTGCTCGGGAATTTTGTCGAAGCCGCACTCACTGATCTCCAGCAGCGTTCCTCCGTTCTTCGGGGAGAGCTTGAATTCGATCAGTGTCTGAGGCTCGTCCGAGTAATCGACATTCGGATCTATTGCATATGGATGCCAGGTAAACGAGAAGAGCGATTCAGGCTTCATCTCCTTCACCATAGCCTTCCACGTCACGTGCTCGTATCCGGGATGAGTTATCTGTCCGCGTGATTCCTGTCCGGGAACAAATGGTCCCTCGAGTTTCACCTTGAACCATTCGCCAAACTCTCGATAATCGGTGATGGCACGCCATACGCGGGATACTGGAGCCTTCAGCTCAATCTGTTTTTCAATGCAATCGGGCATATGCAACCTCCTGGTTGCATATTATTCGCGCGTACAAGCGGAAGCAAGGGGGAAAAATGCGACGCCTGGTGATGTTCAATCGCGTAACAGCCGACGGATACTTTGCCTCGGAAGATGGCAAGCTCGACTGGGTGATACCTGATCCGGAAGTCGACAAACTTGGCGCCACAGGAACCGGCGAGTTCGATACCGTGGTGCTTGGCCGAAAGACTTACGAAATGTTCGCGAGCTTCTGGCCGCACATCGACGAACACTCTGACACTGCTCCGAATCCTCACGATCCGCGAAAAGTCTCGAAGGAAATGAAAGAGATGGGCAAAATGCTCAACGCGGCGACCAAGCTCGTGTTCTCGAGCACACTCAGGAATCCAACGTGGCAGAATACTCGAATACTTTCGCGACTGGATCCTGTCGGGTTCGCGGCAATAAAGAAGGGGCCAGGGAAGGACATGATCATGTTCGGCAGCGGCACAATAACATCGCAGCTCACTGAACATGGATTGATCGACGAGTATCAGTACATCGTGAGTCCGATAATACTCGGCAAGGGCAAGAAGCTGATCGACAACGTGTCGAAGAGCGTCAAGCTCGAGCTCGTCGATCAGAAAAGTTTTCCGACAGGAACTCAGCTGCTCAAATACGTTCCAGCTACTGATCGTTGAGGATCCGGGCGGCTCGATCGCGAAGTCTCTGATCCTTATTCGATTTTGCGACCTGCTTCAGAACGGGAAGACCTGCGTCGTCTCCGACCTCTTCGAGGAGCTCGACAGCGCGGACACGCATGTTGATGCTCGGATCGTTGTCCATCACGCGATTCAGGAGAGCGATCGCGTCTTTCGGATACGCGGATTCCACATACACCCTTAGAGCCCGCACGCGGCTCTCGTAGGAATCGTTTCCAGTGACAAAACCTTCCAGCGTGCGCATTGCAATTGGATCGTCCGGATCACCAAGGGCCTCGAGCGCGGATTTCTTCACACCCTCGTCCTGATCATTCCGCACTACTTCGACGATTGCGTCGATAGCTGAGCGTTCGTCCTTGAGGTTAATGATTGCCTCGAGCGCCTTCTTTCTAACCTGAGGCGATGGGTGATTGCGCGATATGCGCCTGAGTACAGCAAGCGCTGAGGCAGGGTCGTCAGTCTCCCCGAGCGCCTCTGCTGCTTCGACCTGGACACCCTCGCTGGCATTGCGATCAACGATATCAGTGAGAATCTGAACGGCACGAGCATCGTGCACCTCGGCAATCGTCTCGACAGCCTCTTTTTGCACTGATTCGTCGGGATCGGTCCTGACGATCTGCTGCAGAATCTGGAATGCACGCGACGCAGGCTCGACCTCTCCGATTGCCTCGACTGCTTCGCGCCTTATGTCAGAGTTCGGATCGGTCTGCGCAATGTCGATCACAGTATTCAGCCCGCGGCCACTCGGCATGTTTGCCAGCGCCTCGACCGCTTCGCGTCGTGCATCACTGTAGTTGTCGGTCTTCACGACCTTCGTGAGATAGCTCAGCGCACGATCGTCGTCGCGATGGCCAAGAGCTTCGATTGCAGTGCGGCGCAAATCGTATTCGTTCATGCTGCTCGCGAACGCGATGAGAGTATCAGTCGCGGGCGATGTATCCATGTGCGAGAATGCTTCGATTGCTTCTTTACGCACTCCCTTCTCACGATCACGACGTGCTGCATTTGATAGTGCGGTCATGGCACCAGTGTCACGCGAGCGTCCTAGCCATTCGGCTGCTTCGCGACGTACTCCTTCCACATCACGGGATTGAAGGATGTCGATCAGGATGGGCGAAACAGCGCGCTTGTCCTGATGTACTCCGATCGCGGCGACGATATCTCCGCGCGTATGCTCGCTGCGTGCATCCGACATCAGCGAACGAAGAAGCGCGAGACTCTCTCGATCACTCGCTGAATCGAGCCACACAAGCGGCTTGCGATCGAAATACGACGGCAGTGAGAAAGTCGAAACATGGGCTCTCTCCACGCGCCGACCCATTACACCGCGCGTGACCTCGAAGAACATCGCCGTCGAATTCAAGGAATGAGAGCCGACTAGCGGCGAAAGCGGAACGCCGTAGAAGATGAATCCCCTGAGATCACCGTCGCCCAGACTCATGCGGCCACTGAGGGTAACGTTGCCATCGATGCGAACGGGCATCTCGCTGGTGTAGAAACGATTTTTTCCAGTCTCATCACCGGCAACCAGATATCCAATCCAGTACGATCCTGATCCCCCGTTCTTCTCCGCCCACTTCCATCTCTCATTGAGCGAGCCGGTGAGTGGCGCCTTGATTACAGACGACGGCGCTGCGCGCGAATTGTCGAAATTCTTATTGCGTTTGCCGGTGCTGTCTTTCTCAGCAGCGACAGGCGTTACCGGCGTGAACGACGACTGAATTCCGGCGAGCGCCTTGTCTCCTGTGAAGAGCGCAGCGGCAATCGTCAGCACGCCTGCAATCCATCGCGGTCCAAGCTCCACGTTTGAGTTTCTCCCTGTAATGAGCCGCTCGGCACGACGGAGAAGTGATCCACCCGTCGCTGCCGCAGCGAGTCCAAATCCCTGGTGCCGTGATTCCTCGAGCACCAGGAGCGTGCTTGTGTACTGTCCTGCATCTCCGCCGCACATCGCGACGGCCAGGTCGTCGCAGCAGTTCTCACGCTCTTCGCGCGCGCGATCTGAAATCCACCTCGCGGCAGGATGATAGAAGAGAAGCGTCTCGAGGACGGTCTGCAGAAGATTGATCAGGTAATCATGACGCCTGATGTGTGCGAGCTCATGCGCAAGCAGCATGTCGAGCTGAAGCGGCGTCAATCCTGTGATGAGGCTTGCGGGCACAACTATGACAGGGCGAATCGCGCCGACAACGAGTGGAACGTCGATCGCTGTCGATTCGAGAAGCCGGATTGCTCTCGTAATTCCAAGCTTCTCGCAAATCTTTTCAACACGAAGAGCCAGCGCTCGCGATGCATCCCTTGTAGCATGCCGCGTGATCTTCCGCGTCTTCGAAAATCCGCCGATAAGTCGAGCCGATGAAACAAGCAGGCCGAGTATCCAGGCAATTACGAGCCAGGGAAGGGCGAGGTCGCCGTAGTGCCTGACGGTTTCCGAAAGAACAACAGGACTCGACTGAGCCGGAGCGTTAACACTCTCCATAACCGGAGTGGACGAGACTGTGGGACTTGGCGAAGCAGACGAAGTCGGTGATGACGCACGCTCAGACGGCGACAAGTTGAAAGAGAAATTCGAAATCGAGCCTGTCTGACTTTCCGAAGTCGAGGTGCTGATTGCCGCCGAAACAATCGGCAGCGCAACCATCATTACAAGAGCAAAAAGCGAAATCGCATAGCGAACGACAGGCTTCGCTTTGCGTGTTGCGGCAAGAAGTCCGGCGGTGACCAGCGCAATCACTCCACCCTGCCACAGTGAATGAATGATCGCCCAGCCAACGAGTCTCATTGTCATTGGGATTTCCTCGAGCTCTCGTCCAGCAGTTTTCTGATTTTCTTCAGGTCTTCGGGGGAAGCGCGTTTGTCCGACAGGGCCTGCATCACCAGCTGCGCGGCCGACCCGTCGAACGCCTTGTCCAGTAATTCAGACACCAGCCGGCGCTTTACGGATTTTTCTTCGACCGCCGGCTTGTATACGTGCGACCTCTCCGACTCGTCGCGGGTGACGAGCTTCTTCTCAGCCATCACCTGCATGATCTTGAGGACGGTGGTGTAACCCACGTCACGCTCACGCTTTAGCTCATCATGGACGTCACGGACGGTAGAAGGTCCTCGCTTCCAGAGGACGCGGAGAATCTCGAGCTCGGAATTCGACGGGATCGGAGTATTCATGTCTTCCTACGAAGGTCTTCGTACATTACTACTACGAAGGGTTTCGTATGTCAATACGGGAGCTTCATGGTGCTAGTTTCTCCGGGTCATGAGCGAGCTTACCCGACTCCTTAATAATCGCGCCACCGCCTTCGGCATTTTCTGTGGTGTGGCGTACGGGCTTACCGCTCGGTTCATGGCGTACATAAAAGAGTGGCAGCCGTGGTTCTCGGTGATGACGGTCGCGTTTCTGGTCCTCGTACCCATCGGCCTCGGAATCCTTACGGTTATCGAAAGCGACAACCGATCTCTTGGATATCGGATCCTGGCGCCTTGGGGTCCGATGTTCTTCACACTTGTTGCCACCGTGGCATTTGCGTGGGAGGGTGCGATCTGTGTCTACCTCGCCATCCCCGTAGTCTTTCCATTCGCGTCATTAGGCGGAATACTCGGCGGATTTGTCCGTCGCCGCAGCATTCCCGTCCGCTCGCTGATTCTTGCAGCGCCGTTTGTTGCATGGCCGCTGGAATCACGAGTTGGAAATCCTGAGAAGATCGTCGTGTCGACGCAGCAGATCCTGATCGATGCACCGCGTGAGGTTGTGTGGCCTCTTGTTGCCAGCGTTGATTCGATCAGGCCTGATGAACAAAAGCCTGCGCTGTTTCTCAAGCTCGGGTTTCCGAGACCGATCAGTGCAACGCTCGACCATCCAGGCGTTGGAGGAATTCGCCGCGCGAAATTCGAACGAGGGCTCGTGTTCACCGAGACCATTACCAGATGGGAGCCGGGTACGCTCCTTTCATTCACCATCGATCCAAATACTGATTCGATTCCTTCGTCGACACTCGATGAGCACGTAACTATCGGCGGACCGTACTTCGATGTTCTCACCGGCACGTACACTCTCACGCCCTATGGAAGAATGACGCTGCTTACACTCGAGAGCAGGCACCGGGTGTCTACTCACTTCAACATCTACGCAGGATGGTGGGCAGAGCGAATCATGTCGAGCATTCAGTGGAACATCCTCGAGGTTCACAAGCGGAGAGCAGAACGGATCATGCACGACTCGAGCGTCTAATGGCGAGGAAAACCGAGCGGTTCATCGCGCTGCTTCGCGGAATCAATGTCACCGGACGAAACAAGGTTCCGATGGCGGACCTTCGAACGCTTTGCTCGAAGAACGGTATGACGGAAGTAGAGACTTACATCGCAAGCGGTAATCTCCTGATCACGGCGGCAGGATCACCCGAAGAAATCGAGAAGCAGCTCGAGGCACTTATTGAAAAGAAGTTCAAGCTGACGATTCCAGTAATTGTGCGGCGCGCCTCGGCGTGGCCTGCGTACATGAAAGGGAACCCATTTCCTGAAGCGTCGGCGACGGAGCCAAATGCAGTAATGCTTGCGCTATCCAGGAAAAAGCCGAATGCTGATGCACTTGCAGGGCTCAGGGAGCGAGCAGTTCGAGGCGAACGTCTCGAGCAGGTTGGTGACGCTTTGTGGATCCATTTCAAGGACGGCGTCGCCAATTCGAAGCTTGCACCGGGATTGTTCGATCGCCTTGTTGGCTCGCCGGTGACAACCCGTAACTGGCGAACTGTAGTCAAACTCGGGGAGATGACAAAGGAGGTATCCGCATGAAGACAACCATTGTTAGAACCGCAGCACTCGCGTTCGCGCTGTTCACATTCATCTCATGCAGCTCGATGGTAAGTCCTTCAGAGGAGCTTGCCACCGCGCGAACCCGCTGGGCGCAGCGAGCTCCGGCTTCGTATTCGATTACGCTCCGGAGAGGATGCGAATGTCTGCCCGAAACCATTGGCCCGGCGACTGTCACTGTGTCGAATGGTGCGATAAGCGTTAACTACACGGTGACAGGCGCGTCCGTACCCAAGCCGTATGTCAATGCTTTCCCTGACGTCGAGGGATTGTTCGACCTGATTGAAGCTGCGCAGAAAAACAACTACGCCAAAGTCGACGTCGAGTATGATGCGGAGCTCGGCTACCCCAAGACCATCAGCGTCGATATCAACAAGCAGACGATCGATGACGAGTTCGGAATTTACGTGCAGGATTTCAAGTCGTACTAACTTCACGCTCTATGTCCTACAACTTCATCCTCGTCGACATCGCTCAGGGCGTGATGAAAATCACGCTCAATCGCCCTGACGTTCTCAACAGCTTTCATCTCGACATGGCGCAGGAGCTTCACCAGGCGCTCGATGTTGCAAGGGCAGAAAAGTCGGTACGCGCAGTGGTTCTCACTGGTGCAGGACGCGGATTCTGTGCAGGTCAGGATCTCTCTGCCGTACCGATGGAAGGCGCCGGCAAGCTCGACCTCGGCGTGATTGTTCGCCAGACATACAATCCGGTGATCCTCGCGATTCGAAAGCTGGACATGCCCGTCATCTGCGCGGTAAACGGAGTTGCTGCGGGAGCGGGAGCAAATCTCGCGATCGCATGTGACATAGTGATCGCAGCCGAAGGTGCGTCATTCATTCAATCTTTCTCGAAGATCGGCCTCATACCGGACACAGCAGGAACGTTCTTTCTGCCGAGAGCGATTGGTCTGCCGATGGCGACTGCTCTGATGATGACGGGCGAGAAGATCACGGCAGCCCGTGCGGCCGAGCTCGGGATGATTTATCGCGTTGTTCCCAACGATCAGCTCGAAGCCGAATCCATGAAGCTCGCAACAACGCTCGCACAGATGCCGACGAAAGGACTGGCTCTGACGAAGCGCGCTCTCAATGCATCGATGACCAAAAATCTCGATGAGCAGCTCGAGATGGAGGAACAGCTTCAGCGTGAAGCTGGCCGAACGCACGACTTCGATGAAGGTGTGGCAGCGTTCAAGGAGAAGCGCGCTCCGACGTTCAGGGGCGAATAAGTGGAGCTGACGCGCGATACAGTCGTCGGCGTTATTGGAGCTGGTGCAATGGGGAGCGGCATTGCCCAGGTGGCCGCAACCTTCGGACATCGGGTTCTACTTTTCGACAATGAATCCGATGCGCTCGTTCGCGCGAAAGCGTCGATCGAAAAGAATCTTGGCCGCAATGTCGAGAAGAATCGCCTCACGAAAGACCAGGCCGGCGAAATTCAGTCACGCATTGAAACGACTGCGGGCAGCTCGTATGCACCGCTCTCTGAGGCCGGTCTTGTAGTCGAAGCAATCGTAGAAGATCTCAGCACAAAACGAAATCTTTTCGCGACGCTCGATCGGGTTGTGAAGTCCGACGCAGTTCTGGCAACGAACACTTCGTCGCTCTCAGTGACCGCCATCGCCCGCGCATCGACGCGGCCGGAACGCGTACTCGGCGTTCACTTCTTCAATCCTCCGACAATTCTTCCGCTTGTTGAGATCGTTCCAGGTCTTGCGACATCGGATGAAGTGACTGAGAAGACTCAGAGTCTCGTCGACGCGTGGGGGAAGAAAACTGTAATCGCGTCTGATACCCCAGGCTTCATCGTAAATCGCATTGCTCGTCCATTCTATGGCGAGGCTCTTCGCATTTACGAAGAAGGCATCGCCGACATGGCGACAATCGACTGGGCAATGAAGGAGATCGGTGGATTCAAGATGGGTCCGTTCGAGCTGATGGACTTCATTGGGAACGATGTGAATTTCGCCGCGACGAAAAGTGTATATGAGGCGACGTTCCATGACTCGCGCTTTCGCCCCACACTCACTCAGCAGCGTCTCTTCGATGCTGGATTCCTTGGAAGAAAATCGGGCCGCGGTTACTACGACTATTCTCCGGGCGCGCACAGCCCCGAGCCAAACCGTGACGCCGAGCTCGGCCAGCTGATCTTCCGGCGGATTCTATCGATGCTGATCAATCAGGCCGCGGATGCGCTTTATCTGCGAATTGCATCCGCGCACGACATCGACCTCGCGATGACCCTTGGCGTGAATTACCCAAAGGGACTGCTTGCCTGGGCTGACGAGCTTGGGATTCCGGAAACGGTGAAGTGGCTCAGCGCCCTTCAGGATTTCTACGGCGAGGAGAGATACCGCCCGAGCCCGCTGCTCAAGACCATGGCCGCCGATGGTTTTACCTTCTTCAACACCTGACAGCGCTTAGCTTTAGCGGTATGACTGGCACGCTTACATCTGAATCAAACGCCGGTAAATCGGCTGTGAATCCCCGCTTCGACTGGAAGCGGATTGCATATCTGCTTCTCGCATCGCGCGGCCTCGATGACACCGAGGAAAACCGCCTCATGCCCGAGAAGAAAGTCGTCTATCAGTTTTCTGCCCGCGGACATGATCTCGCACAGATCATCCTCGGCAGTCTTCTCGATGGAAAACATGATGCGGCCGGTGCGTACTATCGCTCGCGGCCGCTTCTGTTAACGCTCGGACTGTCACTCGAGGATGCATTCGCAGGACCGTTGCGAAAATCGGGCGGGTTCAGTGACGGTCGGGACATCGGAGTGGTTTGCAATCTTCCGAACAAGGAAGGCGCGATCGTGCTTCCCATGTCGGGCGATGTGGGATCGCAGTACACACCGTCAGTGGGATGGGCGCAGGCGATCACGTATTACCGCGATGTACTGAACGACAAATCGTACGATGGCTCGATTGCAGTCGTTCTCGGTGGAGAAGCCTCAGCAGCGACCAATGGATTCTGGTCGGCGCTTACAATCGCGACCACGCTCAAGCTTCCAATTCTTTTCTATATCGAAGACAATCGCTATGGCATTTCCGTACCCGCGTCATTTCAGACGCCGGGCGGCAACATCGCAGCGAATCTCGCGTCATTCCAGAATCTCTACATAAAGGAAGGCGACGGCACTGATCCCGCAGCGACTGCCGAGCTGTTCGAGGATGTGATCGAGCACGTTCGCAGTGGAAATGGACCGGCGCTTCTGAGACTCGAGGTGCCGCGCCTCTGCGGACATTCCGGCCAGGACACCCAGGCGTACAAGACCGAAGACTGTATTGCCGGCGAGAAGGCGCGCGATCCGCTTCCGAAACTTCGCAGTTATCTCGTGCCTTCTTTCATTTCGGAAGAAGAATGGAGTGAGATCGAAGCCGAGGCAGAGCGCGATGTTGCAGCAGCCCTCGAGGGTGCGCTCAATCGTCCTGAGCCGGACCCGTCAAAAATCACTCGCTATCGCTTTGCCGAGACTGGCGAGGTTCAGCTGGTTGGCGGGCTTGCGCCTGGTGGTCATCGATTTCCTGAGTCGACAGATAAGGCGACACCCGAGCCGCAGCGAACGAACATGCTTACGGCAATCCGTCGCACACTCGAGGTGGAGCTGCGCACGAATTCCAAAGTTCTCATCTTCGGCGAAGACATCGGACCGAAGGGTGGTGTACACGCTGCGACGATGGGGCTGCAGGATACATTCGGAGACAAGCGCGTTTTCGACACGAGTCTTTCCGAAGAGGGAATTGTCGGACGCGCAGTTGGAATGGCAATCGCGGGACTGATGCCTGTCGCCGAGATTCAATTCCGGAAGTACGCAGATCCTGCAACCGAGCAGCTCAACAACTGCGGAACAATTCGCTGGAGAACTGCGAATCGGTTTGCAGCTCCGATTGTCGTGAGAATGCCGGGAGGATTCGCCAAGGTTGGTGACCCGTGGCACAGCGTGTCGGGAGAAGTTTTCTGGGCGCACGCGATTGGATGGCAGATGGCGTTTCCATCGAATGCAGAAGATGCAGTCGGACTTCTTCGCGCAGCGTTGAGAAGCAATAACCCGACGATCTTCTTCGAGCACAGGCATCTTCTCGATGGGCCATGGGCGCGACGGCCGTATCCGGGCGATGACTTCATGCTTCCATTTGGAAAAGCGAAGATCACTGTCGCGGGCGATGCTCTCACTGTTGTGACATGGGGTGCAATGGTCGAGCGCTGTGAGCTTGCTGCGAAACAAGCTGGTCAGTCGATCGAGATCATCGATCTCAGAACGATTTCACCATGGGACAGCAATACCGTGCTCGAGTCGGTGCGTCGCACGCGTCGCTGTCTCATTGTCCATGAAGATGGAATCACGGCGGGATTCGGTGCTGAAGTAGCAGCGACAGTCGCACAGGAAGCGTTCTTCAGTCTCGATGCGCCAATTCAGCGTCTCGCAATCCCTGACGTGCCCGTTCCGCACAACTTCGGTTTGATGGACGCTGTGGTTCCGACGGTCGCATCGATTGCCAAGCGAATGAGCGAGGTCCTCGAAGCCTGATGCCTTCGCTTGTCGATGTAATCGTTCCCATCGGCCAGGCTGAAGGGACAGAGTCGGTGGTGTCGACGTGGTTCAAGTCCGTCGGCGATTCGGTCAGCGAAAATGAGCCGCTGCTGGAAATCAGTACCGACAAGGTGAACATGGAAGTTGCTTCACCGGGAACTGGACGACTTGTAGAGATTCTCAAGACCGACGGAGAGCAGGTCGAGCCTGGTCAGGTTCTTGGAAGAGTCGACACTGCAGCTGGAGCTGGGGAAAAAGTCGCGGCCGAAGCTCCCCCGCCTCCGTCGCCACAAGCCGACGGTCTCGAGAGACAGCCTTCAACTCTCGAGTTGAGTCCCGCTGTCAGAAAGCTGTTGAAGGAGCATGGACTCGATGCGTCGCAAGTCACTGGAAGCGGGAAAGGCGGGCGCATCACGGCCGAAGATGTGACAAAGTTTGTCGAGTCTCGAAAGAAGCCTGCGAACGGAATCAGCGGCCGGATGGTGAAACATTCGCAGATGCGTCGCAGCATCGCTCAGCACATGGTGCAGAGTGTTGCATCTGCTCCGCATGTGACGAGTGTATTCGATGCGGACCTTTCGGGAATCGTCGCGCACCGCGACGCGAACAAAGCCGACTTCGAGAGGCGCGGCGCGAAGCTCACGTACACCGCGTACTTCGTGAAGGCGACTGCAGATGCTTTGAAAGCCGTGCCGGAAGTGAACAGCAGATGGCATGATGATGCGCTCGAGATCTTTGACGACATCAACATCGGCGTTGCGACCGCTTTGGGCTCGGGCGGACTGATTGTTCCCGTGATTACAAAAGCGCAGGATCTCGATCTTTATGGGATTGCAGAGAGGCTCCAGGATTTGACCGAGCGTGCGCGGAACGAGAAGCTCGATCCGAAAGACGTGCAGAACGGCACGTTCACGATCTCCAATCACGGCGTGAGCGGAAGTCTCATCGCATCGCCGATCATCATCAATCAGCCACAATCAGCGATACTTGGGATCGGGAAGATGGAAATGCGCGTAGCTCCGTTACCGGTCGCCGGTCGCCTGTCGCCTGTCGCCGGTCCCCGGGCGTCAGGCGACAATGAACTGATTATGAAGCCGATGTGTTACGTCACGTTAACGATCGATCACCGGGTGCTCGACGGCTTCCAGGCGAATCAGTTCCTGACAAGCTGGGTGGGCGCGCTCTCGCAGTTTTGATCTCGCTCCTCAAGGGAGTATTCGCCGCCGCGCCGGGACGAGCGCTTCTCGCACTCGTCCTGACCGCGGCGGTTGGTCTTACTGAAGGCATCACTCTCATCCTGCTGGTCCCGCTCCTTCAGCTCGCGGGCGTTTCAGTCGCAGGATCTGTCAGCTCGCTCGCCACGAAGCTCTCCTCGGTGTTCACAGCTTTCCACATAACGCCGACGCTTGCGACGGTCCTGGTTCTGTACGTGATCCTCACTGTGATTCAGGCATCGCTGGTTCGTGCGCGATCTCTTGCAGACACAGTCGCGGTGCAGAAGTACACGCTTTCGCTGCGCGAGCGGCTCTACTCAGCCATAGCTCACGCCCGCTGGCTCGTAGTGTCGCGAATTCGGTCGTCGGACTTCACTTACGCGCTCACAACTGCAATCGACCAGGTCGACAACGGCGCGAACAATGTTCTTTTCCTTATCGCGACTGCCGTTGTTGTGCTTGTCTATGCTGCGGTAGCACTTCGTGTGTCAGCATCGATGACAGTAATTGTTCTCGCCGCATCGATCTTTCTCCTCGTTATCGAGCGCGCCCGAACAATCCTGGGAAGAACCCGCGGTGAGGCAGTCACGACGAGTACCGCGGCACTCTTTGCGACTGCATCCGAGCAGCTTGGCGGACTGAAAACAGCAAAGAGCTATGGTCATGAAGAGAGGCACCTTTCGCTCTTTCTCGACATCGGACGGCAGGTAAACGATGCGCGACTTGCTCTCACTCGCGCATTTGCTTCACTCAGATGGCAGACGACAATCGCATCGGTCGTCGCACTCAGCGTGATTCTGTATCTCGCCGTCCAGGTCTTTTATCTCCCGACAGCAGCGATTCTGCTGCTGCTCTTCATTTTCTCACGACTCGTTCCGCGCATCGTCACGCTTCAACAGACCACTCAGGAGATTCTGAGTGTTGTTCCGGCCCTGCATGCCATTGAAAAGCTGATCGGTGAATGTGAGCAGGCACCGGAGCGGTCGAGCGCTCAGCAGCGCCGCATTGCTGTAGAGAAGGGGATTCAGCTTGTCGATGTTTCGTTCAGCTACACCGGTTCAACGAGGCAGCTGCACAACGTCTCGATTGCCATACCGGCGGGTAAGACCACGGCCATCGTTGGATCTTCGGGCGCGGGCAAGACAACCATTGCAGATCTGCTTCTGGGATTGATAACTCCGGACAAGGGATCGGTTACTGTCGACGGGAAGCCGCTCGATCCGTCATACCTCGCCTCCTGGCGCGAACAGATCGGGTACGTTGCGCAGGACACGTTCCTCTTCAACGATACAGTTCGCTTCAATCTCGACTGGGCTGCACCGGGCGCGAGTGAGCGCGCAATGAAGGATGCACTCGCGAGTGCTGCTGCGGATTTTGTTTTGAAGCTGCCGAATGGTCTCGATACGGTTATCGGTGAGCGCGGTGTTCGACTTTCGGGTGGGGAGAGACAGCGTTTGAGTCTCGCCCGGGCACTGCTTCGTCACCCACATGTTCTCATCCTCGACGAAGCGACGAGCTCTCTCGATTCAGAGAATGAAGAGCGAATCTTCCACGCGATTCAACGTCTGCACGGCGCAATGACAATCGTGGTCATCACGCATCGGCTCTCCACGATTCGTGGCGCGGATGTAATTCACGTTCTGGAGAATGGACGCGTTATCGATTCCGGAACGTGGGATCAGCTGATCGAGAAGGAAGAATCCAGACTTCGTGAGCTTGGCCGAAGCCAGGGTCTTACGCCGCCGTACCCGGCCCCGGAGGTCGATTCTTCTCTTTCGCAAGCGCCATAAAGCGCGGGCCAAACACCAGAATCAGGAAGATCGGAACTCCAACGAGTGTGATTACGGGAACTACAGAACTACAGAACTACAGAACTACAGAACTGCTCTGAAGCACAGATGACGCAGATGTACGCAGATGAGCACAGATGAAAAACGGTACGGCTTTTTCTTTTTTGACTGCGGACCGCAGTTCCGTCGTTAACATTTAAAAGGTTTTCCGAAGTTCATCTGTGTCATCTGCGAAGCATCTGTGTCATCTGTGCTTCAGAGCAGTTCGCAGTTCCGTAGTTCCGTAGTTCCGTAGCTGGTACGGGATTCGCCTGATGAGTCGATGTTGTAGAACTCTTGGAGGGGAAATGAGCGGTATTCAGGACGTAATCCAGTCGCAGCTTTCACCCGGCGTAATCAGCCAGATAAGCGAGGCCATTGGCGAGGATCAGGCGACAACCCAGCAGGCTGTGAACGCCGCAGTTCCAATGCTGATGGGAGGAATGGCGGCGCATGCAGCGTCACCTCAGGGAGCGACCTCCATCGATGCTGCTGCCAGCGAACATGCCGGACTCCTCGACAATCTTGGTGGAATCGGCGGTGTGCTTGGCGGGCTCGGCGGAATGATGCAGGGCGGAGGATCCTCCTCCTCTGGCGGACTTGGCGGGATACTGAGCGGTGCCGGCGGCGGAATCCTTGGCAACATCCTTGGGTCGAATCACTCCGACGTTCAGGATGGCGTATCGCAGGCGAGCGGGATCGATCGGGCCAAAGCCGCCAAAGTGCTGATGATCCTCGCGCCTATCGTGCTTGGCGCAATTGCGCGACATCGAAATCAGACGGGAGCAAGCACAACACAAATCAGCAGCGACCTGCAGCGTGAAGCTCAGCAGCATGCATCGCATCCGCAGTTCGGCGGAATTCTTGGAGGGATTCTGAACCGGGCTACCGGTCAGTCCTAGAACGCTTTGAAGTGATCGAACGGCTGGTGACAGCTGTTGCAGTAATGAATTGATTTGCACGCCGTCGATCCAAACTCGCTCTTGAGCTCGGTGTTCGAGGATCCACAGAACGGACACTGAGTGGTGGGGCGGGCACGTCGAAGTGAGACGAGCTCTGCGATTCCGCCGAAATCGGACCTGCCTGTCGGCGGGGCGATTCCGTACTCGCGCAGTTTCTCTCTCGCTTCAGCTGTGATCCAGTCTGTCGTCCACGCTGGAGAGTAGACGGTGTTCACGCGTGCGTTCTCAAATCCGTGAGAATGCAGTGTCGATACAATCTCGCGCTCTATCACCTGCATCGCGGGACATCCCGAATACGTCGGAGTAATATCGACGCGAACTTCATCGTTATCGATCACTACATCGCGTACAATTCCGAGCTCGACGACGTCGATCATCGGAATCTCGGGATCTTTCACCTCTTTCAGGATCTCGAGGACGTCGGTTGCTACCATTGGGCACCCGGATGACTTCGCGCGACGATCTGCATTTCTGACAGCATATGACCAAGCGATTCACTATGACGTCCGCGTCTTCCACCGGTCATGGCTGGTGGATCGTTGGGAATTGAAAGAGTAGCGCGAGTGAACACATCCTTTACTACCGCTTCCCACTTCGGCTTGATCCCTTCGACGTCCGCGCCGATTCCTTCCGCGAGCATGGCGCGATCGACATCGTCTGCCTGAAACATCTCTTCCGTAAAGCGCCACACCTCATTCAAGGCGTTCTGCGCGCGGGTGTGACTCTCTTCCGTACCATCGCCAAACCGGACAACCCATTCGCTCGAATGGCGCACGTGATATCGCACTTCCTTGAATCCCTTCGCCGCGATTCCTGCAATCTCCGAATGCCTGCTCGATTGCAGCTGTTCAAGAACGTGATAGCTGAACACGTCGAAACAAAACTGCCGCACGATCGTGAACGCGTAATCGCCTTTTGGTAATTCAACGAGCTGCACGTTGCGATAGTCGATGGCGTCCCGGAAATAGGCGAGATCATCTTCGCTTCGGCCTTTGCCTTCGGTCTCACCTGCGAGCTTGAGATAAAGCGTGGCCTGACCGATCAGATCGAGCGCGATGTTCGCAAGTGCAATGTCCTCCTCGAGAATCGGACCGTGACCGCACCACTCGGACAATCGATGGCCAAGCACAAGACGATCGTCGCCGAGTCGCAGGAGGTACTGAAAGAGGTTGTCGGTCAAAAGCCTTTGAGACCGCGAGGAATCTTGTAAAACTGCGGGTGACGATACGCTTTATCTGCGCCCGGATCGAAGAATGGGCCGGCCCATTCGCTTTGCGATGCTGTGATCTCGTTTGATGGAACCACCCACACGCTCACGACTTTTCCGCGGCGACCGTATACGTCGCGCGCATTCTGCAGTGCCATCTCTGCATCAGCCGCGTGCACACTTCCGGCGTGCTCGTGCGGGGCGCCGCCATCCTCCTGCGTGAATACTTCCCACAGCGGCAGCTGCGATTCGTTTGCTTCCATTTCCACTAATACCTAATACCGCGCCGTGTGGTTTTAGTCATGCGGCTGATGATCTTTCCTGCTTCGAATGCTTGGCGGAAAAAGCTTCCGCTGCTTCGCGTACCCATCGGCCATTTTCGTGCGCATCACGTCGCGCCTGGATTCGCTCGCGATTGCACGGTCCGTTGCCTTTCACGACCTGCCAGAACTCATCCCAGTCAACCTCGCCGAAGTCGTAACCCTGTTTGTCAGGATTGAATTTCAGATCGGGATCGGGAAGTGTGAGTCCAACAGCA
>JBKPNY010000001.1:0-7736 GCA_046732835.1 Gemmatimonadota bacterium | reverse complement strand
TCCTGCGACGCTCAGCTGGTATCCGAGATCGAGAACTGTACGCGGTACGATGAGAGGTACGAATGCGCCGACTGCAAGCGCAGCCCACGGCGAGGTAGGTCTCTGCATCGACCTGGATGCTGCAACAACAGCGAGCATTGTTGCAGACCGAACAGCGGGAGGCGGCGCACCAATCACGGCAACGTAGATACAAGTCAGAACCACGCCGATCAGCGACGCCATTCCTCGCGAAAGGTGCATTGCCTGCAGCGCCATGATCATCGCGCCGGCTACAATAGCAACGTGAAGCCCTGAGATCGAAAGCATGTGCACCATTCCCGATCTCGCGTACCGGTCACGCGTCTCCGGTGGAATCTCATGCTGATCGGCGATGAGAAGTGCTTTCGCCATAGGCGCATCCCGGCGAAAGATTCTTTCTATCGAGTGATTCGCGCGCTTACGCATCGATTCGAGGAACGTGGAATCACTCGAGCTCCCTGAATTCCTGCGATCGCGTTGCGGCTGGGCCGATGTGAGTGCGATGAGGGCGCCGCTCGCGAGGATGAGAGCGAGAGCGATATTACGCCAATCGCCTCTCACCAGCCCGTGTAGACCACCACAGCTGCCCATAACGACAGCAATCCACGCGATCCCGCCAAAGCCGGCAAAGAGGCCTGCGGCAAACGCGGCGTAAGCAAGAGCAATGAGCGGCAAAGCGACTCGCTGAAGAAGTCGCTTCATTGTGGCCTGGCTCTATTACCAGGCCATCATCATTTCACGCCGGAAGGTTTGACTAGACCGCGACCGGGAGCGCCGCGCGCTCGCGAAGAATCGACCCGGTGAATGTCGAACCGGTTGTTCCGGTGAGCTCTACGGTAGCGTACGTGCCAATGAGGTCGGGCTCGCCGGGAATGATGACCGTCTTGAAATCGCGAGTGCGCGCCTGAAGCAGTCCGCCGCGTCGTGCTTCCTTCTCGATCAGGACTTCTTTCCGCTCACCGAGCATTTTGAGGTTGCGTGCACGCGAGCCAGTGCGAACCGTCTCGATCAACCGCGCAAGCCTGTCGCTCGACACTTCATCCGAAATGGTCTCGCTCGCCGGCATTCGAGTCGCCGGAGTTCCCTCGCGCGGCGAGAATTTGAAGGTATATGCGTCGTCGAAACCGATCTCGCGAACCGCGCTCAGCGTTTCTGCGAAGTCTTCATCGCTCTCTCCGGGAAATCCAACGATGATATCCGTAGTCAGCGAAAGGTTCGGCACCGCTCTGCGAAGACGATCGACACACTCGAAATACGCTTCGCGCGAATATCGTCGCAGCATTCTCTTGAGAACCCTGCTCGAGCCCGACTGCATCGGCAGGTGCACGTGCTCGCACACGGCTTCGGTCTCAGCAATCGCTTCGATCACACGATCACTGAAGTCATTAGGATGCGGGCTCGTGAAACGGAGACGCCTGACGCCGTCCACATCCCCGACTGCTCGCAGCAAATCCGCAAAGTCATGCGCGCCGTCGTTGTACGAGTTCACCGTCTGTCCAAGCAGAACTACCTCGGACATCCCTTCGGCCACAATCTCCCCTGCTTCGCGCACGACTTCATTCAGTTTGCGACTGCGCTCTGGACCACGTGTCGTCGGGACGATGCAGTACGTGCAGCGATAATCGCAGCCGCGCTGGACTGGAATCCACGCCTTCACTTTATCGAAGCGACGCGGCTTGAAATCCTCGTAGTGCTCCTCGAGATCGAAATCGGTCGCCGAAGCTTTGATTCCGCGTCGTGCATTCTCAACCAGAAAGGGCAGCGACCGATACCCGTCGGGTCCAATGACAAGACTCACGTGCCCGGCACGCTCGAGAATCTGCGGTCCGAGCCGCTGAGCCATACATCCAGTGACGCCGAGCACTGCGTGTCGCTTCATTTTGCTTTTCATCTCGCCAAGACGTCCGATCACGCGCTGTTCAGCGTGCTCGCGAATCGCGCACGTGTTAACGAGAATCACATCCGCATTCTCCGGAACGTCCACCTGATCGTAACCCGACTGCGCCATCTTTCCGAGCATGAGCTCGGAATCGCTGACGTTCATCTGGCAGCCGTAGGTTTCGATGTAGACTGTGGGTCGGTCCATCTTAAGGATGCGGAATTGCGGTTAGTTGATTGGCGCCGTTGTCGCTCAGGATTCCCGTAAAGCGGGCACGTCGAGCAATACTCTCGGGAACGGCTACCGAAAGATAGTCTTCGGTCAGTCCTTTGCCTCGCTCAGTCACAACTACGTCGCATTGACCGCCTGTGCGGGACATCGCGTACGCTCGCGCCTTTCTCTCGCCAAGCTCTCGCAGCTCTCTCGCTCGCTGCCTGGCATCCTTTCCGGAAACGTGTGCGCCAAGCCGCGTCGCCGCGGTGCCAGGACGCGGTGAATAAGGGAAGACGTGAATAGACGTGAAGGGCAGCCGCTCGATCATGGAGACCGTCGCAGTGTGATCGATGTCAGTCTCACCGGGAAATCCAGTAATGACATCGGCGGACAAGCCAAACCGTGGCTTACCACTCGTAATGCGCTCCACAGCGGCTTCGTACGACTCCGCCGTGTACCAATGCCGTCCCATTCGTTTAAGGATTTTGTTCGACCCGGACTGGAGAGGCGCATGGAGATGCGGGGTTAGTCTCCCCATCGGATCACTGAAAAGCTCTACCAGCTTGTCATCGACTTCGGTCGCCTCTATCGACGTCAGCCGAAATCTCGCGGCCGGAACTTCGCTCACGAGTCGCTCAACAAGATGCGACAGCGAGAGTCCAATGTCCCTGCCGTAGGATCCGATGTGAATCCCTGTCACAACGATCTCGGGATGCACCTCGGCGAGCTTCGCTGCTTCGCTTACGATTTCGTCAGCGCTGCGCGAACGATTTGCTCCGCGAGAGATAGTCGTCGCGCAGAAGGTGCAATGTTCATCGCAGCCGTCCTGGATTCTGAGAAGTGCACGGGCTCCTGTCTGTATCGAGCCTGAACTAAAGGGAGCTCGTTCGAAACCCATTGCCGATGCCACTGCGTCAACGTTGGCGCCTGCTATCACTGCTTCTACAGAAGGAAGCGTCGCCAGCGGAGCAGTGCGCTCATCTCGAGATGGAGCACCGGCCGCACATCCCATGACGATTGTCCGAAGCGCACGATTTGAGCGCGATGCAGCGCGGATGTCGCTGCGAAGATCGGCTTCCGCAGCTGCAGTTACAGTGCAGCTGTTGAAGATCGCAATGTCGGCCTCGCTGGCGTCCAGTGTCTCCTCGACGTTCGATGCGGATGCAAGCATCTGACGAACGGCTTCCGTATCGTACTGGTTGGCACGACAGCCGTACGTTCGAAGAAAAACCTTCATCAGCCTGCGATCGAAGTGCCCCGAATGCGAACGCGGGTCTGTTCTTCCTCTTCCGTCTGCTTCGTGAGCGGGAGCTGCACGTAGAAGGCGCTCCCTTCCCCTTCGCGGCTGCGAACCCAGATCATGCCGCCGTGCAGATCGACAACGAGCTTGCAGAAAGTGAGACCAAGTCCGGAGCTGCGCACGCGCGGCAGGTTAGCACCACTCGACACCTGTCCAAATTTGCGGAAGATGACTTCGTGGTATTCCTCGGGAATTCCGGGACCATTGTCGGCGAACGTAAAAAGAATTGCATCGCCTGATTTCTTTGCATTCATCGAAAGCTCGATCGAGCGCGATGAATGCGAGACAGCGTTTTGAATCAGATTCGAGAACACTCTCTTCATCAACGCCTTGTCCGCATAGAACACCGGCGTGTCATCGTCGACCTTGATGACGGCGTTGGTGCCTTCCTGCTGAAAGCGATGCTGCCATTCATGATACAGCTCGCTGAGCAAAGCGGCCGGCGCAATCGGAGACCTCGTGATAGTGACCGCAGCTTCCTCGATGCGCGCGACCTCGAGAATGTCTTCGATCAGGGTCAGCAGATCTTCCGCTTTTCCTTCCGCATCACCAACGGCACGGCGCTGATCGTCAGTAAGACTTCCGAAGTCACCATCCCCAAGCAGCTCGAGAGTTGCAAGCACTGATGTGAGGGGACTCTTCAGATCGTGCACGATCATCTTCATGAGATCATCGCGCACCTTCTCCAGCTCGCGCAGCTTGCGATAGCTGTTCTCCAGAGCGTCAGTTGCAGCCTTGAGCTTGAGAAGACTTCTCACCCGCGCGCCAAGCACGAGCCGATTGTGCGGCTTGGTGAGGAAATCGTCACCGCCCGCTTCAATGCCGCGCACGCGGTCAGTCGTGTCGTTCATTGCCGTGACGAAAATCACCGGAATGCGCGATGTGCGTGGATCACGCTTAATGCGGCGACATACTTCGAAGCCTGTCGAGCGCGTATCTACACCGAGATCCCCGGCGGGCATCGACACGTCGAGAATGCAGAGGTCGGGGTGATGCTGGAAGCATGCGGCGACTGCCGACGGACCGTCGTAAGCGCCGACCGTGCGATACCCCAGCGTTTGAAGCTGATCGAACAAAAGCTCGACGTTTGCTGCCACATCATCCGCAACAAGAACGAGCGGGCTCGATTCCTTTGCCGGATCTGCCATGTGGCTACGGCCTGACGCGAAGTCCGAAGCTGAGAATGAATGCGCGTTCCTTCGCATCGACGTTGCCTTCGACCTTTCGGCCTGCCCGCTCGAGCGTGACATCGAATTGCGCGCGGTTGCGGAAGAATTGCGCGCCAATGCCGCCGGCAAATGAAAGCTCCTTCACTTCCTCACCCGCCGCGAGGAACGGAAGCGTGCGATATCGCGAGCCCAGACGAAGCACTGTCTGGCGTGCCATGATGCGAGGACCGAGCGACTCCAAACCGAATCCTCCCTCCCAGGTATCTACCGCGGTTGCAGCCGATGATCCAAGACCATTCAGCTTCGACCACATCTCCTTGGAAGCATGCGCAGAAATGCTCGATCCCGGAATACCCTCGTACGCAATTGCAAAACCGATTCGATCCGGGATATTCGCCTCGGACACCGCCGAGTCCGCGTTGCGTGCTTCGATTTTCTGACCTTTGCGTCCACTCACCGCGAATCCAATGTTGCGCGACGGACGAACCAGTATCCCCGCTGATCCGGCATAGCCGCGGAATCCGAGAGTCGTTGTCTGTGAAATTGACGCGAACTTGAGCGAGTCGGGGAAAGTCTGGCTGAAGAAAGTTCTGTTCTGTCCAGTGAATGCATGCACACCCAGACCAATCTGGAACTTCTGACTTGGCGCCCATCCGAAGGCGAGGCGCAAATCGTTCATCGCGCCAAGGAAGCGTGTCTGTTCCGTGACTGTGGAAATAGTGCCTGCGACTTCCTGCTCGCGCGTGATGCTCGTCGATGCCGAGCGGTCGAGGAATGTCGATGCCGAAACGCCAATGCTTGAATGCGAGAAGAACGGAATTGAAGCAGCAAAGACCGGGAATCTTGCAGTAGTTGTGTTCGACGCATTTCCGCCGCTCGTAATCCTTCTGAATTCCGGCTCATACTGCAGGAACATCCTGGGCTCACCTGACAACGCGATCGATGCAGGGTTGACTGGACTATCCGAATCGAATTCGGCGATGCCACCGCCTGTAGCGCGTGCGCGCGCGCTCATCTGGCCCGGAGGATATCCGAAACCCTGAGTGCTCAGCGTTCCCTGCGCCGCCAATCCTGAGAATGGAGCAACACTCAATAGAACGGCGAGTCCAAACGCGAGCTTCTTCACGGGAGCCCCGTCGATTTTCTGGATGAATAACTGATGCGGAGCCGTGGCCTCAGATCCGGAGCGGCTTCGATTGGATAGAAGCGCGCCTCGAGCGGAGAGGTCCCCTCTAACGTGCTGATGAGAATGAGTGAGCGCGGCGTGTCCGCAACAACCTGCGTTCGCCACACAGCAATCACATTCGCCAGCTCCAGCAGCTTCAATCCGCTGCCGGCTGGAGTGACCTTGAGCGTATCAGTCGTGACACTGGCAGCGATTTGCGCCGCCTTTGCGACATCGGTCACCGACGATGCGGCGAGCCCCACATTCGGCACGATCAAAACCGTGTCGCCCGGATCCAGACCGTTGTTCGGCAGCTGTGTGAGCAGCAGCGTTGCCCTCACGACGTCGACAGAATCGGTGATGAACGCCGGCAAATTGAACCGCATGTAAACTCGTCGCGCCGGCAGTCCGCCGATGTCCAGCTGCGATGCGGGTCCGGTTGCCGTTCCCCTGACCAGCAAGGTGTAGTCACCGAACGAAGAAGCGAGAATCGGCTGGTTCTCCGGCGTCTTCGAAGACGGGGCAAGCACAACCTTCGCGATTGTGGTATCGGGCGAAACACGATACGAGAGAATCGACGGCGATCCAGCTCCTTCCTCTGAAAGAAGTCTCAGCTGAACAGATTGATCGGCGCGTGCACGAATTCCTATTCGAAGGCGGCCACCCTTTCTGGAGAGAATCGCGTCGCCGGGAATTGGAACGTTGATGGTATCCTTGAGCTGCGAATTCGCGAACGTCGCTGATGTTATCAATCGAGACGGTGTGAACAGCGCTGCGATTTCCTCGACAGCCGTATCGGGCGCAGTCGAGTTGACATCATACAGATCGAGCGCAAGCGTCGCGGGAATCTTTCCGCCGACGGTGTCCACCCGAAGGCGCAGGAATGCGCTATCTACTGTAGTGACTTCGATGCTCGTCGTATCGGCACCGGGCCGGCGAAAGCGATCGGGAATCGTGTCGAAGCGAATCACAGCGCGGGAATCGAGCGTGTCTCCACGTGTCGCGAGGAGAAGCTCGAGCTCCGTGCCCTGACCTGTAAGCGCCGAGACCGTCGAGTCGAAAGAGACGGCGTCGAGCGTGATGGTCTGGATGTCTCCACCCTGATCGGGGCACAAGATCGGACAGCCTGCACTGTTGTCGAGTTTTTCGGTGCAGGCTGCGGCTATGATCGCTGTCACTATGGCTAAGCCGGTAAGCTTGTACCGGCCTGAATTCAATTTCACTTACTCTTTTCCGCGTAGATGGTTCAGCGCGAACGCTTCCGGCAGAAGGTCACTCAGCCGCCAGACAATTTTCTTACCGTTCCTCGAATACCCCGTGACCTTGAGATCAGGTGCAAACTCACTCATGGTCTGGCGGCACGATCCGCATGGTGGCGACGGATCTTCCGATTCGCTTGCGATCGCAATCTCCTCAAACTCCCGCATTCCCTTAGCCACTGCCGCCGACACTGCCACGCGCTCGGCGCACAGCGCTTCTCCATAAGCGGCGTTCTCAACGTTGCAGCCGGTAACTATCTCACCCGACGAAGTCCGCAACGCAGCCCCGACGCGAAACTTCGAGTAGGGTGCATATGCATTCTCCATCGCGTCGAACGCCGCCTGGCGCAGCTCTTCTTCAGAGCTCATCGATTTCCTCTCGCCGCTCACGATTGAACGATCTGAGACAGAAACGACTCGCCCCTGCCGCGGTATGAGACACCAAGCCACTCGCCTACGGTTGCGCCGAGGTCGGAAAAAGTCTTCCGGGTCCCGAGATCGACTGGTGTGACCCGACTTCCGATGGCGAGAAGCGGCACCATCTCGCGGGCATGGTCAGTTGATTCAGTAGTTGGATCGTTGCCGTGGTCGGCGGTGATGAAAAGCAGATCGTCCTCGCGAAGCGCGGAGGTTAGTGAGGGGAGAGCGAAGTCGAACTCCCGCAGCGAGTTGTAGAACCCCGCAACGTCGTTGCGGTGCCCGTATAACTGGTCGAAATCTACAAGGTTGGCAA